>DUOZ01000085.1 GCA_012838555.1 bacterium | reverse complement strand
CTTCGTGAGTTTCTCCCATCTTATGGATTTTACCTGTGTAATAGAGAATTCTTTCAGTGGTTGTTGTTTTTCCCGCATCGATATGAGCCATGATACCGATGTTACGGATGTTTTCTAGCGAAAATTGACGAGGCATCTTCTTTTCCCCCTAACTACCAGCGGTAGTGTGCGAAGGCTTTATTGGCTTCAGCCATCTTATGAGTGTCATCACGTTTTTTGACAGATTGTCCTAAACCGTTTGCAGCATCAATGATTTCGTTAGCAAGTCTATCTTCCATAGTCTTTTCATTGCGTAAACGAGAATAGTTAACAATCCACCTCAATCCTAATGAGACGCGGCGTTCTGCTGATACTTCAACTGGTACTTGGTAGTTAGCGCCACCAACACGACGTACCTTTAGTTCTAAAGCTGGCATAATATTACCTAAAGCTTGTTCAAACACTTCGATTGCACTACGATTTGTTTTTGCTTCAACTTTTTTGAATGCAGCATACAGAATTTGTTGTGCTGTTCCTTTTTTACCGTCAAGCATAATCTTATTAATCAAACGTGTTACTAGCTTGGAATTGTAAATTGGATCAGGCAAGACATCACGTTTTATTACATTACCCTTACGTGGCATACTCATTTCCTCCTTCCCTTATATTATTTTACATTTTATATAAATATCATTAAATTTATTTTATTTCGGCTTCTTTGTTCCATATAGTGAACGACCTTGTCTGCGTTCTTCAACACCAGCACTATCTAATGTACCGCGAACGATATGATAGCGGACACCTGGTAGGTCTTTAACACGGCCACCTCTTATTAGAACTACACTGTGTTCTTGTAGGTTGTGACCTTCACCGCCGATATATGCAGTAACTTCAGCACCATTACTTAAGCGAACACGCGCATATTTACGTAATGCTGAGTTAGGTTTCCTAGGAGTCATGGTTCCAACACGTGTGCATACACCACGTTTTTGTGGGGAGTAAGTTTTTGTTACTTCTTTACGAAGTGAGTTCCATCCTCTAGCTAGTGCAGGAGACTTTGACTTATATGTTACCTTCTTACGACCTTGGCGGACTAACTGATTAATTGTTGGCATACTGGTTCCTCCTTTCTTCTTTAGTATGAACACACAATTCCAGGCGTTTCATATTATTCAAATTTATAAGGTCTTTAATTTCAAAGACCTTTTAATCCAACCTAAAATGCATGTACCCATACAGCACGATTAATTTTACATTAATGCATTCTCAAAGTCAATAATTTTTATTTAGATTTTATAAAATCCAGATTATATTATATTCAAACATCTTAAATTTTATACTTAGTGATTTCATTTTGTTTCTTAAAATCAATTTCAGTTAGAATTATAGCACTTAACATTATAATTCCACCTATAATAATATTATTAGTTAATGTCTCATAATTAAACATAACAGCAAAGATAGTTGCAAATAAGGCTTCTAATCCAATAATAACTCCTGCTTTTGAAGAACTAATATTCTTTTGAGCCCAAATTTGAATTACAGATGCTAGAGCACTAGATAATAATGCAGCATATAAAACTCCTTCTATTCCTTTAAAAGTGAAATAAGTTTCATTTGCGACAAACATACCAAGTAAACTTAAGAATCCCATTGTATATAATTGAACAACCGTTAGTTGAAGTGGGTCATGATCATGTTTTGATGCACTCTTTTTAATATATACAATTTGAAAAGCAAAACAAATTGCACACAATATTCCTAAAATATCAGCCCATCTTAAACTAATTGATTGTTCAAATGTTAGAAAACTAACACCAACAAAAGCTAATAAAGAAGCAATAACTAATTGAAGCCTAACTTTCCTTTTATAAATAATGATTTCAATTATAGGTACAAAGACGATATTTAATGCCGTTAAAAAAGCTATATTAGAGATAAGTGAAAGTTTTTGGCCAAATGTTTGAAAAGCAAAGCCAAAAAAATAAAATGTACCAGCTATTATTCCATCTTTAAATAAAGCTCTATTTTTCCAATTCTTTTTAAGAGTGAATAATAAGACGACACTTCCACCTAAAAACCCTCTAACTAATAATAATGGAAAAGTTTCCCATCCTGCATTAATTGCACTCCCTACACCTAAATATGCTCCACCCCATATAACTGCAACTATTAACAATGCTATGGTTGAACTTTTAGATTTACTCATTTTTCTACCACCTTTAAAAAGGATTGAACGATTGTCCAATCCTTTTTGTTTAATGCTAGTCTATTTATTAGACATTTACTTATTCGTTAGAATCATCAGATTGATTTAGTTCAAAGCCTGTACCTGCAGGAATAATCTTACCAATGATAACATTTTCCTTCAAGCCATGTAGATTATCAATCTTACCTTTTGTCGCTGCATCTGTTAACACTCTAGTTGTTTCTTGGAATGAAGCAGCAGATAAGAATGATTCAGTCTCAAGTGAAGCTTTGGTAATTCCAAGTAAGAGTGGTCTAGCATAGATTGGGCGATTTCCTTTAAGTAAGATATCATTGTTAAGATTTGTAAATTCATGAATATCAACTTTAGTTCCAGGTAACAATTCAGCGTCTCCACCATCAAGGACAACCATTTTCTTTAACATTTGACGTACTACTACTTCAATATGTTTATCCGAAATTTCAATCCCTTGTAAGCGATAGACCTTTTGAACTTCTTTTAAGATATAACGTTGAACTGCTGTTGCATCTGAAACTTCAAGTAATTTCTTAGGATTAATCGCACCTTCTGTGATTTTATCACCATTTAACACGCTATCACCCAGTTTAACTCTTAATGTTGAGTTAAATGGAGTAGTATAAGCTTTTTCTTCAACATATTTAACAGTAACATTGTACTTATTAGTTGAATTGTTTTTAAGATCGACATTAACAACAGGGTTGTTAACTCTCTTAATTGGATTGTCAGAAATATTGATTATAATTGTGACATTAGTTTCATCTTTTGAGACATCAACAATTGTACCTGGTATTTCAACTAGAACTTCTTCTTCGTTAAGACCAGTTAAAATTGTTTTTCCGTGATCTTCGAACTTAGTACCTACAAGGTATTCGAAGTTTTCAAAAGCTATTTCATTAGAAGTAATTGTTTTAGTCTTTTTATCAAAGACATGTTGAACGACAACATTTGATTTTCCACTTTCAGTATCTTTAGAGATTTCAACAACTTCTCCGGCAATTTCAGAAATAATTGCTTCACCTTTTGGATTTCTAGCTTCAAATAACTCTTGAACACGTGGTAAACCTTGAGTAATGTCCGCACCACCAGCAACACCACCGGTGTGGAATGTACGCATCGTTAACTGAGTACCAGGTTCACCAATTGATTGAGCTGCCATAATACCAACAGCTTCACCAACTTTAACAACATCACCTGTTGCTAAGTTACGTCCATAACATTTGACACAGACACCATCTTTAGAAATACAACCAAAGAGGTTTCTTACTTCTACTTCACTAACTCCAGAAAGGTAAATGCGTTTTGCCACATTATCATCAATTACATCACCAGCTTTAACTAGTATTTCACCAGTTAAAGGATGGATAACATCTCTCATTGAATAACGTCCAGCAAGTCTTTCATCTAATGATTCAATCTTATTCATATAGATGGTAACTTTAGTTATTCCTGAATTCTTTAAGATTTCATTCTTTTCTTTATTGATATATTCTCCTCGATGAAGAATATTTATATTTGGATTATTTGGATCAGATATATTAACTGCTGATACTCTACCAACAACTGATTCAAGAGTTAAATCAACAACACTTGTATCATTTTCATCATATAAACCAGTAACTTTAAAGCCATGGTCAGTACCACAGTCTTCTTCTCTGACAATAACATCTTGAGCAACGTCAACTAAACGTCTAGTTAAGTAACCTGATTCAGCAGTTTTAAGAGCTGTATCGGCTCCACCTTTTCTAGCACCGTGAGTTGAAATAAAGTACTCAGAAACTGATAACCCTTCACTAAATGAAGATTTAATCGGTAACTCAATGATTTCACCAGCCGGGTTATTCATCAATCCACGCATACCAGATAATTGAGTAAAGTGCTGAGCATTACCACGCGCACCTGAATCCCCCATAATAAAGATTGGATTGCGTTTATCTCTAGCTAATTGTGCGGTAAGTTGTTTTTGAATCTGATTTTTAACACCTTCCCAGATACCAATTATCTTATAGTGACGTTCATCTTTAGTTAATAAACCTTCATTGTATAATTCTTGAATCTTTTCAACTTCAAGATCGGCTGTCTTTAGTAACTCATCTTTATTTTCAACTGGATCGATATCAGAGATAGCAACAGTAACACTTGAGAGTGTAGCATACTTGAATCCTTGATCTTTTAATTTATCAAGCATAATCGCAGTTACTTCTGTTCCAAAGTAATTGAAAATAACATTGATGATTAAACCTAAATGTTTTTTTGCAAATGGTTTATTAAGTGGACGGGAAGCTATAACTTCCTTAACATTTGTACCGAATTCTACATAATCTTCATCAGTACCTGTATTTTCACTTTCAATATCGTCTACTCTGTTTAAGTAGTTATATTTATCAGGGAAAATTTGGTTAAAGATTAATTTACCGACTGTTGTTAATAAATAACAACCTTTTTGTCTAGGTGTCAAACAAGTCTTAGATAAACTACTTGCTTTAACAGCGATTCGGTTATGTAAGTGAATATGATTTGTTTCATATGCCTTAATTGCTTCTTCAGGTGATCTAAAGACTTTACCTTCAGAATCAGCATATAATTCAAACAATTCAGCTTTATCATATTCACCATTAGCTCGATAAATTTCAGCACGTTTTCTATATTCTTCAGCTGTTTCTTCTAATGTTAGATAATAATTCCCTAAAACCATGTCTTGACCTGGAGTAACAATTGGTTTTCCATCTTTTGGTCCTAGAATGTTTTTAGAACCTAACATCAATTCTTTAGCTTCTGTAATTGCATTTTCAGCTAATGGAACGTGAACTGCCATTTGGTCACCATCAAAGTCAGCATTAAATGCTGGAGTAACTAATGGATGAAGACGAATAGCTCTTCCTTTAACTAATTTAGGATAGAACGCTTGAATACCTAAACGGTGTAATGTTGGAGCACGGTTTAATAAGACCGGATGATCCTTAATTACTTCTTCAACAATATCCCAAATTCTTTCATCTGATTGTTCAATTAATTTTTCGGCTGCTTTATGGCCATTAGCAAGACCTCTTGAAATTAATTGATGAGCGATAAATGGCTTAAATAATTGAACAGCCATTTCACGTGGAATTCCACATTGATTCATCTTAAGGTCTGGTCCAACAGCAATAACTGAACGACCTGAATAGTCAACACGTTTTCCAAGTAAGTTTTGACGGAAACGTCCTTGCTTACCTTTTAAGGCGTGTGATAGTGATTTTAGTGGTCTAGAACTTGTACCAGTAACAGGTTTTGATCTACGACCATTATCAATTAAAGCGTCAACTGCTTCTTGAAGCATTCTTTTTTCATTCATCAAGATAACAGATGGAGCATTAATATCTTTTAACTTTTTAAGACGTAAGTTTCTTGTTATAACACGACGATATAAGTCATTTAAGTCACTTGACGCAAATCTTCCACCATCTAATTGAAGCATAGGTCTTAATTCAGGTGGAATAACAGGTAAGACATCAAGAATCATCCATTCAGGTTTATTTCCTGATGATCTAAATGCTTCAATGACACCAAGTCTTTTAATTAACTTATCTCTTTTAGTTGATTTTTCTCTTAATTCTTTTTGAATATTTTCAAATTCTTCATCTAAATCTACTTCTTCAAGAAGTCTTTT
>DUOZ01000084.1 GCA_012838555.1 bacterium | reverse complement strand
AAATTGCCTTATGGACTACTCCATTTATCTTAACTTTAATTGGTGAAACCACATTTAATAGACCACCAAACATTTTTATATTGAGATGATGTTTTAAATTATAGAATTCGTATAAAGTATCATTATCTAATCCATCAACATATATAACATCTTCTTGTTGAGCCATTTTAACTAACCCTTGGCACAAAATCACAACTGCTTCCTTCTTATCTTTACTTACGACCGTGAAGGTTGTCACATTACTATTAAAAATAGTCTTTTCACTTCGATATAAGGTTCCATATTGGAATATATGGCGGTATTTTTTATAAAACTCAATTTGCTTTTTAATCTCTTTTTGTTCTCTACTAGTTAATTCAAGCAAATTTAATTCATAACCCAATACACCTAAACAAGCTAAATGAAATCTAGAAGCTAAAGGTGTTTTTCTTAATGTTTGATGATTAGGTATTGAAGAAACATGATTCGAAATTGAGGATAACGGATATCCATAGGTCGTACCCGTTTGAATAAATAATCTTTCATAATAATCAGTATTATCTGATGTCCAAGTTTGAGGCATATAACATAACATACCTAAATCAAAACGATTACCTCCACTAGCACATCCTTCAAATAATATATCACTGAATCTTTTTGTTAGAGTATCTAAAATCCTATATAATCCTTGAATATATTCATGGAAAAACTCGCCATTATTTGAAAGTGAAGTTGAATACATATCTGTTATCGGTCGATTAAAATCCCATTTAACATATTTAATATTACATAATGATAAAATTTTTGATATTTCATCTATTAAATAATCTTGAACTTCCTTTTTAGTTAAATCTAAGACAAGTTGATTTCTTCCAATTGATGGTTTTCTTCTTGGTACTTTTACTGCCCAGTCAGGATGCTTCCTGTATAAATCACTATCTTCAGATATCATTTCTGGTTCAAACCATAAACCAAAATCTAAACCAATCTTATTAACTTTATCAACTATATATTTTAATCCATGCGGCAACTTCTTACTATTTACATAAAAATCTCCTAAAGATGAACGATCATTATCTCTATGACCAAACCAACCATCATCTAAGACAAACATTTCTATTCCTAATTTTTTGGCAACTTTAGCTAATTTTAATAATTTTTCTTCATCAAAATTAAAGTAGGTTGCCTCCCAATTATTAATCACAATTGGCCGTAAATAATTTTTAAATTTGGATGGGATAATACAGTTTAAGGTAAATTCATGAAAGTTATGACTTAATCCGTTTAATCCATCACTCGAAAAGGTTATTATACTTTCAGGAGTCATAAAACTTTCATTTTCTTTTAAATTTTTTTTATATGCATAAAAACTCATTCCAGATAAGACTCTTAATTTATTATTAATACTTACTTCAAAGAAAGTTTGATGATTACCGCTATAAATTAAGTTAAATCCATAAGCAATACCTTGATTTTCTGTTGTCTTTTTCCTTTTTAAAATTGTTAAAGGATTATGCATATTTGAACTAATTCCCATTTTTGAATCATTAGTATAAATACCAACAGTTAAATCTCTTTCATGAACATGTCTTTCTTTACCCCAATTACCATCAAAAGTCATTAAGGTGAAATCACCATCTTTAAAATCGATTTGAGATGACATTAATCTTTCCACTATATAAGTATCACTAGATTCATTGATTAATTTACAATATTTAGAAATAACATCATATTCTTCAAAAACTTTATAATAAAGTTCTAATTTTAAACCTGCTACTTCATCTTTTAAAGTGATAATTAATACCTGATCATAGTTTTTACTATGAGGTATGGGTTCTTCAACGATATTATTTTCAATAATTTGATAACTCTCATATTTAAAATCGAAAGTATAACCTAATTTTTCATTAAAAAGAATAATACTACTTTCTCTATAATCTCCTCTACCTATCGTGGAATACTCTAAATCCATATAATGAATGAATTTATTTTCTTTTCCTTCATATAAAATCGCTGTTCCTGCTCCACCATCTAATTTTCCAATTAAAGGTTCATAATCATGTATTTTTATTTTTTTGCCATAATAATGATGTGCTAATAAATTAGTCTTTTCATCTACACTTAAAAGATAACTGGTGTTTTTTGTTTCAATTAGAAAATAATTGTTAATCTTTT
>DUOZ01000083.1 GCA_012838555.1 bacterium | reverse complement strand
ATGATCCAACTGCTAATTTAAATTTTCTTTGTTTTAGTTCGTTTAAAGTCTTTAAAACATCACTAGAAACATCATTTTTAGTCATTTTAGATAAGTACTCACGATAAATTTTATTCTTAAAATTAACTAATTCAAGTTTTTGTTCCTCCGTATATGTTTTTTTAGCATTTCTTAAGATAATATTTAAACTTTCTAATCTACTTACTCCTCTTAATAGATGATTAATTTCTTCATTAAAATAAATATCTTCTTTATCTGCCATTTCCTTCCATGCTAAATAATGATATTTATCAGTATGAACTAAAACACCATCCAAATCAAAAATGATACCTTTTATTTTCACTTATAATTCACCCTTTAAATTTAAATTATCAACAATTTCATATTCTTTATTATATATTTTAAGTTTTATAGGTATTTTAGTTTGATTAATAACTTCGACACCTTCTTTATAAATGAGAAATTTTAATTTTGCACCTTGATAAGTAATGTTAAATGAATATTTTTCCCAAATTGATGGTAATCTAGGATTTAAAGTTAGGATTTCTCCATCACTTCTAAGACCACCAAAACCATAAACAATGGTAACCCATGCTGCAAATATACTAGTTAAATGTAATCCTTCATTAGTATTACGATTATAATCATCTAAATCCATTCTAGTTGAAAAACCAAAAAACTTTAGTGCTTCTTCATCTTTACCTAGTTCAGAAGCTAAGATTGAATGAATAGAAGGAGATAATGATGATTCATGAATACATCTAGGCTCATAAAATTCATAATTGGCTTTTTTAATATCTAATGAGAAACTTTGATTGTATAAGAATAAAAACATTAAAACATCAGGTTGTTTAATAATATCATTACGATAAATTCGATCATATGACCAGTGAGAATATAATGGAAAATCTGTAACAGGTATGGTTTTAATATCAATATGGGGTAAGTCAAAATAACCATCATGTTGTTCAAATAACTTTGTTTTTTCATTATATAAGATATACATCTTTTCACTTGCATTTTTGTATGATTCAAGCATTTTATCATCGGTTTTAGTTAATCTTAATGCTCTTTGACATTCTTTAGTATCTTTATATTTGCTAATCAGTTCTAAAGTATAATCAAAAGTCCTTTTAGCCATGTAATTAGTATAAGTATTATGATTTACCATCATTTGAAACTCATCAGGTCCCATAACACAATAATATGAAAAATGAGTGTGAGATGGATTCCATTGTCCTCTAGATAATAAAAATTTGGAGATTTCTAGCAACATTTCTAATCCATATTTTAATAAGAAATCTACATCTTTGGTGAAATTAACATAATGATATATAGCATAGGCGACTGCTGTAGTAGGTTGAATTTGCAATGAAGCATGCTGCCATAAGTTACAAGCTTCATAACCATTTAAGGTTGCTATAGGATAACATGCTCCATCACAATCTAATTCTTTAGCCCTTAATCTTGCTTGAGGTAAGGTGTTATAACGATACATTAATAAGTTTTTAGCAGCCTCTAAATTATTAAATAAATAATATGGCAAACAATAGGTTTCTGTATCCCAAAAAGCATGCCCACTATAAGCTTCACCTGTTAAACCTTTAGCACCAATATTATTTGTTGAGGAATAACCATGATATGTTTGTTCTAATTGAAAAATACAGTATCTAATCCCTTGTTGATTTAAATCATCACCAACAATTTCAATATCTGATTTATTCCAAATATTATCCCAATATTTTATATTAGAATCTAATTGCTTTTCAAAACCAAGAATAAATGATTCCAATACATCCTTTAATCCTTTATTAAAGATTGAATCAATATCTATACTTGGGTCCTTTTCCACAATATTACTTACATATCTAGTAATTACTAACTCTTCGTTTGCGTTTAAATTAACCGCGCACTCTAAATCGACTCTCATATCAGAAAATTCAATTTTTTTATTTGTACCTTTATTTATATCTACTTTCATTAAAGATAGTAATCTTTGTTTGGTTGTTAACGTTTCATTCATTATGCCAATAACATCATCATTTTGGTAATTAGTTAACCCATTCCAATAGCAATCTTTACCCCAATGAATCACATTACTATCTAAACTTAACTTGAAATCACATTGACAAGATGATGTAGGTATAATTGTTATTCTTTGGAAAGCTCTTGTACAATCATTCATACTTAAAAAACGTTCAAAACGAATCTTTACACTTAAATTGTTATTTATAATCCAATCAAATTCCCTAGTTAATAACCCACTTCTTAAATCAAGTTCACGAATAAAGTTATTAACTGTTGAACTTTTTAAATCTAAGATTTGTCCATTAATTTTAATCATTGTCTTTAGATAATCAACACTATTAATCATAAAATGTGTTCTTTTAATAATCCCTTTATAACTAATTGGTGTATCTTCTTTAGCATACTCATAAACACCATTAAAATAAGTTCCTCTTAAGGTAGGAATATTTCCGCCTTCATCAAAGAATCCTCTTACTCCTTGATATTCATTTGCAAGGGAAAAGATTGATTCTGAGACTAGTGTTCTTTCTTCATGATAACCTTTTTCAATTACAAGCCAAGGATGAACTTCTAAATAAGTAGTTGCTACTTTTGACATATTATCCCTCTTTCATACCACTTAGTGCTACTGACATCGTTATTTGCTTTTGGAAAATTGTAAATAAAATGATTTGAGGTATTATCGAAATAATTAAAAGCATTAATAAACGATCAGGTCCAAAATTTGACGTTGCCAAATTATCATGAATTTCATAAATCTTAACCATTACTGTATATAAAGGATCTGCTTTTAAAACTATTCGTGGTAGTAAAAAATCACTCCAAGCTGCAGTTGTTGTAAATATAGCAATAACTCCGACAATTGGTTTGCTTAAAGGAAAAATGATTCTAAAAAAGATACCAAAATCACTACATCCATCAATTCTTGCTGCTTCAAACAAAACCTTAGGAATTGATGAAAAATAATTTTTAAAAATAACAAAGTAATAAGCATTTGCTCCAAAAACAAACCATAGCGGTAAATATGAATTGATTAAACCTAGTCTAGTAATGTTAACTGATAAAGGAACCATACTAGCAACAGCAGGAATCATATAAGATAATAAAATTAAAGAATTAACCACTTTATAACCCCAAGGTTTAATAATTCCAATCACATAAGCTAATAACCCATTAAAGACAACAGAACATACCACTGCCCCTATAACAACGATTAAAGAGTTTAAATAATACCTACCAAAATTAATTGAATTCCATACTTCAACAATCTTATTTAAATCAAAGTTTTTTGGAAATAATTGATAAGGTATTTGATATAACTCATCTGTTGATTTAAATGAGGTAATAAATAACCATAAGACTGGTGATATTGCAATAGCTACTGCCAAAAATAAAACAAATAGTGAAACAAAATAAAGAATTCGATATCTTAGTTTTTTATAATCGGAGAAATTAACTATGCCTTCTCTTTTATTAAGTAATTTTTGCATATTTATTCCTCCTTACTTGTCTTTTTAACAAAGTAGAAGTAAATTAGTGTTAAAACAATAATTAAAGTTGCTAAAATAACACCTACTGCAGCACTTCTACCAAAACTATTTTCTGTAAAGTATAAATAACTAAGTAACATTAATGATAAAGAGGAGTTAACCGGTCCTCCACCATTAGTCATAACTAAAGGTTCATTAAAGACTTGCAAGACACTAATAACTTGTAAGATAAACAGCAATAAGATTGTGTTTTTAATACTTGGAAAAGTAATATATCTAAGACGTTGGAATAAAGAAGCACCGTCTAACCTTGCAGCTTCATAATAATTAGTATCTACCGTTTGAAAGGCTGATAAATAGATTAAAACTGTACCACCTGCTCCACGCCAGGTCATTGTTAAAACAATTAAAGGTATATTCCATCTTTTATCATCAAGCCATAAAAATGGTTTTCCACCAAAATATCTAATAATGGAATTTAACATTGAACTTTGATTTGAATCAAAGATAAAACTCCACATAATTGCAACTGCCATTCCTGAAATGATACACGGAAAATAAATACCGACTCTAAAAAATCCTTTAAAATGAGTAGTT
>DUOZ01000082.1 GCA_012838555.1 bacterium | reverse complement strand
GCTAAAATGCGACACATTTTTATATAAAACAAATTAAATACACATGTTTGCAAGATGAAAATAAAAAATAACAATATTATATTGATATCTATATAAAAGGGAAGTTGTTTTTTAAATTAAATTTATATAAATATTAGATAAGTGTTTGAATATAGTATGTTTAAATGTTAAAATAAACAAAGAGGTGAAACTATGAATACTAGAGATGTTGAAATATCAAACAGTGTATTAAGTTTTAGTGAAGCAAGAAAAATAAAAAGCACGCTTATCATATTAAGTGCACTTGCCTTATTTTTATTTGTTGTTTTGCCATTTTATATGAATAATGGAGAAATCATATATGGTTTTGAAACTTTTCATTTAATCTCAAATTTTGATTTCTTCAATAATATTGATAACTTTGCTTTTGATATTAGAGTGATAATTCTTTTATTTCAGTTCAGTTTAATTGTAGATGTCGTAATTTCACTCTTTACTTCCAGGATTTATGATTTAAAAATATTTTATTTAACTAGTTTAATGCGTCATGGAATTAGATTTTTCTTAGCTGCATCTTTGCTAGGTGCATGTCTTTATGGTGGGTTTATCTTTAATTCATTATATGTCATGGTATTAATAGCGCTCTTCGAATTAATCTTTGATTTTAAAGTAATTCGTCATCGAGTATATGAAAGATATACTTATGATTATCCATTCCGCTTTATGTTCTTTACGACACTTATGATTGCCTATCTTACTTTAACTCAGGTTATTCAAAAAGGTAGTATTTTAAAAGTCTTTTTACCACAAAGTGCAACAGATGAGATTCATTTAATATTAATCGGATCAAGCATTTTAATTTTTATAAGTATTTTTATTCATTTAGCTTTAACAATAACATTTGGTTTAATTTTACGTTCATATAAAAGTAAAATGTATGCTGGATTTGATTTTTGGCGAGTAATTAGTACATTATTTGCTCTTCTGATTTTAATTAGTACAATGATATCAATTGGATCTCCAAAAGAGGTTTTACAGCATTACATTGTCGCAGGAGTTTTAACTTTTATTCAATTAATCGTGGCAATTCATGCTAAATGCGCTTTAAATCGTACTAAATCAACATATGAGTTTAGCATTCAAGAAAAACCTTGGTTAGCTAAATATGAAGAAGATAGTTGGAATAATTTATCGATATTACCAACATCAATAGCGTTAGTTAGTTTATATATGTGTTTCATTAGTGTTTATCAATTTGTAGATGGCTATAGTTTATATAACTTAGTTATACCAAAAACTGCTGAGCAAGTAATTCCTTCAATTGGTCATGGTCCAGTTGTAAAAATCTTTGCTTTCTTAACAGTGTTATTATGTTTTGCTAATCTCGTCTTATCGATCGCTACAATGTATATAAAAGAAAATAAGTTATTTGAAGTTATTAGATTCACAACAGTCTTTATTATATCACTAATTACATATATAGTTATATTAGCTGGTAGTAGTAAAGTTGTCCTTATCCAGTGGCCTTTAATAATATTGTTTGTTGTTAATGGTTTAGCGGCAATTGGATACTTCCTTAAATTCTTTGCATTAAATAAAAAGAAAGTTGTTGTAGAAGCAAACTAACGCGTCATCATAGACGCGTTTTTTTAATACATATTCCAAATTATAAGCATGAATTATATATTAAAGATTTAGGCTTAGAAGAATTAAATAGATCTCCTTAGTTATATAGTATCAATACTAATAGTTTTGCTAATATGGCAAGGCTTTTTTATATGGTAGTTTTTTGATGTTCTTAAAAAGCAACCTACCTATTAGTGCTTGTGTAAGCCCTTTGATATTGTTATAATGACAATGGAAAGAAGTTAAGTTATTACTAACATTGCGTTTTAACTAAAACGTATTAGAGTAGTACTATTGAGGTGAGGTTTTTATGAAAAAAGTAATAGTCTTTTTAATGAGTATTATCTTTATTTTAATGGGATGCGAAGATATTAATTCATCATCATCAATTATTGTTTCATCAATTAGTGAAAGTTCTTCTATAGGAGAACTAGAGGATACACCTGTTACAGTAAGAGAAAAATGGACTCCTTCAATGTCGACTATAGAGAAGGCTGATTCATTATTAGATGTAATGTCTATAAAACAAAAGGTTGGACAAATGCTTCAAGTTGAACGTAATAGTGCTAATTATGAGGAAGCTAAAAATTATTATTTAGGTTCTATTTTCAGTGGTGGAGGTTCAGTCCCTGGAACCAACCGCTTAATTGATTGGACAACGATGTCTAATAATTATCAAAACTATGTTATGAGTAATGATTTACAAATTCCTATTTTATATGGAATTGATGCAGTTCATGGTCATAATAATGTCAAAAATGCGACAATATTCCCTCATAATATAGGATTAGGAGCTGCAAATGATCCAGATTTAATGTATGAAATTGGAAAGATTACTGCTAAAGAGATGAAGGCTTTAGGTCATCACTGGACTTATGCTCCTTCAGTTGCGGCAGTTCAAGATATTAAATGGGGAAGAAGTTATGAAAGTTATAGTGAGGATCCTAAAATTGTAGAAGACCTTTCTATACCTTTAATTGAAGGATTACAAAGTGAAAATGTATTGGCTACAGCAAAACATTATTTACTTGATGGATTTACCAAAAATGGAAGAGACCAAGGTGAATCGTTTGCTAGTGAAGAAGTAGTAAGAGAATTATTCCTTGATACATATAAAAAAGCAGTAGAAGCTGGTGTTAAAACAATTATGCCTTCTTATAGTTCGCTTAATAATGTAAAAATGCATGAAAACAGTTATTGGTTAAACGACGTTTTAAAAGGCGAACTTGGGTTTGAAGGAATCGTTATTAGTGACTATAATGCTATTTTACAATTAAGTGGTAATAGTTTAAAAAGTAAAGTTGCTAGAAGTATCAACGCTGGTGTTGATATGATTATGCAAGCTAATGGTAGTTGGCTAGAAGAAACTTGGCAAGATGTTTATGATGTTATCATTAGTGCTTACAATGATGGTTTAATTTCAAAAGAGAGAATCAATGATGCTGTTAGAAGAATTTTAATGGTTAAAATTGATCTAGGTTTATTTGATAATTATAAAATTGATAAGGCAAGTCAAGATGATTTTAGAAAACAAGAATATTTAGATGTAGCTAGAGAAGCGGTATCTAAGTCATTAGTATTATTAAAGAATGATAATAATGTCTTACCTTTATCTAAAAATGAAAATATACTTCTTCTAGGTCCGGGTATTGATAATATAGGTTATCAATGTGGCGGTTGGACAATAAGTTGGCAAGGTTCTACTAATTCTGAATTAACAGCAGGAACTACAATTCTAGAAGCATTTAAAGAAGCATCAAATGGAAATGTTTATACTAGTACAAACGATAAAGATAAAGCAGATGTTGTAGTTGTTGTTATTGGAGAAAAACCTTATGCAGAATTTGAAGGAGATAATAACAGTTTATCATTAACATCAAATACAGCGATGGAAGGAAATCTAGAAGCGCTAGAACAAGCTTATCAAACTGGATTACCTGTCGTTGTGCTTATGCTTGCAGGTCGACCACTTATTGTAACCTATGAAATTAATAATTGGGATGCCTTTGTAATGGCTTGGTTACCAGGAACTGAAGGATTGGGTATTAGTGATGTTTTATTTGGAGATAAGCCATTTACAGGAAAACTACCTGTAACTTGGCCTAAAGATATATCTCAATCAAATCACTCAATTATTATGGATAAATATAGTGATAAGGTTTATAACGAGAATGATTATTTGTTCCCGTTTGGATATGGTCTTACTTATTAATGATCAATTTATAGAAAGGAGAAGTATTATTAATAGTTATAATTATCTAAGTTAACTAATTTAATAATACAAAGTAAGTTATGAACAAGAATATTTATGATTTTAGTAAAGACTATTATTTATTATGGCATGATGAATTTGATGGTAAGAAACTGGATGAAACAAAATGGAATATTGTACATGGAAATTTCCGCGTCAATAATGAAGCTCAACGTTATACCGATGGTTTAAACATTGAATTAAAAGATAGTTGTCTAGTTTTATGGGCTAAAAAAGAACAATTTGAGGGTATGGAATATACTTCAGCTCGAGTTAATTCTAGAGGTAAAGGTGACTTTACTTATGGAAGAATTGAAATTTGTGCGAAATTACCACGAGGAAGAGGTACTTGGCCAGCTTTATGGATGATGGGTTCAACTAGAGAATATGGTGGATGGCCTCATTGTGGAGAAATCGATATTATGGAACATGTAGGATATAATGAAAATGTCATAAATACTTGGTTCCATACAGGAAGTAAAAATCATGTTAGGCAAACACAAAGAGGTACAAGATTATTTTTAGATGGTGCTTGTGAAAACTTTAATGTCTATGCAATTGAGTGGTATGAAGACCAAATTGATGTTTTTTATAATAATGTTTTAATCTATTCATTAGTAAAAGAAGAAAATGACACATATTTGGAATGGCCATTTGATAAACCACATCACATTATCTTAAATCTAGCAATCGGTGGTAACTGGGGAGGCGCTAAAGGAATTGATGATTCAATCTTCCCATGTGCTTTATATGTTGATTATGTTAGAGTCTATGATATGACTAGGGATAAAGATGGAAATAAGAGAGAATTAACTAGGAGGGCTGACTATGACAAAGGTCGTAACGGTTTGTAGTTTTCTTTTGGCATCTTTGCTATTAGTTAATGGATGCAATGGTCAAGAAAGTTCATCTTCAAGTAGTATAGTTCAATCTTCTCCGTCATCAATTATTAATGTAGATTTAGGTCCGATTTTCGATGAATTACCTGAAAAAAGTGAAGCTCCATTACAACCTGGAACTTCATCATTAAGAATGACTTTTGATGTTAAGGATGGTATTCCTTATCAAAATGATATTGTTTATCCTTATTTTGATCCTCAAGATTCTATCTATATTGATTTGAGTGGAACATGGTATAAAAAAAGGATAGAGAATTTTGATGTAAACAAAAAGGCATCATTAGATTTAACCTTTTTAGGTAGATCTAAGGAAGTTGTTAGAAAGTTCGTTAGTGAATCTCAGGGTTATCTTAGAGGTGACTTTGATAAAGAGCAAAGTGATACAATCGAATTACCATTACCTGAAAATAAACTTTATGGAAAACCAACTAGGGATGGTGTAGAAAAGTATGAAATGGGGACTTGGTATTATAAAGAGATTAATATTAATGAGTTAACTAATAGTTCATATATATTAAAATCTTTAGGTTCTAATTATGTTACTGACTTATTTGTTAATGGTTATTATGTCGGATACCATGAAGGTGGTCATACTCCTTTTGCTTTTGATATCTCATCATTTTTAAAGGAAGGTGTTAACTCTTTATCTTTAAGAGTGCATGGAATACCTTTTGGTATGCGTTCAGATACAATTCCTGGAGATATTCAAGGTACAGATTATTTTAACTATACAGGACCGATGCAACTAATGTATATTGAAAAATTACCATTAGCTCATATTGCTCGTGTAGATGCTTTATCTAAAGATACTTTAGATGGCTTCGATGTTAGTGTTGTAATTGAAAATAAATC
>DUOZ01000081.1 GCA_012838555.1 bacterium | reverse complement strand
TAATGGATGAATTAGCAAAGATGGTTCGTGTTTTAAAAAAGATTATTCCAGAAGCACCACATGAAATTTTATTAGTAATTGATGCTACAACTGGCCAAAACGGATTATTTCAAGCTAGAGAATTTGCCAAATTTAGTGGCGTTACTGGTATCATTTTAACAAAGATGGATGGCACTAGTAAAGGCGGAATAATTTTATCAATTAAAAATGAGTTTAATATACCTGTTAAATTAATTGGTTTAGGTGAAAAACTTGATGACTTAGAAGAGTTTGATTTAGACCACTATTTATATGGTTTATTTAGTAGAGTAAATATCAAGGAGGACTAATATGAGAATAAATTTTAGTAGATTATTACTAGTACTTTTAGCAGCAATATTAATACAAAGAGTCTTATATTTTTTATTGCTTCCATATTTTAAGGATGCAATAATTGTTTTACTAGCAATCGTTGACTTTGCAATGGCTTTTTTCTTTGCTTATGTCAATTATCCTTCATATGCCAGAAAATACATGTTAAAAGACCAAAATTTTCATTATAATGTTCTAGGATACTTTGTTGTATTCTTATTACTAGATTTGTTTTTCTATTATGCATAAAGACTTTGAAAATATCAGTCTTTTACTAGATGTATATAAAAACTTATTGACTGATTATCAAGTTGAAATTATGGAACTTTATTTTAATGAAGATTGGTCATTAAAAGAAATAGCAGAAAATAAAAACATTACTCGTAATGCTGTTTTAAGTACGATTAAACGAGTTAGTAAAACTTTAACTAATTATGAAGAAAAATTAGGTTTAATTAGGAAGTATAATCGAATTAGTGATATTATTAAGAATAGTGATTTATCAAGAGAAGAAAAAGATAAAATACTTAATGTGTTACATGAATTAATCTAAAGGAGAATGAGAGATGGCTTTTGAACTTTTAACAGAAAGACTTCAATCAATTGTAAAAAATATTAGTGGTAAGGGTAAATTAACTGATGCTAATATTAAGGACATGCTTAATGAAGTCAGACTTGCTTTAATAGAAGCAGACGTTAATATTAGTGTGGTAAATAAATTTGTTAATGATTTAAGATTAAGGGTATTAGGTGCTAAAGTTAATATATCTTTAACACCAGACCAAATGGTTGTTAAACTAGTTCATCAAGAATTAGTTAAACTTTTAGGAGAAGGTCAAACTAGTGAAATTAGATTTGAAATTAATCGTCCGACAGTAATTATGCTTGTTGGTTTACAAGGTAGTGGTAAGACAACAGCGATAGCTAAATTAGCTGCTTTATTAAGAAAGAAATATAAAAAGAGTTGTTTAATGGGTGCACTAGACATTTATCGTCCTGGTGCGATTGACCAATTAAGCCAATTAGCGAAAAGCATTGATATTCCTTTACATGAAGAAGGAGTAGATGTTGATCCTGTTGAAGTAGCTGCTAATGCTTATAAAAAAGCAGTTGAAGAGAAAAAGGATGTTGTCTTATTAGATACTGCTGGACGTTTACATATTGATGACAAATTAATGCAAGAATTAGTTAATATTTCTAACAAGGTTAAACCAACTGAAATTTTATTAGTTGTTGATGCTATGTCTGGACAAGATGCAATTAATGTTATTAATTCATTTAATAAGACTTTACCTCTAACCGGAATTATCGTCTCTAAATTAGATGGCGATGCTAGAGGTGGTGTTGCACTTTCTGCAAGATATTTAACAAAACTACCAATTAAATTTGCTTCTGTTGGTGAAAAAATTAATGATATTGAAATTTTCTACCCTGATAGAATGGCTAGAAGAATTCTAGGAATGGGAGATATTTTAGACTTAGTTGAAAGAGTTCAAGATAACATTGATGAAAAAAGAGCTAGAAAATCAATTAACCGCATGTTAGATGGTAAATTTGATTTAGAAGATATGCTTGATCAAATGGAACAAATTAACAAACTAGGTTCATTAGGTTCGATTATGAAACTAATTCCTGGAGTACCTAAATTAAGTAAAGAGCAACAAGAACATGCAGAAAAAAGGATGAAATTAACTAGAATAATCATTTCTAGTATGACTAAAGAAGAAAGAAAACATCCTGAACTTATTAAAGCATCAAGAAAACAAAGAATAGCTAAAGGTTCAGGTACTCATGTAAGTGATGTTAATAAAGTTTTAAGACAATTTGAACAACAAAAAGAAATGATGAAAAAGATGTCAGGCTTCATGAAAGGTGGAAAATTACCTCCAAATATGTTCGGTTAAGGTGTTAAGCAAAAATGGTTGACACATACTAATATTATAAGTATAATAGTCATGTTTAAATAGGAGGGATATTCATGGCAGTTAAGATTAGATTAAAAAGAATAGGTCGTCATAAATTAGCAATTTACCGTATTGTTGTAGCTGATAGCCGTTCTCCACGTGATGGACGTTTCATTGAAGCAATTGGTACATATGATCCATCAAAAGCGGAAACAAAAGTTACTTTAAATAAGGAACTTGCTATTAAATGGCTCAAAAATGGCGCTCAACCTACTCAAACCGTTAGAAATTTACTTTCTAAAGAGGGAGTACTTGCTGAATTACACAAAGAACGTAATTCTAAATAGGTGAAATTTGTGAACTACGAAAAAATTGTCAGCGACATCATCGCGCCTCTAATTGTTAATAAAGATTCTTTATTAATAAAGTCAATGCCTGGTCTAAACGAGAACGAATTAACTATCCATATTATTGCTGAGAGCGATGATATTGCTAGATTAATCGGTCGTGGCGGACAAATGGCTGATAATATTAGAGAAGCTGTAAATGTAGCAGGCAAGATTGAGAACAAGCGAGTGCACGTCAAATTTGAGTCATATAGTGATAACAAAAGTAGTGATGAATAAAGATGTGGAAACCCCACATCTTTTTGTCTATAATAATTTTGAAGAGGTGCTAATTATGGATTTAGTTACGATTGGTAAAATTATTAATACCTTTGGAATTAAAGGCGAAGTTAAAGTTTATTCTTCCACTGATTTTCCTACTTTAAGATTTAAAAAAGGAAATAAAGTCTATTTATTTAATGAAGAGAATAAAACTTATGAAAAGCGCATAATTAATAAAGTTAGAATTGAACCTGACTTTATTTATATTTCTTTTGATCAACTTGATGATATTAATAAGGTTTTAAAATATAAGAATTGCTTAATTCAAATAGAAAAAGAAAAACAACACGCTCTAGAAGAAGGAAGTTATTATCATTATGAATTAATTGGTTGTAAAGTTACTTATAACAATGAAGTAATCGGTGAAGTTGTTGGCGTTACTACTAACAACGCTCAAGATTTACTCAAAATTAAAAAAGAGGATAATTCAACTTTCCTTTATCCTTTTTTGTTTATTTTTATTAATAAAATTGATGTAGAAGCCAAGATTATAGATTTAAATCCAATTGAGGGATTAATTCCATGATTATAGATATTTTAACTTTATTTCCTGAAATGTTTAATGATTTTATTAATACATCAATTATTAAAAGGGCTGTTGGAAATGAACTTGTTAAAATAAACACTCATGATATTCGTGATTTTACTTTAGATAAAAATTATCGAGTTGACGATTATACTTGTGGCGGTGGTGCAGGTTTAATCATGAAACCTCAGCCTATCATAGATTGTTTAAAAAGTGTTAAAAAAGAAGATTCTTATACGATTTTACTAACACCTAGAGGAAAACCATATAATCAAAAAATGGCACATTCCCTTGCTAAAAAGCCTCATCTAATCTTAGTTTGTGGTCACTATGAAGGAATTGATGAAAGATTTAATAAACATATTGATGAAATGATTTCGATAGGTGATTATATTCTAACAGGTGGAGAATTACCTGCGATGATTATATCAGATTCAGTAATAAGGCTATTAAAAGGTTCGATTAATGATGAATCAAGTGTTGAAGAATCATTTGAAAACGGATTATTAGAATACCCACAATATACCTTACCTAGAGAATATGATGGAGATCTTATTCCTGATGTTTTATTTTGTGGTAATCATGAAGTCATTAGAAAATGGCGCTTAAAAGAAAGTTTAAGAATTACCATGCAAAATAGACCTGATTTATTAAAAGATAGACAGTTAACTAACGAGGAAAAACAATTAATTGATGAAATAAAAAATAATATCGAAGAACCTAAATGGTTAATGGATGCCATTAATAAAGCTAAGAAATTTATGTAGATATTTTAATTAATGTCAGAAGAATTCTTTGTTTATTTATATCATCTTTGTCTTCAATCCATAAATCATTAATTTCAAAATGATATTTATGACATAGTTCTTTAATCTCATCTAAGCGATTGTAACGATTAATTAGATAAAATCTGCCTTCATTTTTTAATGAATTAGAAGCAAATAAGAATAATTCACTTAATGTTAATGTATCTTCATGTGTACAAGTATAATTAGGTGAATTATTTTTTAATTTTACTTGATTTTGATAATAAGGTGGATTTGATATTATAACATCAATATCTTCTAATTTTACATTTTGAACTGCATCATTAATTAATTGATAATTTTCTATCTTATTTTTCTTAAGATTAATTCTAGCAATGTTTAAAGCTTTATCATTAATTTCAACACCTATTAATAATTTAGGTTGATACTTTGAAGCATATAAAAGTAAAGCTCCATTGTTTGTGCCTACATCAACGACAACTTCATCTTGATTAATTTTGAGATATTCACCTAGTAAAATGGTATCACTACTAATATGATATAAATGTTTATGTTGATATAGTTTAAAATTTGTATTAGGTAAATAAACATCTTCTAAAGAAAGGGATTTGAGTGAAAACTGTTTTTCTTTAGGTAATGTAATTGTAATTTCTTTATTATAAATTGGATGGATAAAAGATAGTTGATAACTTTGTAAAAACATCTTGTCAAAAAACTCATTACCATAAAGTGGGTCACCGACAATTGGATGATTTAAATGTGAAAAATGGACTCTAATCTGATGAGTTCTTCCTGTTTCTAATTCTAATTCAAGTACAGAAAAATCGTTATTGCTATCAATTATCTTATAATGAGTAATCGCTGTTTTCCCTAAATCATCAACGATTCTTTTTAATGTGTGATTAGGATGCTTTTTAATTGGTAAATTAATTGTTCCTTTTTTAGCTTTAAAAGTTCCTTCGACGATAGCTATATACTTTCTAGTTGTTGTAACTACATTTATAGAAAACAAATGATGAATATAAGCATGTTTAGCTACCATTAATAAACCTGATGTTTCTTTATCTAGTCGATTAATTAAATGGACACCACTATTAATCCGTTTTTGTTGATAATAGTTTGCAATCATTAATGAAAGATTATAGTTGATGTGAGCTCTTGTTCCAATAACAGCAAGATGAGGTGGTTTATCAATTACCATCAAATAATCATCTTCATAAATAATATTTGGCAATTCATCGACTCTACCATTAAAGGTTTTTTCTAATGGTAAATTAATTATTAAATGATCATCCTTTAATAATAAAAAGTTAATATCAACATAGCGATCATTGACAATAAAACTATGTTTTTCTTGTATCATTTTCTTAATCATTAATTTCGAATAATGATGTTTAGTAAGAAAATCAATTAAACGCATAGGTTCATCTTTTGTAATAACATAATCAATCTTCATTAAGCTCACTCATTTCTACAATTTAATATTACATTAAATTTTTATTTTGTGTAGATGTTTTCTCTTATAAGAGATAAATAAGTGACTACAATATATTAGTATTTTATCCTTGATTTTATAAATAAGTTTTGTTAGAATAT
>DUOZ01000080.1 GCA_012838555.1 bacterium | reverse complement strand
TTGAACGTTTTGATTATGATGTCGATAGTAAATTAGATGACTATGATACTTGGACTGTTACTAAAGGTGGTCAAACTGGTACAATCGTTGATAAAGTTCCTGGTAATGATATGCCTACACCAAAAGCATTAAAAGCAGTAGAAAACGCAACTAGTGATACTCACTATGAAAGAGGTATCGAAGTTGATGGTGTTACTGTTATGGAATTAATGTTCTTACAAGAAAATGCTGGGGCTGCTGTTAGTTTTGAATTTTTACATGGTACTAATAGAGTCTTCTCAGTAGCAGTTAATCGTGGAAATAAATTTGTTTATCGTGATAGTAATGCTCAAGAGCAATCAAGTTTAGGTTTTGTTAGTGGCATATGGTATAAACTGCGCATTGAAATTGATGTAAATGAACATCAATATCAATTCTTCTATTATGATTATGATAGTGGAGAATTAGTTGAAATTACTCCTGAAGGTGGAGTTAGTTTCCCTGAAGGATTAACTACAGTCAATGTCTTTAGGATTAGAGTTAAGAATGCTCCTGAAGCTAATTCTGCTACATATATTACTGATATTGTCGTTAATACTTTAGAAGCATTCCCAGTTGAAGCTGGAGAAAATCCAAATCGCAGCAAAGGTCTTGGAGATATAGTTGGATTTAGTGATATAGCTTCAATATTAATTGGCGAAGAAGTTCCTGAAGATGAGATTAGAGTTTACAACCGTTTCAAAAATACAGAATTACTAGTAAAAGATACAGATTATACGATTGAAGTAAGTGGTGACTTTGATAATCAAGTTGAAGGTGAGTATACTTTAACTTATACATTCAAACTAGTCGGTGTGGAAGATGATGTTAAAGTATTAGAAAAAGTTGTCACAGTTGTTAGAGCTGATCTACCAAATCAAATAATTTCATCTGACCATACAGTAATTAAAGATGGTAAGTTTAAGGTAACTCTTGGTTTTGTTAAAGAAGACGGTAAAGTTTACTATGTCTTAGTTGATGAAGGATCAGAGGCACCGACAGCAGAACAAATTAAAAAAGGTTCTAATTATGGAACAGTAGAAGTTGTTAAGTATGGTGAAGTTGAAATTACAGCATTAAATCAAGAATTTACTATTAGTGTTGATGGTGTTGGATATGATTTATATTTAGTTACATCATCAGCATCTGGTTTCGGTGATGTTGTATCACTTAAAAAGATTAATACATATTATACAATTTTAACAATCGAAGATTTTAATAAGATGGTAAATGATTCTACTACTGGAATTAGATATGTATTAGGCAAGGATATCGATGGTAGAGATTATGAATTCATAAGTAATAAAGTAACCTTTAAAGGTGAATTTGATGGTAATGGTTATATAGTAGCAAACATCAATTATGTATCAACTAACCAAGCTTATGGAATCTTCCATCAAACAGATGGTGCTATTATTAAAAATGTTACATTTGAAAATATTAACTTTGAAACTGCTCAACGTGCTGGAATCATCGGCGTTATGAAGGGCGGAGAAGTTGATAATGTCAAATTTGTTAACTGTCATATTAAGAGTACTGGAGATAGTTATGGTGCATTAATTGCTAGAATTAACTCTAAAGAAGCATCAATCACTAAAGTTGCGGCTATTGATTGTGAAGTGTTAGTCGTTGATCCAATTAAATACGCTGGCGGATTAGTTGGATATGCTGAAATAGATGTTACATTATCTGATATTTATGTAGATATTAAAGTTGTAGAAGAAAAAGAAATGGTCGGCGGAGTAGTCAGTAGAGTTAAATCAGGTGCTACTGTTAATGCAAGTCGTGTCGTTGCATTTGTTGATTTAACAGGTGCTAAAAATGTTGGCGGTATTATTGGTAAAAACGAAGGAACTGCTAATTTAAGTGAAGTATTAGTAAGTGGAACTATTCTTTCTGGAAATAATTATGCAGGTGCAATTGTTGGAAATGGTACTGCTAATGTTGAAAATGTCTACCAATATGACTTTACAGGTTCACAAAGTAATGGCTTTAATGGAACTGAAGTAACAGCTTTAGATGTAGCAAGTCTAACTTGGTGGCAAGAAAATATGCCAACATTTGACTTTGAAAATGTATGGGACTTAACTGATGGAGTAATTACTCTAAGATAATAGTTAACCAAATACATAATAAAAGCAAAGCTGCTTGTTAAAGCAGCTTTTGCTATGAATAATTGATAAAAGAGGTGTTTTAAATGAAGGATATTAAGAATTTAAAACTAGCATATATCGGTGGAGGTTCTAAGCAATGGGCTAGAATTTTCATGAATGACTTAGCATTAGATGAAGATATGTGCGGAACAATTTATTTATATGATATTGATAATGAAGCAGCTAAATTAAATAAAGAAATAGGTAATAAGATTGCTAGTCATAAAGATTGTAAAAGTAAGTGGAAATATGAAGTTTCTAAGACAATAGATGAAGCCTTAATGGGCGCTGACTTTGTTATTATTTCAATATTACCAGGAACTTTTAAAGAAATGCATAGTGATGTTCATGAACCTGAAAAATATGGTATTTATCAACCTGTAGGTGACACTACAGGTCCTGGTGGAGTCTTAAGAGCAATGAGAACAGTACCTATTTATGAATATTTTGCTAAAAAGATTAAAGAAATTTGCCCTGAAAGTTATGTTATTAACTTTACTAATCCAATGGCAATCTGTGTTAAAACTTTATATGATGTCTTTCCAGAAATAAAAGCATTTGGATGTTGTCATGAAGTCTTCAATACTCAAGATTTTTTGTGTGCGGTCTTAAAAGAAACTTTAAATATTGAAGTTAAAAGAAGAGAAATTTATACTAATGTCATAGGTATTAATCATTTTACTTGGATTGATAAGGCCACTTATAAAGATATTAATATAATGTCTTTACTTGATGAGTTTTTAGATAGATATTATGAAAGTGGCTATAGCGTAAAAGGCGATGTTGATGCTTACAAAACAAATCCATTTGCATACTCTAACCGAGTCAAAATGGATTTATATAAAAGATATGGAGCCTTAGGTGCTGCAGGTGATCGCCACTTAGTAGAGTTTTTAAATAATAATTGGTATTTAAAAGATAAAAAGAAGATAGAAGAATGGAAGTTTAACTTAACTTCAGTGGATTTTAGAATTAATAGGATGGAGCAAAGAATTAAAGATACAATTGAGTTAGCTAACGGTACAAAAGAAATAGAACTAAAACAATCAAGTGAAGAAGCTGTTGATTTAATGAAAGCAATTCTAGGACTTTCAACGATGGTGTCTAATGTTAATCTACCAAATGTCGGTCAAATTAAGGATTTACCAAAAGGTGCAATCGTAGAAACTAATGCTCTTTTTACTCATAACCAAATAGTACCGTTATATGCTGGTAAATTAAATGATGAGGCTCATAACTTAGTTTTACGTAACTTAATTAATCAAGAAGGATTATATGAAGCCATTAAAGCTAGAGACTTAAATAAAATCTTTAATATCTTTGTTAATCAACCACTTTGTTCAACATTAACGATTAAAGATGCTAAAGAACTATTTAAATCCATGGTATTTAATACCCAAAAGTACTTAGGTGACTATTATTCTATCTTTTCTTACTATAACCAATAAAAACTGAATTAAATTCGTTATAATATATAAAAGAGGTGGTAAGGGTGAAAAGCGCACAAAAATTCATTAATATTCTAACGATGGTTTTATTGGTCTCTTCATTTCAATCAGTCAATGATGAACTAAATCATCAAGAACTAGATAAATTAAAAGAAGGTTTATCAGAGAAATATCTTCCTCGTAATGATGGAGATTTAGATATTACCCTTAACCAAAAGAAAAAGAATTAGATTTCCCATTTAATTCTTTTTTATATAAATGAAATGGATTGTTTGATATGTGAAAAAAGTAAATGTACTAATCATTATGATTTTAAGTTTTATTCTTAATTAACTTGGGTAACAATATTTTAGCACTCAGAACTTGACAGTGCTAAAGGATGATATTATAATTATTGGTGCTTAAGGAGGTATTTTATGGCAAGTGTTCGTAAGTTTAAAGCAGAATCGCAAAAAGTGTTAAATTTAATGGTTAATTCAATTTATACAAATAAAGATATCTTTTTAAGAGAACTTATTTCTAATGCATCAGATGCGATTGATAAATACCATTATTTATCTTTAGTTGATGAAAAAGTCCCTCATCAAGATGAATATGAAATTAGAATTGAAATTGATAAAGAAAAAAGACAAATAACTATTTCTGATACAGGGATTGGAATGACTTTTGATGAAATTAATAATAATCTAGGTACGATTGCTAAAAGTGGTTCAGAAGAGTTTAAATCAAAATTAAAAGAAGCTGAACAAACTCATGATGTAGACATTATTGGTCAATTCGGTGTAGGTTTTTATTCTAGTTTTATCGTTGCAGAACAAGTAGAAGTCCTAACAAAATCACCTTATAGTGATAAAGGTTATCTTTTTAAATCAAAAGGGCAAGAAACTTATACAGTCGATGAAGTTAAATTAGAAAAACCAGGTACAAAGATTATCTTAACTTTAAAAGAAAGCACTGATGAAAATGACTATGATAGATACTTACAAGAATGGACTATTAGAAATTTAGTTAAGAAATATTCTGATTATATTCGTTATCCAATTAAAATGGAAGTTACTAAATCTTTACCTAAATATGATGAAGATGGAAAAGTTATTGAAGGCGAATATGAAGAGAAAGTAGTCGATGAAACATTAAATTCAATGGTACCAATTTGGAAGAAACGTAGTAATGAAGTTAGTGATGAAGAATTAAATGAATTCTATAAGAATAAATTTATGGATTATGAAGATCCTTTAACTAGTTTCTTATTTTCTGCTGAAGGTTTAGTTTCATATAATGCTTTAATTTATATACCTAAACGCGTCCCTTATAATCTTTATTCCTTAGATTATGAAAAAGGATTACAACTTTATACTAAAGGCATCTTTATCATGGATAAGTGTAAAGAATTAGTACCTGATTACTTACGCTTTGTTAAGGGGTTAGTCGATACAAGTGATTTATCACTAAATATTTCTAGAGAAATGCTTCAACAAAATCATCAATTATTAAAAATTGCATCAAATGTAGAAAAGAAGATTATTTCTAATTTAGAGAAGATGCTTAAGAATGAAAGAGATAAATATATTGAGTTCTTTGATAGTTATGGTGTGAACTTAAAGTTCGGTGCTTATGATAACTTTGGTGAAAAGAAAGATTTATTAAAAGATTTAATTTTATATCGTACTTTAAATGAAGAAAATTATATTACTTTAAAAGAATATGTTGAAAAGATGAAAGAAGGACAAGAGTTTATCTACTATGCAAGTGGTAAAACTAAAGAAGCAGTTATGGCTTTACCTCAACTTGATTTAGTTAAAAAACAAGGTTATGATGTTTTAATCTTAACAGATGATGTTGATGAGTTCTTAATTACCATTTTAAGTGAATATGATGGTAAGAAATTTAAATCAATTAATCAAGGTGATTTAGGTCTTCTTTCTAAGGAAGAGGAAGAAAAATTTGATAGCTTAAAAGAAGAAAAGAAACCAATTTTAGAGAAATTAAAAGAATATCTAAAAGAAGAAGTTGATGATGTTATTCTTTCAAAAAGATTAAGTGAATCACCTGTATGTTTGGTAAGTGGTGAAGGTTTATCCTTTGAAATGGAAAAAGTAATTGAAAGAATGCCTAATAATGAAAAGGTTAAAGCTAAGAGAATCTTAGAAATAAACCCTAAACATGAATTGTTTAAAGCAATCGAGAAGGTTTATCAAAGTGATGATACTGAGTTAAGTGATTATGCTCATTTACTCTATAATCAAGCTTTATTAATAGAAGGCTTACCAATTAAAGATCCTGTTGATTTTTCTAATAAAATGGTTAATTTAATGATTAAGAGTGCTAAATAAAAACTAGGCCTGCGCCTAGTTTTTATTATATTCTTCAATGTAGTATTTGTTTATGGATTTTGCAATCGCATCAACATATTTAGTTTTGTTTTGTTCATATCTTTGCATCGCTTGAGCGTTATCGATAAATTCAATTTCTAAGATTTCACTAATTATCCCCATACTTGCACCTTTATTAATTACAGCGTAGTAATCACTACCGTTTAGAGGTTGATTAACTTTTCTTTCTATTCTATTTGTTGAGGTTGAACGAGAATAGATTGATAAAGGTCTAATTGGAATATCATAATCTCTTAATACTTTAACTACTTCCGTAGCAAAAGTTAATTTTTCATTTTTAAGTGGAGTAATAATTTCAAAACCTGTACCTCCACCGGCGTTAAAATGAATACTTATAACATAATCAGGTTGAACCTTACCAATGTAGAGTGCTTCTTCTGCTGCTTTATAAGGAGCATCTTCTAGAATAACATTTATGTGTGGATAGTTAGTTTTAAGATGATTAGAAAGTTGTTGAGTTAAATCTTTAGCATAAGCATATTCATATCTTCCTTGGCTGACCGCGCCTGGATCTTTTTGTAATGAAGCATGACCACTTAAGATTAATAAATTCATTTTCTTTAATGAAATTTCTTCTATAATTGGTTCATCTACTTTAATATCTGAGGAAGATTTATTTTCTATTACTTCATTTATGGTTTCATTAATAGAATCAATGCTAGAACTATTGTTTTTGCTTACAACTTGATTGTTTGGATTAGTGCTAACGATAAAGACGATGAAAGATAAATAAGCGATTAAGAACTTAGTAATTCTTTGCATAATATCCCTCCTTCACGGTGTCATTATAACACCTCAGGGGGGTATTGGTCATTGTAAGATATTGTAAACTATAATTTAACTAGTTCGCTTATTTCTTGGAGTTTTTCATCTAAGAATGAATATAAATATGTTTTAACTTTTTTATTAGTAATTTCTTTTATGTAATCATGATATCCTTTTAATTGATTAATATATTCTTTATCATCAATATTCTTTAATTTATAATCAATAATTAAGATAGAATCTTCATACTCAATTAATAAATCGATTACACCATTTCTAATTTCATTTTTGTCTTCATAAATAAATTCATATTCTTGATAAATATTTGCTTGTTCAATTTTATCAAAGATACTTAGGGATAAAAACTTAGTTAGCTTATCTTTAAGGTAAGGACTTAGGTTTAAATCATCTAAATTAGAATTTCTAAAATCGAATGATTCTAAGATTTGATGGATTTTTAAACCAAAATCAATGTTAGTAATATCCTGTTTACTTAGTAAAGTTAAGATTTTTTTACTATATGATTTAGTCGAAACTAAGGAAGTATCCACTTTTATTGATTTCTTAATTAATTTAATATTGCTAGGTTGTAAAAATGAAGGATAATCAAAATTATTAATTTGATTAAAATCTTTTGATAGTTCTAGCTTATCTAAATCAATAATCTTTTTGTTGTGTGAGTTAACTAAATGAGGATAAATAGAATTTAAAATATCATAGAATGATTTATATTTCTTTCTAACAAAGGTTCCGATTTTACCATCTTGTAATGGTGTTCTTTCTTCTTCAAAGTTCCTGGAAACAAAAATCATTTGTTCTTTACATCTAGTTAAAGCAACATATAATAAACGAATTCTTTCACTGATTTCTGCTTCTTTTTCTTTAATACTTAACATGTGTTTATAAATTGTTGGTCCAATTCCTTCATCAAAGTAATGTGTGATAATACCAAAATCATCATTATAAATAAATCGGTCTTTTAAATCACTAAAATTAAATTTAGCTCCTAGTCCAGGGAAGTAACAAATACTAAATTCTAACCCTTTTGATTTATGAATTGTCATGATTTGACAGACATTATCACTGCTTGTAGTTACATTAGCGACGAATGATAATTTGTTATGTTTTACTTGATCAAAGTATTCGATAAAATCTTCGATGTTATAGCCAATACTAGATAGGTTTTTAGCGACATCTACAATGTATTCTAAAACGATACTATTATTTTTAACATCACCGATTTTAATTAGTTTTTCTTCAATATTAGTTATAGAATAAAGGGCTAAAATGATATCTTCTAAACTCATGCGATCGATTTCTTTAATTAAATCTTTAATTGCTTCATAATAAGGATTTTGATAATATTTTCTTTCTTTAACAAGATTATAAAGTTCTACATCACTTAATTCATAAACGAAACTTCTTAAAACACTAATTAAAGCATGTAAAAAGTCACAATCTTTATAATGGTTATGTCGGTAATTAAGTAATAAATAAAGCATATTACGAATGATTTTAATTAATATTGAGTTAGTAAAATCTTCATTTTGTAAGATTTTTAAAGGAATATTTAAATAATCAAAGATTTTACGATATAAAGAAAAATGGTTACTTCTATCTATTAATATGGTTATATCTTTATATTGAATCGGTCTAAAATCCTTTGTTTTTTTATCAAATACTAAAAAACCACTTTCAATTTTATGTTTAATATCATTAGCGATAATAAAGGCTTCAATTTCTTCATCTCGAAATTCTTTTTCTTCATAATTATAAAATAAAAACTGATAATTATAGTTATAATTCATTGGATTATTATCATAAGCTTTATTTCCGTATTCCATGATGTGGTCAACTTGATAATTGGCTTGTCCGATTTCATCATCCATAATTAAACTAAAAATATTATTGATATTATTGATGACTTCATGTCTAGATCTAAAGTTTTTCTTTAAATCGATTTTGATTCCACCTTGATTTAAAGCATAATTATTATATTTATGCATGAATAAACTTGGATTAGCGTTTCTAAAGCGATAAATTGATTGTTTAACATCCCCGACCATATAAACATTATTATTTGCAATATAATTAATAAAGATTTCTTGTAGGTCATTTGTATCTTGATATTCATCTAGTAAGATTTCATTAAATGAATTTTTAAGTTCACTGGCAACATTAGGATAACCTTTAACTAACTTAATAGCAAACAAAGCTATATCAGAAAAGGAAAATAGTAAGTTATCAAATTTATATTTGGTTAATCTTTCATCAAAGATAGTTAAAATTTCAATAATAGCCTCAACATAAATCTTCATTTGCTTAATTGAATTTTTAATTTCTTCTTTAGATGAATAAGTACAGTATTTTAAGATATCTTTAACTTCATCACTTAATTTATTTTTATAATCTTTAGCAAAACCAGTTTCAGTTTTAGCAATGTTTGGTAATCTAAAGATATTTAAATTTAAGAATAAAGTATCATAATCTTGCGCGCTAAAGACACCTTTAAGCGCGTCTTCAAGTTTAATAAAATAATTAGGTGTAAATAAATATTTATGATTATAAAAATCGTTTTTAATATCACTTATCATTTTAAATAGTTCAATTTCATAACTCTTAATATCTTCTTCAATTTTACTAGGATTAAAATAATTACTTAAATAATTTATTAAGTAATCTTGGCGATTATCTTTAATTTCTAACTTATTATAAATTTTTAATATTTGGTCTTTTAATGCATTATCATCTTTAACACAAAAAGTTGTAATTAATTTTGTGAAATTTTCTTCTTTAAGCGAATATTTATCATCAAATATTTCATTTAAAATTCTAAGTTTAGCAAGATTAATAACATTTTCATCACCAATACCAACATTATTAGGTAAATTTAATAAGTAGTGAAATCTATTAACGACAAATAAAGAATAACTATCAAAAGTTGTAATAAAAGCACTTTCCAATAATTCTTCTTGTTTTTTTAAAGAAGAATCTATTTTAATAGCATCTCTGATTCTTTCTTTCATTTCAAGTGCTGCGGCTTTAGTAAAAGTTAAGATTAAAAGTTCATTAATGTTTATACCTTTTTTTAATTTAGTGATAACACGTTCAGTTAAAACAGCAGTCTTACCACTACCAGCACCAGCACTAACAATAATATTACTACCTTCTTCATTAATGGCTTTTAATTGATCTTTTGTCCATCTAGTACTCATTAGTTTCACCTTCACTTTCTGAAACTAAAACAGGTTCTCGGTAATCTTTATAAGTTTTAAAGCAAATATCTTCATAAGGGCAAAATTGACAGCTATGAAAGACTTCTTTAATCTCTATAGGATTAATTTCAAAATTACCATTTTTAATGTCTTTTATCGCATTATTAAGTAACTCTTTAATTAAGTCATAAAACTTCTTTATTTGCTCTTTATCCATCACTTTAGCCTTTTTATAAAAAGTACCATCTTCTTTAAGTTTCATACTTCTAATAAATTCGCTATTTTCAAAAGTTGAATCAAATTTGGCAATAATATTTGGATTTGAATTACTATAACCGACTAGTTTCAGTACATTTCTTTTTAACTGAGCTAGTGATTTTTTTAAATCTTTTGTTATGTTACCTACAATTACATTTTCTAAATAAATTCCACCTAGATGGTAATCTTTATAAGTAGGATCTTGTTTGATAATATAGTAATAAAAAGGTAACTGAACATTAATTCCGTCTTTAATATAATCTAATTTATTGGTGAAATAACCAGTTTTGTAATCAATAATAACAAAGTATTTATTGCCTTCTTCATCTTGATAAGTCATGATTTTATCTACGAATGCTTTTAAGTTAAAATGTTCATCATAATCAATTAAGATTTCTTTTTCTGTAGCCTCTATCTTATACTTTGTTTGATTTAAATGTTCTTTAATAAAAGAGGTACTATCAATTAATTCTTCTTTTAATCTAATTAGTAACATCTCTTCCTTAGGTGTTAACTCTTTTTGGTTTTCGTTCACATATTCATCAAAAAGGGTATTAACATTGAAGTCTTCTTCATCGATTTTAGATAAAACAAAATGAAATAAATTACCAATAAATTGATGGAAGGTTGATTCATATCTTGAGAGTTTTAAGACATAATCTAAATAATATCTAAACTTACATGCAAAGAAAGTATCTAATCTTGTATAAGAAAGATTTGTTTTATCAGTTAATGTATAAGGTATCATATTAAACTTATTTTCAAATTGATTGTAATCAAATCCTTGTTGATAATTTGAATACAGTGTCTCTAAAAGAGGATGTTTTTGACGATATAAAATAAATTCATCAATATTTCGGGCTAGAAAGATTTGATCGTATCTAGGGGAATATGTAATGTTATTAGGATAAAGTTTACCTTCAACAACATTCATCTTTAATTCTTTAATTAATAAAGAAGGTCTTTGTTCACTAAACGAGCTTGTATCATGATAAGAAATAAATAAATTTTTAATATTAGATAAAGTTTTAATTAAGGCATCTTTTTCCTTTTGGTTCTTTTTAATAATGGTATCTAAACTTAGGTAAGGGGCTAAATCATCACTTAAAAATTCTTTATCTTTATATTTTCTAGGACATGTTTCTTCACTGAAATTTAATAAAAAAACATATTCATCATCATTAAAGTAATAATCGTTTAATGATACAATTTCAACGGCATTATCAAAGTAATAACTTTGAATTTTATTGTTTTTAAATAAATAGACTAATAATTCATAAATAGTATCTGGATTAGATGTATCAATTTTAATTACTTCATTTAACACATTTATTAAACGATTATAAATATCTTTATTTAATGTATCATTAAGATTAAAGGAATTGATGATATTTTCTAATGAATGATTAATGTTTTTACTTACTTTAAAATCATCTAAAAAGAATCGACCCATTTTTAATTCATAAAGTGATGATTCGTTCTTTAAATTAATCGGAATATTATATAAATTAA
>DUOZ01000079.1 GCA_012838555.1 bacterium | reverse complement strand
CTAGATCTGGTGGCGATAGCAGAGTGGACACACCCGTTCCCATCCCGAACACGGAAGTTAAGCACTCTATCGGCGAAGGTAGCATGGCTTGACCATGTGAGAATAGCAAGCTGCCAGGTCTTTTTTTTATTATCTAAAATGTTATTCTAACAAAGTATGGCCTAAGAAAATCTGATATATCTGGAAACGCTTTAACTCCTGTATTATATTGCTTATTTTACAATTTAGGGTATAATACAATGTGGTAGTAAGAGGGTAGTTAGAATGCATTTGTACATTAGAAAAAGAATTAATCGAATTAAAACTGTTAGATTTTCATTATTTTTTACACTGCTAGCTATTTCTGCAATACCGTTAATCTATATGTTAATTAGAAGTGCATTACACTTTCCTAGTGATCATCATTATAATCTGCATTCTAATTTAATTTGGGGTATGTATGTTTTTGAAGTAGCGATTGAAACTTTAATTTTTCCTATTTATTATCTATTTGGGATAACAATCAAGGATAATAAAAAAACCGCTAATAAAATAAAAACAACTTTATTATTATTTATTGGTGTTTTTTCTGTTTTGACTTTAGTTATGTTTTTTATTTCACCAATGCTAATTTCTAATAGAATTAAAGATGTAAGCGAAGCTGCAAACGTCATTTCATATATTAGAATTGAATTATTTGCAATTGTGCTTTCCGCGATTGCTAAATTTTTATTAATTGTCCTTCAATTAAAAGGTAATAAAAAGTCTCTATTTGGTTACCTTGCACTTTATATTGGATCAATGATTTTAATGGATTCATTAATTGTTGCACCATATGCGCCATATAGTTTAGGTGTTAATGGCATTGCAATTACTAATATTGTGGCTTCACTAGTTGTTTTAATTTATTCTTATTTATATATTAGACATGAGTTTAATTTTAAAGAATTCAAGAAAGATAAACTTTCGTTTAAATGGTTCCATTTATATTACCATGTTGGCGAACATGCATTTATTGATGCTGTTTTATTAAATGCAGACAGAATCTTGTTTTTAATTGCTGTAGGCTCAGGAATCCATGGTTATTTGGACCTTAATAGTTTTTTTGGGGTTTTCATCATGTTACCTTTTATCGCTTTAGGTGACACGTTAAAATGTGATTTAGCCACATCAATTAACTATCATCATAAAGCTGGTGTAATTAAAGCAAATGTGCAAGGTTATATGTTTGTCAACTTAGCATTAATTATTATCATGGTGGTTGCTTCAATCTTTACTGTTCCATTATTTAATAGTTTAGCAAATATTCATTATTTTGAAGAAGGAATTAGTTCCTCATTAGCAACTATAATTCCTTTAATGATAGTTATTTATTCAATTAAAGCTTTCCAAAACATTTATGACAGTGCCTTTTTTGGACTTGGTGAACTTGGATATATGACTAAACAAGCGATTTTAGTTACTGTAATTGTTTACTTACCTGCGATTATTGTTTTAAGATTAGGGGTAAACTTTGATATGTGGACTTTAACTTTAGTATTACTAATAGTCATCATTGTTGATTCTATTGCGACTCTTTACTATTATAGGTTCATGCTTAAAACTTATGAAGAAGGTAAGGGCGATCCTAGTGTTCATCATTATCCAATTAAAGATGGCATAGCCGAAGAGTTTATTAATGAATAAGTATAATTAGAATATCTTTTATGATAAAATTGTTGTGAGGTGTTGTTATGAAGATATTAGTTATTGGTGGAGCTGGTTATATTGGTTCACATTGCGTTTATTCAATTATTGAAAATCGTCAAGATGATGAAGTTATCATTGTTGATAATTTAGCAACAGGACATAAAGAAGCTATACACGAGAAAGCAAAGTTTTATCACGGTGACATTACCGATGCTGTCTTTTTAGATAAAGTCTTTAAAGAGAATAAGATTGATGTTGTGATTCATTTTGCAGCGAAATCCTTAGTTGGAGAAAGTATGGAAAAACCACTAGAATATTTTAGAAACAATGTTTATGGTATGCAAGTTTTATTAGAAGTAATGCATGCAAATAATGTTAAAAAGATTGTCTTTTCATCAAGTGCAGCTACTTATGGAGATGTTGATGTTGATGTTATTAGTGAAGATACACCAACTAATCCAACAAGTCCATACGGTGAAAGTAAACTAATCATGGAAAAGATGATGAAATGGTGTGATATTTGTTTAGGATTTAGATTTGTTTCACTTAGATATTTTAATGTCGCGGGTGCTCACTCTAGTGGTGAAATTGGTGAAGCACATAATCCAGAAACACATTTAATCCCAATTGTTCTTCAAGTACCATTAAAGAAAAGAGATCATGTGTCAATTTTTGGTGATGATTATCCGACTTTTGATGGAACTTGCATTAGAGACTATATTCATATTGAAGATTTAATTGATGCGCACTTAAGAGCGGTTGATTATTTAATGAATGGCGGTAAGAGTGATATCTTTAACCTAGGTACTTCTAAAGGTAATTCGGTTAAAGAAATTATTGAAAAAGCAAAAGAGGTTACTAACTATCCAATTAAAAGTGAAGTTGTAGGAAGAAGACCAGGTGACCCTGCTACATTAGTTGCTTCTTATGATAAAGCTAGCAAAGTACTAGGTTGGAAAATCAAGCATACTGATGTAAAAGATATGATTTCATCAGCATGGAACTTTCATAAAAAACATCCAAATGGCTTTTAAACTCTCGATTCGAGAGTTTTTTAATTCTTACTATTAAGTTGAATTTAAGTGACAAAGAAGTTATTATATTTATGTATTTATTTCATATTTTCATATATTAAATCATATTAATAGTTATTATTAATAAAGATGATTGGAGGTAACTTGATGTCTAAGCACGAAATGATTACAATGTTACTCGCTGGAGGAAAAGGTACAAGATTAGGAGCTTTAACAAAAAAGGTTGCAAAACCTGCTGTTAGTTTTGGAGGAAAATACCGAATCATCGACTTTCCTCTTAGTAACTGTACAAATTCAGGGATAGAAATAGTAGGTGTTTTAACTCAATATGAATCAATCGGTCTAAATGCATATATTGGTTCAGGTACAATCTGGGGATTTGATGGTAATAATACAAAAGCTGTTTTATTACCTCCTAGACAAAAGGCTGAAGGAGCTTCTTGGTATGATGGTACAGCTGATGCTATATATCATAATCTTGACTTTATTGATAAATATTCACCTAAGTATGTGTTAATCCTTTCAGGTGACCATATCTACAAAATGGATTATTCTAAAATGTTAGATTTTCATAAAAAGAATAATGCTGATGCAACGATAGCAGTTCTAAAAGTTCCTCTTAATGAGGCTTCTAGGTTTGGAATTATGAATGTTAATGAAGATGATTCTATCTATCAATTTGAAGAAAAACCAGCAAATCCAAAGAGTGACTTAGCATCAATGGGTATTTATATCTTTACTTATGATGTTTTAAAGAAATATTTACTCGAAGACCATATCGATATCAAAGATGAACATGATTTTGGTAAACATATTATTCCTGCGATGTTAAATAACGGGTGTAAGTTGATGGCGTATCGCTTTGAAGGATACTGGAAAGATGTTGGAACAATTGAAAGTTTATGGGAAGCGAATATGGACTTATTAGATGGTGAAACCTTTGATTTATATGATCCTAATTGGAAGATTTATTCAGAAGATACTCATGATTTACCTCATTTTATCGATAAAACAGGTTCGGTTAAAAACTCATTAATAAATCAAGGAAGTATCATTAAAGGGCATGTTGAAAATTCAATTATTTTTAATGATGTAATAATTGAAGAAGGAGCTACTGTCGTCGATTGTGTTATTTTGAATAAAGTTACAATCAAAAAAGGCGCATTCGTTTATAAAGCTATAGTAGGTCCTAATAAAGTTGTTGAATCGAATTGTGAAATCAATAAAGATGGAACAAAAGCAATTCTAGTGACAGATTAGAGGTGAAGGATATGATTATGAAGAAAGTCTTAGGTATAGTTAATTTACATTCAAATGCTTCTTTAGGACAAATAACAAGAAATCGTCCAATTGCATCAACTAGTTTACTTGGACGTTATTCTTTTATTGACTTTCCTTTATCTAACTTTGCTAATTCAGGAATCGCTGATATAGGTGTATTGATAAAAGAGAAACCAAGATCCTTATTTAGACATCTAGGCATGGGAAAAGAATGGAATATAAACACTAAAGTTGGAGGTATCTCCTTACTTTATAATGAACAATATGCTAATAATAATGCCTACAATCATGATATTAATAACTTGTTAGAAAATAAATGGCTTTTAGATAATTCAAGGGCTAATTATGTTATTATTGCGCCTTGCCATTTATTATTTACTATGGATTACACTAAGTTAATTGAATTCCATGAACAAACGAATACTGATATTACAGTTGTTTATAAAAAAGTTGATAATGCTAAAAATCATTTTATTGGATCAAGTTTTATAGTTAAAGATGGTGAATACTTATCTACGATTAGAACTAATAAAGGAGATAAAAACCATCGTGATATTTTCATGGAAACTTATATTATGAGTTTAGAAAAGTTAAAAGCAATCATGAATTGTGGTCTTGAAACAAGTCAATTTTTCACTATAAAAGATACAATTGCAAAAAGGGCTAAAGAAGAAAAAATATCACTATATGAATATAAAGGTTATTTAAGATGCTTTGATTCAGAATCCTCTTATTTAGAATATAGCTTAGAGTTATTAAATTTAGATGTAGCTAATCAATTATTTACTCCTTCATGGCCAATCTTTACACGAACTTATGATACTCCTCCTGCTAGATATGGGGTTAATGCTAAGGTTAAAAATAGTTATGTAGCAAATGGCGCGATTATTGATGGAGAAGTTGAAAATTCCATTATAAGTCGTAATGTTAGAGTTAAAAAAGGTTCTAAAATTAAAAATTCGATTATCTTTTCACATTCAATTATTGAAGAAGATGCTTATATCGAATATATTGTAATTGATAAAGAAGTAAGAGTAAGATTTGTTAAAGAACATATTGGAAGTTTAGATAATCCTTTAGTTATTAGACAAGGAGATGTCGTTTAATGCATATTTTATTTGCAGCATCAGAAGCAGTACCATTTATTAAAACGGGAGGTCTAGCTGATGTCGTTGGAGAACTACCTCAATATTTAGTTAAGAGTGGAAACAAAGTCAGTGTCGTTTTACCAAAGTATAAATCAATTAATAGTGAATTATTAGAAGATTCAAAATTAGTTAAATATTTTGATGTATATATGAATAATGCCAAGCTTTATGCTGGTATAATTCATTTATTTAAGGATGGAATTAATTATTACTTTGTTGATAATGAGAGTTTCTTTTATCGAGATCAAATTTATGGTTACGATGATGATGACTCAAGGTTTGGTTTCTTTTGTCTTTCTATTATGGAGATGATCTCACATTTAAAGCTAGATGTTGATGTTATCCATGCTAATGATTGGCAAACTGGACCTTTAGCGATGTTATATTATGAAAGATATCATCAATATCCTTATTATGAAAATATTAAATGGGTGTTTACCATTCATAATCCAGCTTATCAAGGGTTATTTGATAAAAATGTAGTAAGTAGAATTTTCGGTCTAGATATGAATTTGTATCATAACGGTACTTTAAGATTTAAAGATGCCTTTAGTTTCTTAAAAGTAGGTATTGTTTATGCAAATAAAATAACGACTGTAAGTCCAACACATGCAAAAGAATTACTAGAACCTGAGTATGCTCATGGTCTTGAAAATGTAATTAGATTAAGAAGTCAAGATTTAGTAGGTATCCTTAACGGTATTGATTATAAAAAATACAATCCACTTACTGATTCAAAAATAGGCGTAAATTATCGAAATTCATATAGGAAAAAACTTTTAAATAAAAAAGCATTACAAGAGCAATGCCATTTTAAAGTAGATGAAAATATCCCTTTAGTGGCAATTGTAAGTAGGTTAACATGGCAAAAAGGAATTGATTTAATTGTACCTAATATTGAAAATTTAATAAATAAGGGAATTCAACTAATTGTTTTAGGAAGCGGAGATAAACAATATGAAGATGATTTAAGATACTTTGCTAATAAATTTCCTCAAAGTGTTTATGCTTATATTGGTTTTAGTGATGAATTAGCTCATCAAATTTATGCAGGTACAGATATTCTTTTAATGCCTTCTTTATTCGAACCATGCGGAATTTCACAAATGATTGCTTTAAGATATGGAACAATACCACTTGTAAGAGAAACAGGTGGTTTATCAGATACAGTCATACCTTATAATGAATACACAGGTGAAGGTAATGGCTTTAGTTTTAGAAATTTTGACTATAAAGATTTATCAATTGTTTTGGATTATGCTCTTAAACAGTATAATAATAAAGATGTCTGGAATTTGCTATTTAAAAATGCATTAAAATCTAATTATAGTTGGAATCAATCATCTAAAAAGTATTTAGAACTATACAAATCACTCTAAATTAAGGAGGATTTCAATGAAAAAGATTAATCTTCCCTTACCGATTGTTTATTCTTTGTTTAAAGATGATGTACATATGATATTAGAAGAAGAGGATTGTTATCTTAAATCTAATACCGGTTTATCTTATCCACTTAAACCTTTAAAATTTGATAAATGTAGAGGTAAAAGTGTTGCCTATTTTAATTATGAACTAGCATTAGGTCATTACTTAGAAATTGATGAAAATGAGTGCTTGTATGTTTATAACAAAGATTTATATCTAAAATCCATCAATTGTAGTAATGAAAATCAATTAGTGTTTTTTGAGCCTAAGTATAATAGTGATATTATCAGTATTTTAGATTATTTTAATTATAACCAAGTAGTAACAAAAACAGAAATAGCAAAAGTAAGAGCCATATTGAATCTAAAAGGTACATATGATATGAATTGGTATGCGATTTCTTTAAATGGTAACCCTCAAGGATTAATCTTATTAGTACCTATTTCTGATGAAATAATTTCTGTTGCTATCTCGCTTTGTTTAAATAAGGGAATATTTCATATGTTATTAGCTAATGCTTTAACAAATTTTAATCATCAATTTATTAGTATTCCTAATTTAAAAATTGATACTTTAATACATCAAAAACTTCCTTTATTTCATGGAGTTTATGATAATTTTGATTTAAAAAGATTGTGTGAAGAATTAGATGAAGAAGAATTCTTGATTAAAGATTTAATTAAAAGTAGTTTATTTAGCTATATAGAAAAAAGTAATGATGGAGTATTAATAAAATCAGGTAATTTATATTATGCAACAAAGAATTATGATTTAAAATCTTTAACTAATTGCATAAAAATTAATCCTCTAAGCAAGAATGTTTTAATGGAACATACACATATTTTTCCTTTAGATGAAAACCTTCATGAAGTCGATTTAGCTACGTTTTTAAAATATGTAGAAAAGGTACCAGAATATCTTAATGAATCAATTGAAACTGATTTAGAATATGTATGGGGTATGGGCGGACATTTTTACTTATATAAGGTAAATGATGAAGTTGTTGGTGGAGGCGTTATTCAATATGAAGCGATGAATCACTGTTATTTATCTTATATCTTCACCTTGGAAAAATATCGTAATAAAGGTTATGGAACGAAAATAGTAAAAGCATTACTAGCTCAAGGATCAACTTTAACTAATAAAAAAATGATGTTAATTGTATTAAACCATAAATTAATTCCTTTTTATGAAAACTGTGGTTTTAAAATAGTTGCGAAAGTTGATTTTACGTAAATAATAAAGAAAAGACATCTAAGATGTAGTTTGCAATTTCACTATTTTCCATTAATTCTGGATGGAATTGAACAGCAAGTATAGGTAATTGGTTATGTTCAATTATTTCAATGGTTCCATCACTACTTGTTGCAACGACATTCAAATTTTCACCTAGTTTAGCAATAGATTGATGGTGAGAAGAGTTGACTACTTCTTTTTCTTTTTTATAATTAAAAACTCTTCCATTAGTAATATGAATTGGATGAAGCATTAATTCATTGTCTAATTTATGGTTGTTTATATCTTGATTTAGTGTTCCTTTAAAATAGACATTAATGATTTGCAAACCTCGACAAATTCCAAGTAGAGGTTTTTTATTGCTTTGAGCGTATTCAATTATCATTAAGTCAGTTTGATCAATATTAATTCCTGACAATACCGTTTTGTCATTGATTGATTGATTATAATAAAAAGGATGAATATCATAACCACCTGGAATTAAAAAACCATCAAACTTATCTAATAATTCATTACTAGGGTGTAAAGGTAAGATTGATACTAAAAAGTTTTTAGTTTCGAAATATTTTATATAGGTATTGTTAGTAAAGACTCTTTCTCTATTTTCATAGTTTAAGGTTCTAGGGCTTATGCCAATAAGTTTTTTCATAGATTGTGTCCTCCTTGATAAATTATATTAATTATTAGACAAATTTAATCAATTATTGAAATAATATTAAAAAGAAGTTATTATATAACAAGAAAGAGGCGAAGATATGTTTAATAAAAAAAGTGATGAATTTGAATACTATGAATTAGATAAAAATTCAAATGATGAACTTGAAGTCTTCGATGATAATTTATCTAGTAGTAAACTTGGTATCGGAGTTTTCTTAGGATTCGCTTATATTTTCTTTATTCCTGTAATTATTTTTTTAATTTTATCAATTATCTATAAATCATTGGGTTTAGAAGATAGTGTTGAAAATTTATCAACAATTGCTCAATTTATCTCAGCGGTTATTGTTATTGTTTTAATGCTCATCTTAATGGGATCTAATTTAAAAAAGGTTCTAAGAGATTTAGTTAGAGATAAAACAATAGGTAATGCAATTCTTTTTGTGATAATAATTGTAGCTTTTAATACAATGTACTCATTAATCGTTAGTCCATATATTCAAGGAACAACAGCAAATCAAGAAGAAGTTAATAAAATGATGATTGAAATGCCTTTACTTGCCATTACTTTTGTCGTATTAGTTGCGCCTTTAGTTGAAGAATTAATCTTCCGTTATTTCACATTTAATAGTTTAAAATTATATGTGGATCCAAAATGGGCGATTGTTATTACAACAGTTGCATTTGCAGGCATCCACTTACTTCAAAGTATTATTATGGGAACCTTAGTAAATGATTTAATTTTATTCCCATTATATTTAATCCCATCATTTTTAATTACATATTCATACTACAAAACTAAAATGTTTGCTGTACCAATTTTAATTCATATGGCTTATAATGGTTATCAAACAGCGATGTTTTATTTAGGTCAATATTTATTAGAACAACTTGAATCTTCTTCAAGTGTTGTTTCAAGTTTTATACAATTATTTAGATAGTAGTAGTTAGCAGGTGAAAGTATGATTAATGACATAAAAAATAGGTTTCCTTTCTCAGCCTTTACTTTAAAAATGGTCGCATTAATAACAATGGTCATTGATCATTTTGGAATGTATGCTTATTCTTATGCTTTAATTGATGATCCAACCAATGACATACTTCGACAAATTGGTAGGATTTCTTTTGTTTTGTTTGCTTTTACTGTAGCAGAAAGTTTTGTTCATACTTCAAATAAAGAGAAATACTTATCAAGACTTTTATTATTTGGTATTGGTATTGAAGTGGTTTACTATTTAATCAATATCGCTATGGGTTATCAAGATAGTGGTGTTGGTATTAATATTTTTATCACCTTATTCCTTGGCGCTTTAACTTGTTATCTTTTTGAATTAAAAGGTTGGAAAAAATTGTTATTCTTATTTCCGCTTTTATTTATAGTATTTACACCAAAATATATTGAATATGGCTTTTACGGTGTCGGCATGATTTTCTTATTTTATTTATTTAAAGATAGTTCATTCTGGAAAGTTGTTGCATTAGTTATCTGGAATTTCTTATGTTTAAATGTTATGCCACCACTTTTTATACATCTACAAGAGATTTTTACTTATGTTCCAACAAACGGCTTAATGCCTGCTAATATGTTAATATATCAACAATTATCAATTCTAGCTATACCATTTATTTTACTCTATAATGGTAAACGAGGTTATGCTTCAAAGTTTATGAAATGGTTCTTCTATTTCTTCTATCCTTTACATTTAGCTCTACTACAAATTATATTTTGGTTAATCTAGAAAGGTGATTATAATGAAGATTATAAAATTTTTTGTATCTTTAACTGTACTAATCGGATCAATGTTTCGATTGTTTTTTATTGAAGATAACTTACTTAGGTCTTTTTATTTAGGCCTTGTTGTGATTAGTAGTTTAGCGACTTTTGCCTATATTGAAGATAGAAGTCCTCTAAAAGTAATGAAATTATCTAATTTTAAGAAGAATTATAAATCTTATTTGTTGGGCACTATAATTGCTTTTCTTGCAACATTTATTATTTTAGGTATCTTATATTTATCAGGAAATGTTACACAAATAGAATTCAATTTTGATAACCTCTATTATGTATTTATTTTAATTGTAGTCTTTATAGTTCAATCTCTTTATGAAGAAATATTAATAAGGGGTTTATTTTTAGATGTAATGAGACGATTATTTGGATTTTTAGTGGCAATTATCGCAAGTAGCTTAATTTTTGCTATACTACATATTTCTAATCCTGATTTTACTTTTTTATCATTTATAAACATCTTGTTATATGGATTGATTTCAGCTACACTTGTCCATAAACAAGGGCATTTATATTTTGTCAGTGGCTTCCATTTTGGATGGAACTTCCTTCAATCTCTAATTCTAGGAGTTATAAGTGGGATAAAAATTGAAAAACCTTTAATAACTACCACATTAAACGATAATCTTTTAACTGGTGGAGAATTTGGTTTTGAAAATAGTTATTTAACTTTGATTATACTCATTATCATGTTATTAATCACTTTCAACTATAAAGTTAAAAGAACTAGCTTTCAATGGATTAATAAATTCCCACTAGCACATCGAGGCTATTTTAACGTTGAGAATCCAGAAAATTCATTAGGTGCTTTCAAAAATGCTGTTAATAATGGCTTTGCTATTGAATTAGATGTTCACCTTTCTAAAGATAATGAAGTAGTTGTTTTCCATGATTACACATTAAATAGAATGTGCGGAATAAATGGCAAAGTCAAAGATTATAATGTGAGTGAACTTAAAAAGTTCAGATTATATGATACAGAATGGACTATCCCTACATTAAAAGAAGTATTAAAGTTAGTAGATGGAAAAGTACCTTTAATTATTGAAATCAAAAATAGTAAGTTTCCTGGTTTGTTAGAAAGAAAAGTTTATGAATTAATTAAAGATTATCAGGGTGATTATGTTGTTCAATCATTTAACCCGTTCTCTATGATGTGGTATGTAGATAATGCTCCACATATTATTAGAGGTCAATTATCTGGTAAACACGATGATAAGGAATCAGGTAATATCTTTACAAGATTTTTCTTAAGGCATTTATTATTTAATGTATTTGCTCAAGCAGATTATATTAATATTGATATTAACTATGATAATTGGCGAATTCGTCATCTAAGCAAAAAAATGTATAAAATTGGATACACAGCTAGATCAAGGGAAGAATATATTAAGGCGATGTCTACTTTTGACAACGTAATCTTTGACAATTTTACTTATGATGATGATTTACGAGCAAAGTATTTTACAAAAGAGTAAAGTAAGGTTAAAATAGACGTAATGAAAGGAGAATGATAAGTATGGCAAGAGAGTTTACATCTTTTGATGAATTGCGCGAAGCAGTTCAAGCAGGAGGAGTCGTTTTAGTTGACTGCTACACTACATGGTGCGGTCCTTGTAAAATGATGGCTCCAGTTATTAATGAGCTAGCTACTGAATACGAGGGCAAAGCTTTAGTTAGTAAAGTTGACGTTGATGCTATTGATAGTAAAAGTTTAGGAATTACTGCTGTTCCAACTTTAATTCTATATAAAGATGGAAAAGAAGTTACTCGTAAACTTGGATTCACTTCAAAAGCAGAGTTACAAAGACTGATTGACAGTAATTTACAATAAAAAAGTAAAAAAACACTTGATATTTAGGCGAGTTTTAATTATAATATTACTTGCCTAAAGATGCAGGTGTAGTTCAGTGGTAGAACGCAACCTTGCCAAGGTTGATATGCGAGTTCGATTCTCGTCACCTGCTCCATTTGGTAATAATCCTATACTTGGTATAGGTTTTTTATTTTTAAGGAAACATTTAATAAAATCTCAAAGTTTTAAAAAGGATTCTGATATTTAGAATCCTTTTTACTTAAAGCTTTATAATTTAATTTCTGTTTTAGTATTAATATCTTCGATGATAAATTCTTGATCTTTATATCTAATGATAAATCTATCATAATGAATATTATTGTTTCTTAATCTTTCAATTGTAAGAACGCTATTTCTTACTTCAAATAAATATACTTGGTATTTACCATCTTTATAGTCAAAACTTTCTCCATCGTCTAAATAATGATAATATTTAGCCTTATCACCATAAATATCAATAATTAGTTCCTTCCTTAATTTAGGATCTAAATAATCATAAGGAGGATCTTGAACAATAATACTATTGTTTTTAATAAAGATTGGTAGAGTATCTAAAGGTGCATCTTTAATTATATATTGATCGCCTTTATGTACCTTTTTACTCCAATAATCTATCCACTCACCTTGAGGTAAATAAACCATTCTAGCCCTTTGACCTTGATTGACTATTGGTGCGACTAGAATGGACTCACCAACTAAGTATTGGTCGTTTAAGTTATGTGTTTTAACATCATCTTGATAATGGAAAGCTAGTGGCCTTAAAATAGGTGCACCGCTTTTTTCAATTTCATAGGCTAAATCGTATAAGTAAGGAATGAATGAATATCTTAAAACGACGTATTTACGATAAATATTAAGGGTTTCATCATCAAATTGCCAAGGTTCTTGTCTTCTTGTTCCATTAGCAGTATGGTTTCTAAAGAAAGGTACAAAACAACTTGCTTCAACCCATCTAATTAATAATTCTTTATTTGTATCGCCACCAAAGCCACCAATATCAGTACCACAATAAGGGAAACCGCTAATACCTAATGTACATAGTTGTGGGATTTGGAATTGAAGGTGAGTCCAAATACTTGTGTTATCACCTGTCCAAACGATTGAATATTTTTGGGTACCACTATAACAAGCTCTAGTTATAACAAAAGGCCTTTTTTTATCATATTCTTTTAATCCATCATAAGTTGCTTTAGCCATTAAATGACCATAGACATTATGAATTTCTTTATGCAAATAATCTCTATCATCACCTGGAAAAACAACATCATCTGGTAAAGGTCCTTTAAAACTCGCAGGTTCATTCATATCATCCCAAATTCCTCTTATTCCTAAGTCGGTAAGGAATTTTGTTTTGGATTTCCACCAATTACGCACTTTTTCGCTAATAAATGAAGGGAAAACAGAATCTCCAGGCCAAACTGCATTAACATAAGTTTCGCCCCCGTAAGTCGCGAAATAGCCTTCTTTTATCCCTTCTTCATAAACGCCATAACCCTCTTCAACTTTTACACCTGGATCAATAATAGTTACAGCTTTAATGCCTTGATTATTTAAGTCATCAACCATCTTTTTAAAAGTAGGGAAACGTTCATTTGAAATAGTAAAGACTTTATATTTATCCATATAATCAATATCAATATGAATACAATCTAGAGGTATTTGATGTTTTCGGTAATTGTTTGCGATATCTCTTACTTCCTCTTCAGTAAAATATGACCATCTTGATTGGTGAGCACCCAAAGTCCAAAGTTGAGGTAAAGGAGCTCTGCCTGTTAAAAAAGTATAACCTTTAACTACTTCAGTAAAGTTATTGCCATAGATAAAGTAATAATTTAAATGTCCTTCATCTGCACCAAAAGAATAATAATCAGGATGAGTCTTTCCTAAGTCAAAGAAAGTTTTATAATGATTATCAAAAAAGATTCCATAAATTAATTTCTTATTAAAACAGATGATAAAAGGGATTGACTTATAAAGTGATTTATAGGTTTCTAAATGAGGAGAAGGGTCATCAGTATTCCAATTAATATAATCATAACCTCGTTTATTTAAGAAGGAAATCTTATCTCCAAGTCCATAAATACATTCATCATCTTTTAATTTCTTTGTTACTTCGATTAGATGTTTTTTGTTCTCACTTAGATAATCAATACAAATTTCTTCATTTTTCAAATTATAAAAGTCAACTTTGAAGTTATCACTAACTTTAACAATTAATGAGTTAGTTCTAATTAAGAGCGAATCTTTTTCTTTGATTACATCAAAGGTGCAATTAGGAAAGTCTTTGTTTTCAACAGCAAAGGAAGGTATTTCGCTTTTATCAGCAATATTGATAATCGACGGCGTAATTACCCTTATATAGCCCTTAAATGTTTTAAAATCAATGATTACAACATTATCTTCAATTTGATAAGTAAACACAATATCACCTTTCTTTATCTTCAGTTATATAAATATTAGCATTAATATATTATTGAAACAATATTAATAAGATGCAAAAAATAGTGATAAAGACAAGTTTGACCACTTTTTTAGAATCAAGTATAATAAAAGACATGTAATTGGAGGTGTTCTTATCAATACAATTTTATTTGATTTAGATGGTACTTTATTAGGTATGGATCAAAATGAATTCATAAAGACTTATTTTAACTTATTAACCGAGCATTTAATTAAACATGGTTATGATGGTAATGAATTAATCAAAGCTGTAATGACTGGTACATTTGCAATGATTAATAATGATAGTGGTAAAAGCAATGAAGATATATTTTGGGAGACTTTTTCTTCTTTAGTTGATACCGACGAAAAATTAGTTAAAACATTTGAAAAGTTCTATGAAGAAGTTTTTGATCAAGTTGAAAAAGTAACAAGTAAGGATGAAGATGTCGTAAAAATTATCAAAATTTTAAAAGAAAAAGGCTATACTTTAGCCCTTGCTACTAACCCATTATTTCCTCAAATTGCAACATTTAAGAGGATCAGGTGGGCAGGATTAAACCCAAATGACTTTAAATTAGTAACTACTTATGAAAACTCATATCATTGTAAACCTAATTTAAAATATTATCAGGATATTTTAGAAACTCTTAATAAAAAACCTGATGAATGCTTAATGATTGGTAATGATATCGGTGAAGATATGATTATAAATAAATTGGGTGTTAAATCTTTTTTATTAACTAATTTCTTAATCAATAATGTTAATGAAAATGTTGATAATTATCAAAATGGTGATTATAAAAAGTTACTTGAACTTGTTAATGAGTTTGAAAATTTAAATGAAGGTGCATAATGCATCTTTTTACTTT
>DUOZ01000078.1 GCA_012838555.1 bacterium | reverse complement strand
TGTTGAAAGTTCACCGACTTTAACTTCTGCAAATTCATTAATACCAAATTTATCAAACAGAAACTTTTTTCTTTTTTCAATAAATTCATCACTTAATTCATGGAATTTAGAAAAATAATTATACAAGTAATTTGGTGTAAAATCTTCTTCTAATTTTAAATCATTAGTTAAAAAGCCAATTCTTTTTTTGATTTTTAAATCTTCTTTAATACTTAATCCATCTACTAAAATTGAACCATTATTAGGTTTTATTAAAGTCGCAATGCAACGTAGGGTTGTTGTTTTTCCTGCCCCATTAGGACCTAACAATCCATAAATTTCACCCTTATAAGTACTAAAACTTATATTGTTAACAGCCACTTTAATTGGTTCCTTTTCATTATTAATCTTCATTTGTTTTTTTGATAGTCGAAACTTTTTGACTAAATTTGTCACTACAAGAGTCTCTTTCATTTCTTTCACTCCTCATCAAAATTATACTTATTCATTCTATTTAATCAAACAAAAATGTTAGGAATGTATCCAACAATTCCATCTTTCTTAACTAAAGAAAATTCTTTTAACTTGTTTAATAAAGAAACCTTATCATTTTTATTTACTTTTAATTGATAATCAGTTCCAAAATGACAATGATAGTGATTATTTTTAAAGTAGATATCACTATTAAAAACATTCAAGATCTTACCACTAGATAAATGTTTACAAACGCTGTAGTCTTCTTTTTTATCTATTATTTCAATTTGATTATCATGATGGGTGATATTAATTGAATTTTCATTGTTAGGATTTGTTGTTAGTTTTACATTAATTGTAGGAAAATCATCTAAATACTCATAATAGAAATTCATTGATTCGATACTTTCTAAAATAAGAGCATTTAATTGACCATAAGGATTAACATTATTGCCTCCATCAATACTTATGATTTTTTTAACTTTATCGATTATTGGATTAAATGAAGGTATTTGATTTTGATAATTAATAACTGGATAATGGCCGACAATAATATACTTATCAAATAACTTATTAGTTTTTAAAAAATCAGCCACATGCATTAAATCATAAGCATTATCATCATTTTCATCTATTATTCCAGCATGAACACATCTAAAATAAGGTGTTTCTATAAGATGTGGCAATGTATCTAAATAATCAATGATAGATGAATATTCCTTTGTAAAAATTTGACATAATTCTTTAACGTTAGAATCTTTAGTAATTTTGATATTTAGTTCTTCTGCCATTTCATTAATAACACTATGTCCTTTTACTAATGCATAATTAAGAAACATTTCCTCGCTTCTAATATTTACTATATCTCTAAAATAAATATCATCACAATTGCCCATTAAAGGATATACGTGACTGCTTTTAGTAAGTTCCATCACATATCTTAAAGTTTTTAAATTATTGTTTCCTTTTTCAAAAATATCTCCTAGTAAAAAAAGATAATCATTACTATTAAAATAAATCTTCTTTAAAAGTTTAGAAAACAAATCATAATTTCCATGGATATCGGAAATGAATATTATTCGTTTATTAATCGGTAAGTCTAACACTTGTTTTTTAAGTTTTCTATAATATTTAGCCATTCTTATTTATTACTTTAACATGGAAACTTTCCATAACTTTAAGTGCCATATCATTTAATGATGGATCATTAGAATCTGTACAACTAGCATCAACAACGATACTAGTTTCTTTTTGGGCAACTTTTGCTAAAACAGCATTAGAAATAACACAAATATTACTAACTAAACCGACTAATTCTATTTGTGAATATTTATTTGCTTTTAAGTGTTCATATAACTTATCACTACCAAAAGTTTCTTTTTCAAAAACTAAATGATTTTTAGCTAATTCTTTCACCTCTCCATATAATTCATGCCCACAACTCCCTTTAATACAATGTTTAATTGGTAGATTTTGACCCTCAATTGTTTCTAAATAATTATCATAATGTGTATCTAATGTGAAAATAATTTCATCATTATTTTTTTCATATTCTTTAATTTTATCTACAATCCTTGATTCTAATAACTTAGCATTTTCAAAACCCAAAGCACCATCAACAAAATCATTTTGAAAATCTACAACTACTAATAGTTTTTTCATCCATTTACCTCCCTACAATTTAGTGTATTTATCACTTTTGTTATACGCTTTGCTTACAGGATATTTTAAGGCATTCTTTTTCATTTTATCTTTGGTAATTTCAATTAAATCAAGATCAAGGGCAATTGAAAGTTGAGCACAATAAATAAAGACCTCAGCTAGTTCTTCTCTAACTTCATCTAAATCAAAGTTATTACCGTCCCATTGAAAACATTCCAATAATTCACCTGCTTCAATTGAAATTGATTTAGCTAAATTTTCGGGTGAGTGAAATTGAGTCCAATTTCTTTCTTCTACAAACTTTTTAATTTCTTCAATTAAACCATTCATAATACTACTCCTCATTTCTAAAACCAATTACTAAATCTTCATTACTTAAAACTTCTATCTTAGCGTTTTTTAAGTAGTCTTTAAGTTTATTATAATTACTTATGTCACTTATATAAAGTAAAATATTTTGATTATTATCTAATTTAACTTGATATTTAGCAAAATCAAGTTCATCATTTTCGAATAAATACATTTCTTTAACATTATATTTAAAGACAGATTTTAAATCATCAAGCGTCAAATTAAACATTTTAAAAACTGATTTTTTAAGCACTCGATAATGCAGCTCATATCCTTTTTTATATTCATCACTATGAGAGAAAGGTTGATAATTATTTTTTTGTTGATAATTAAGTAATTCTAAGATTAATTTACAATCATAATTTAACTGATACTTTTCAATTAAACTTAAAAATCGCTTAATTTTAAGTTTATATAAATATGGTGAACCTTTAATTAAAGATGCTGATATTGCTAGCATTGTTATTAATGTTTTCTTATCATATCCTTTATTTAAATAAGGTATTAAATTTATCCTAATTACATTATTTGTTAGATTATCAATTAGGTTTTCATTTGAAGTCTTACTCATTTTCTCTATTTCTAAAAGAAGATATTCATATGCATTTTTTACATCACTAATTAAATGACCTGGGCCAAATTCACTTTGATAAATAAATTTTAAAATATCAATTTCTTTCATAAGTGGTTTACTTTTTATTTCATTTAGAATTTTTTCTTCAAAAACTTTTAATTCTTCATCAATATTGTCATAAGCAAATTCCATTCTAATTTCTTTTCTCATTAAATCAAAATTAGAGTAACATGCTGTGTCAAAACCAATAAATCTAAAACCATTTTTAATATAAAAATTAATCGCTCTATTATTACAACTTTGAGTTTCTAAAACAATTTGCCTAGAAGACGTTAATTTCATTACTTCTTTAGCTTTTTTCATTAATATAGTTCCAATACCTTGGTTTTGATATTCATTTAAAACTAAAATATTCCAAATTCTTAAGCGATTATTCCATCTTTCAATCCCCAAAGTTAAATATCCCACTTCTTTATCATCTTTGTAAGCAATAAAAACAAGGGGTTCTTCAATATAACTAGGAACTAAAGCATCTTTTGATGATTTAACTATTTTATTTGGATGGTTTTGATATTGAAAAGAAAAAGTAAGACCATCCTCACTAGATAACAGATCATAATAACCATCACTTTCATAAGTAAAATTAAGCATTTTATCTTTTACATTGTTACTATCCACTTCTTTAACAACGACCATATTACCACCTCATTTGAAAAAAAGGATTATCTAAGATAATCCTCATCTAACATTTGCTAATAACTCTTTAATCTTATTAAGAGCTTCCTCAAGAGATAATTCTTCTTTAAGATTTCCGTTTCTAGTTTTAAGTTCAACAATACCTTCACTAGCTTTTCTTCCAACAATAAGAGCATATGGAATTCCAATTAAATCCCAGTCTTTAAACTTAAATCCAGCTTTAGCATTTCTATCATCTAAAACAACTTCATAATTTTCATTATTTAATTGTTCATAAATTTTATCTGCTAGAATTTGTTGTTCACTATTTTTATAATCAATTGGGATAACAACTACATGATAAGGCGCAATATTTTTTGGCCAAATAATACCATGTTCATCATGATATTGTTCAACAACAGCTGATAATGTTCTTGTAACACCTATACCATAACATCCCATAACCATTGGTTCAGTTTTACCTTCTTCACTTAAATAAGTACAGTTCATACTATTAGAATATTTAGTACCAAGTTTAAAGATTTGACCAACCTCAATACCACGTTCAATTTTTAATGGTTCATGGCACCGTATACATTCATCATTTTCCTGAACCATTCTTAAATCTACTACTTGACCTTCAAAGTCTTTTCCATAATTAACATTGATTAAATGCGCATCTTTTTTGTTTGCACCGACTACAAAGTTCTTCATCATCGTTACTTCTTCATCTACAAATAACTTAACTTTTAATCCTACTGGGCCAACAAACCCATTAACGCTGATATTATTAATTTCTTCTTCAGTAGCCAAACGTAAGAAGGCCTCAGAAATTCCTAAAGCATTAACTAATTTGATTTCATTGATGAATCGATCACCTCTAATTAAAGCTGCGACTAACTCATCATTATCCATATCTACATAAATTAACGTTTTAACAACATCTTTAGGAGTTACATTTAAGAATGAAGATATTTCTTCTATTGTTTTTTGATTAGGTGTTGTTACTTCTTCAACTTCTTTAAACTCTTCTTCATATCGATGATAAGTTGGAACAGATTCAGCTTTTTCACCATCTGCAGCATAATGACATTTTTCACAATAAACAATATCAGATTCACCAACATCTGAAATAGCCATAAATTGGTGAGAAGCAGAACCACCAATAGCACCAGTATCAGCTAGAACGACTCTTGTTTTTAAACCAACACGTTTAAAAATACGATTATAAGTTTCATACATATTTTGATATGATATTTCTAAACCTTTTTCATCAACATCAAAACTATAAGCATCTTTCATGATAAATTCTCTAGCTCTCATTAAACCAAAACGAGGTCTAATTTCATCACGATACTTAGTTTGGATTTGATAAATATTTAGTGGAAGATTTTTATAAGATTTTACAGTTGTTCTTACTAAATCAGTAAAAATCTCTTCATGAGTTGGACCTAAGCAAAAATCTCTATCATGACGGTCTTTAAATCTAATTAATTCAGGACCATAGTTTTTCCAACGACCTGATTCTTCCCATAATTCTTTTGGTTGCATGGCACTCGAAAGAATTTCAAGAGCACCACTCTTGTCCATCTCTTCTCTAATAATTCTTTCAATTTTATTTAATACTCTTAGACCTAAAGGAAGATAGTTATAAACACCTGCAACTAACTTTTTCATCATTCCTGCTCTTAAAAGTAAAATATGACTAGGAATGATTGCTTCATTAGGTGCTTCCTTTAAAGTAGAAATTAACATCTTACTTGCTTTCATAATATCCTTACTTTCTATTTACATCTTAATTATTACTAATAAATAATAGCCTAAAACCTTATATTTTTCAATATAAATGAAAAACCATAAATTTGATTTTAAATTAAAAAAAGGCTGAAATTTTTAATTGCTTTTATTTTACAGCCTCTTTATTTTTAGTTTTTATCTTTTAGCTTCTTTTAATTCCTCTAAAGTTTTACGGTCTAAGCGTTTAACAAACTCAGTTAGAAGTGCAACTGTGGCATCATAGTCTCTCATATGAATGATAGTGTTATGTGAGTGGCAGTATCTTGAAGGAATGGAGATGGTCGCGTTTACGACACCATCTCTAGATTTATGGATTTCACCACTATCAGTACCACCAGCACTTAACATATCATATGTATAAGGAATATTCTTTTCAATACAAATATCTTCTAATAATCTAACTAATGCGTGATGACCAATCACACTACCATCAGCAATTGAAATAGCAGTTCCAAGACCTAATTTACAATTGCTCTTTCCTCCTGGGAAATCATCAGCAACAGTAACGTCTATTGCAATTGCAATATCTGGATCTACAACATAAGCTGCTGTTCTTGCACCACGTAGTCCAACTTCTTCTTGTACTGTTCCACAAGAATATAGAATATTTGGATGGTCTTCATTTTTAAGATTTTTCATAACTTCAATTGCAACTGCCGCACCTACTCTATCATCAAATGCTTTACATAATACATAATTAGGGTCATTCATAACTTCAAATGTTGATAATGGTGTAACAGGGTCGCCTACTCTAATTCCTAGTTTTTTAACAGCTTCTGCATCCTTAACACCTAAATCAACGAATAAATCTTTAACATCTTTGACTTTTTTACGCTCTTCCGGTCCCATACCATGTGGAGCAGCAGCACCTATAACACCAATAATATCTTTTCCATCTTTTGTTGTAATAACAACTCTTTGAGCCATTAAGACATGTCCCCACCATCCACCGATAGGATGAAGTCTTAAAAAACCATCTTTTTCGATTTTGCTAACTAAGAAACCAATTTCATCAACATGTCCAGCTAGCATGACCTTAACATCACCGCTACCTGCTTTTTTAGCAATTAAAGAGCCAAGATTATCATATAAAAATTCATCTGCATAATCTTGAAGGTGTTTTTTCATAATTCTAGTAACATTTCTTTCATGACCAGAAATGCCCTTTGCTTCACATAATTCTTTTAATAAATCAATTCTTTCTTGATATTCCATAATTTACCTCCATTTTTGTCTATTATAGTATAAATGAAAATTCACTTCAATATACTATTTAATTACTCCAATTTTATTTAATGACCAAATATCACGAACATATTCTTCAATTGTTCGATCTGATGAGAAATAACCTGCTTTAGCAATATTAACTAAACATTTTCTAGCCCACGAGGATTTATCAACATACATTAATGTAATCTTTTCTTGAGCCTCAACGTATGAATTAAAGTCTGCAAGAATTAAATACTCATCATTTCGATACATTAATTCATCATAAACAGTCTTGAAATCATCTTTATTTGATGAGAAGGTTCCGTCAATTAAGGAATTGATTACTTTATGTAATCTTATATCATTTTGATAAATATCCCAAACGTTATAGCGACCACTTTGTTTTATATTAGTTACTTCATTTTCTCTTAAACCAAAAATAACACAATTATCTGGCCCAACAAGTGAAGAGATTTCAATATTAGCACCATCATAAGTACCTAAAGTAACCGCACCGTTTAACATAAACTTCATATTACCAGTTCCTGAAGCTTCTTTACCTGCAGTAGAAATTTGTTCGGACACATCACAAGCAGGCATAATAATTTCTGCTTTTGATACATCATAATTTTCAATAAAGACAACTTTCATAAATTTAGAAACATGATGGTCATTATTAACCTTATTTGCAACTGCTAAAATTAATTTAATAACATTTTTAGCAAAAGCATATGAAGGTGCAGCTTTAGCACCAAAGATAAAGGTTCTAGGATGAATTTTAAATGTAGAATCTTCTTTCAATCTTTGATATAAATAAATAATATGGAAAACATTTAATAATTGACGTTTATAAGCATGAAGTCTTTTAACTTGAATATCAAAAATAGAATTTGTATCTACTTCAATCTTAGTTGCATCAAATATGTACTTAGCTAAGATTTCTTTTCTTTGATGTTTAACCTTTAAAAATTCATTTTGTAATTTTTCATCATCAATAAACTCTAATAAACTCTCTAATTTTTCAGGTTCTAAAATCCATTCGTCTCCTATTTTACTATTAATTAAATCAGTTAATTCAGGATTTGAATAAACTAACCATCTTCGATGAGTTATACCGTTAGTCTTATTATTAAATTTCGATGGGAATAAGTGATAAAACTGTTTTAAAGTTTGTTTCTTTAAGATTTCTGTATGTAAAGAAGCAACTCCGTTGACACTAAATGAGCCAACAACAGCTAAATAAGTCATATAGACCATACCATCTCTAATAATAGCTGTTTCTCTTACTAAATCCTCATTACCTGTGTTTTCTCTTACAAATAAAGTAAAACGGCGATGAATTTCTTCAATAATCATATAAATACGAGGTAATAAGTTTTGGAAGTAATGGACTGGCCATTTCTCTAAAGCCTCAGCCATGACTGTATGATTGGTATAAGCCATAGTTTTAGATGTAATCTCCCAGGCTTTTTCCCAAGTATACATATGTTCATCCATTAAAATTCTCATTAACTCAGGAATACACATAACAGGATGTGTATCATTTAACTGTATAACATGCTTTTCATGGAAATTATCTAATGTATCATACTTTCTTAAATGAGCATTAATTGCGGATTGAAGACCTGCTGATACTAAGAAATATTGTTGTCTAAGTCTTAACATCTTTCCATGTTCAGTTGAATCATCAGGATATAAGCCATGACAAAGTTGTTTTAATTCAACTAAATAGGATGAGAAATCTTGATTTTTAGGTAAAGTACTTTCTGAAGGTTCTGCTGACCAAAGTCTTAGATTATTTATGACTTTATTTTTATAGCCTATTATAGGCATATCATATGGGACTGCTTTTACATTAACAGTATTAACTTGTCTAAATAATGTTCGATCATTTACTTGATATGATTCAACATGTCCGTAATATTTAACTTCAACAGCATGTTTTGGTTTTCTAATCTCCCAGACATTGCCTAGAGTTAACCATTGATCAGGAACTTCAACTTGTTCACCATTTTCAATTTTTTGTTTAAAGAACCCATATTCATACCTTACTGATTGACCATGTCCAACATAATTTAAAGATGCAATCGAATCCATAAAACAAGCTGCTAGACGACCTAGTCCACCATTACCTAAACCAGCGTCAGATTCAAGTGCTTCTAACTGATGAATATCTATATTTAAGTCTTTTAATCCTTCTTTTACAACTTGATAAATACCTAGATTTTGTAAATTATTGACTAGTAGACGTCCAATTAAAAATTCCATCGAAAAATATAGAAGTTGTCTACCATCTTCATTAGCAAAAGCATCTTTAGTTGCCTTGCGATTAATTGAAGCATAATCTCTAATCATAGTCCCTAAAATATCAAATTGTTCACTAATGTGAGACTCTTCAACTGAACGCGCAAACTTTTCAATTATTCTCTCGGTAAATATTTTCTTAAACTCTTCTTTATTCTTAAACATAAGATTACTCCGTTTCTATCTGATTTCTTTTAATAATATAGATGCAAATGGTCCAATATTTAATTTAATACTATATGGTTGATTATGGA
>DUOZ01000077.1 GCA_012838555.1 bacterium | reverse complement strand
GGTATTCTCATTATGGTTTTGATTTTTGTAAATTAAATAGCATTCGCCAATATAATCCGGATAATTGGTTCCGAAGTTTCTACCAAGCGACCGTAAATTGCTTGACTATTGGTTATGCTTATTGGTTAGATAATACAATAAGGATTTTTTGGCGAGTACGATTATGTTACTTGCTTTTTTTTTATAAAATCAAAACTAAACTTATCGAAGGGGGAGGAAAATATGAACGCAATTAAAAGGTTCTTCAAGCTTGAAGAACACCAGACCACTTTTGCTAGAGAAGTATTAGCGGGTCTGACCACATTCTTTGCAATGGCTTATATTATTGCTGTCAATCCACTCATTCTAGGTGATGCTGGAATGCCAATGATGGCGGTAGCTCTTGCAACTATTTTCGCATCAATTATAGGCACACTTGTCATGGGGTTATTTGCAAATGTACCTTATGCTTTAGCTCCAGGAATGGGTTTAAATGCATTCTTCGCTTATGTTGTATGTGGAAATCTAGGATTTACCTGGCAAGAAGCGTTAGCCATCGTTTTTATTTGTGGAATTATTAACATTCTAATTACAGTAACCAAAGTTAGAAAAAGTATTATTAAAGCAATTCCAAAATTCTTACAACAAGCAATTGGTGGAGGAATTGGTTTATTCATTGCTTATATTGGTTTAATTAATGCCAATATTATAAGTGTTACTAATGCTGGTTATGGTTTCGTTCCAGAAATTACAAAATTTGAAGTTAATGCTCCAATTTTAGCAGTGATAGGTTTAGTTCTTACTATTGTATTATTACTAATAAAAGTTAGAGGTGCTATTTTAATTGGTATTTTAGTTACGACATTAATTGGTTGGCCAATGGGTTTAACATCATTTAATAGTGAATGGGATTTAGGAAAAGCTTTTACTGAACTAAGTACGACTTTTGGTGCAGCCTTTAAAGTTGATTTATTCTCTGATTGGTCTAAGATATCAATGGCTTTACTTGCTATCTTTGCCTTTAGTTTAACTGATACTTTTGATACAATTGGTACTTTCATTGGAACAGGAAGAAAAAGTGGAATCTTTACTGATGAAGATTTAGAAGCAGTTGAACATTCAAAAGGCTTTAAAACCAGAATGGAAAAAGCCTTATTTGCTGATTCAATCGCTACTTCTATTGGTGCGGTTATCGGTACATCTAACACAACAACATATGTAGAAAGTGCCGCTGGTATTGAAGAAGGCGGACGTACTGGATTAACTAGTGTTGTTACTGCTTTATTATTTGCAGCTTGTATTTTATTAGTTCCATTTGTTGGAGTTATTCCACGTGCTGCGACTGCACCGGCATTAATCATTGTTGGTATTATGATGGCTGGTAGTTTTGCTGATATTAATTGGGGAGAATTAGATGAAGCAATTCCTGCCTTTTTAACAGTCGCCTTAATGGCATTTGCTTATAATATTTCAATTGGTATTGCATTTGGATTTATCTTCTATGCAATTGTTTGGACGTTAAAAGGAAAAGCTAAGGAGGTACACCCAATCATCTGGGGAAGTTCATTCTTATTCCTTATCTATTTTGTTTTAATGGCTCTTAGAGCCCATGGTATTTTTAAATTTTAGTTATTAAGACGGATCTTAATGGATTCGTCTTTTTTTAGGAAAATATTACTAGGAGGAAATTAAATGAAAGTTAAACAAGATGTTATAGGTTATTTACCTGATGAGAGTCCAAGTTTCTTAAGGCTGTTAATACTTGCCTTACAACAAATTATCGTAATGTTCCCTGCTACAGTATTAGTTGCTTTATATACAGGGTTTCATGTTTCAACTACAATATTTGCAAGTGGACTTGCAACACTATGCTTTATTTTTATAACTAAAAGAAAAATTCCTTTATATTATGGTTCAAGTTTTTCATATATAGCAGCCATAAGTGCGATTACTCTTGCTGAATATGGCGAAACTGCATCTGATTTATTAATTGGAAAAGCTCAGTTTGGTATTATCATGTCTGGATTAGTTTCCATCGTTGTTGGACTCATATTAAAGAAAGTTAAGTTTGAAACGATAGAAAAAGTATTACCAGCAACAGTTACTGGCTCAGTTGCATTAATTATTGGTTTATCACTGTCTGCTACAGCATTAAACAATGCATCTGATGTATCAAGCATCGTTGGAGTAACTGATGCAAGTTTAGCTACTAACTTATCATGGGTTATTGCCTTAGTAACTCTATTTACCACTATCTTTTTCTCGGTTTATCTTAAAAAGGGAATCTGGAGTCAAATCCCAATTCTATTAGGATTAATTATTGGTTACGTTACAGCCTTAATTATTGGTTGGAGTACAGGTATCCAATTTGTAAATTTTGGTTTATTAAATACTAAGGATATTTTCCAAGTCCCACATTTTACTTTACCAGTTCCTTCTTTAGAAGCGGTTTTAGCAATTATGCCTATCGCTATTGCTACAATTCCTGAATCTACTGCACACCTTTATCAATTAGATATTTATGTTAATAACTTAGCAAAAGAACGTGGTGTATCTAATAAATATAATATTGCTGATAAATTAGGCTTAAATTTAATCGGTGATGGTCTAGGAGATATGATTAGTGCTGCAATTGGTGGTCCAGCTGGAACTAACTATGGTGAGAATCTATCAACAATGTCTATTACTAGGAACTTCTCTGTTAATGTCTTGATTTCAGCATCGATTATTACAATGATTATATCTTTCTTTACTCCATTATCTAGTTTAGTTTACTCAATTCCAGGAGCGGTTATTGGTGGACTTTCAATTTACTTATTTGGTGTTATTGCTGCTCAAGGTATTGCGATAATGATTGAAAAGAAAGTTGACTTATTTAGTTCTAAACATCTAGCTATTATTGCTATTATCTTAATTGTTGGTCTTGGTGGTTCATTTAATTTCCCTAATGGAATGATACCGCTGTTTGGATTTAAAGCCCCTGCGATTGCAACCGCAGCAATTATGGGGATAATAATTAACTTACTATTTAATTTATTTGAT
>DUOZ01000076.1 GCA_012838555.1 bacterium | reverse complement strand
CTTGATTATTTCTTACTAAATCTTGAAGAACGATAGCAACAGCATCAAGTTTTGCACCAACTTCAGGGCTAACTTCTTTCTTAACGATAGCTTGGAAAGTTTCAGAAGTTCTAGTAGCATGTAATTGGATACTGTTTTTATCAGTTTCGCCATAGCCATATGCAGTTAATGAAGCGTATAAATCAACAACGTCACCAACTTTGATTTTTGGTTCTAAATACATTGAAGCGATTTGACCAAAACGGTATACACCAATTTTAGCAACTTCATCTTCAGGTTTTCCTTCAAGGATATCTGCTAATGAAGCAAATGTAGTTAAACCACTTGTTGTAGGTTCAGTATAAACTACTAAATCTTCAAATTTGTATTGACCTAAGATATATTCGCCTCTTAAATCTGATTCTAATTCTTCAGCATCAAGAACTTCGTTGATTGTTACTGTAGTATAGAATGAAGCAACATCAGCGATAGTATCATCGATGATTTCAAAATCAAAACCTTTTAATTGAGGTAATCCGTTATAAACATCGGATACACCAGTAGCTCTAATTTTCTTACCTAAATAAAGTTCGTTAGAGAATTTATCAAGGTCTTTAGCTGAATGAAGAAGAATTGAATCTCCATTTTCATCTTGAACATAAATTTGTCCTGGATCTAAAGCGTAGTTACCATCACCATAGCCAACGACATAACCTTCGATGGTGAATGTTTTGTCTTTGACACATGGATTTTCGTCATCACAAACACCTTTACCAAGACCAAATGGCATAATTTCATCAATAACGTCTTTAATAGCTGTTACTTCAGTAACATCAGAAGAATCACTTGAAGTCTCAGAAGTATCAACTGATGTTCCTGGTGTTGATGATGAAGGATCAACGATAACAACAGAACATCCTACAGTTGCGATAAGTGCTAATAAGCCTACCACAAACAACTTTTTCAATTTCATGAATCTAATACCCTCCTATTCTAGAATCCATATGTGAAATTGTATCTATAATTTTTATTCTTTTCACAATTATAAGTAGTACATGTATTGTTTGAATAATTCGGTGATTCATAATCCCAATTAGGATCTTTTAGGTTAATAACTTTTTGCCATTCATCTCTTTTGAAATAGCAACCTGCTAATTCATCAAAATAAGTATTACGGCTTACATATCGTGGGTTTGCAATCCCCATTTCTAAAAGTTCACATGGGAGTAAAATACCATCTACCCATACATAAGCAAGTAAACGACCATAAGTTTCTCTTACTTCAAAGTCTAATTCTAAAACAATATTAATAGCTTCTGTTAAACGATCTGAGGTATATTGTTTACCCGCATTACCCCATGGTTGAATACCATATGTAGGGTGGTGTGTTTCAGGAGTATCAACTCCTAAGAAACGAGTAGATTCAACTTGGTGTTTTTGAATTATTTCATCATCTGAAATTTCATATGATCCAAAGACTTTGAAATCAGCTGTATCACCATCTGTTAAACGATCAAGTGTTACATAAGCAGATTTATCTACAAAAAGATCAACACCAATTTCTAAATTAGGATAATTTTCTTTGGATTTTAAATAAGTAGAATAGTTATTACGATTTATTCTATCTGGAACTGATCTAACTTCTGGTAAATCAGGTCCATCGTAAGCTAAATATGTTAATTCAAATATTTCATCATTGTTTTTGGTAAATACTAAACCAACATCATTAGTCTCACTTGAATCTTTAACGCCCTCTTCACTAAAATCGCAATAAAATAATTTCTCATCTTTATCGAATGTTTTTTCATCACAGTCACGACCTATAATTTCGACTGCATCATCATATGATGTTCCTTTATTAATTTTTCCATCATATGAACGTACTGTTAACTGCTTAATATTCTTTAATAAATCAATTTCTTGAACTGATGAGGAATTACTTCCGGTTGAAATGGTGCACCCAGCACTAAGCAAGAGTGCACCAATCAATAAGGTTTTAATTATTTTTGTATTTATCATAGACAACTTGTGCAGTATCTCTAATTGATTTAGTTGTAGCACTGAGGGCTTCTGTTAACGCTATACCAATATCGTCACGCACTTTACTTGAAGAAGCAAATGCTTCATCAAAGAAATAAGCAAATACTTGTTGTGAACCAACAGTTTCAGCTTGTGCACCTGCATGTGGACGGCCATCTCTATTTGTTCTTGCTAGATATTCTTGATATTCTTGTGATAATCTAGAAGTTTCTCTAATTGGAAGATAAGCTGTCTTAGATGCAAAATAAGCACTTGATTCTGTTGAAGTAACATGTTTAATGTATAACCATGCTGCTCTTTGACGAGCTTCTGAATTTTCTTTTCCTGTATCTAACATAGTGATATTAGTACCTTGTTGGATAACTTTTGGATTTTCAAGGTCCATTTGAGGAATAGGTGCAACGCCTAATTTAAATGTACCTTGAGGGTCATTGTGTTTTGATCCAGCACTTGAACCAACAGTCATGAAAATCATTTCATTTAAGAATGGTTCTGATGCATATCTTAGGCTTTGGTCGATTAATGCAGGAATAGTAGCAACTTTGTATTCTTCTACTAATTTTTCATATTTTTCAACTGCGCCTAAAGTAACTTCATTCATGAAGTCTAGTGAGTAATTACCTTGATCATCAACACTAGTGTATCCACCACCAGATTGGTGAGCTAGAGTAATGAATAAGTTTTCATCACTATCATAAGCAAGAAGTGGATTTCCATCAGGGAATTTGAATGTCTTTGGGGTTTCTCCAACTGTCATAGTAACTTCATTGTAATTCTTACCTGTTTCAGGGTTAACTTCATTCTTAGTAATTTCTTGAACAACTAAGCCAACATCTCTAATGTCATCCCATGTCCACCAAGTTGAAGGATCTGTAACATCTATTAAGGATGGATCTTTTAATCCTTGTGGTCCATATTTTTCCAACCAAGTTTCAAAGAATGTTGCGTTATAGAACATAACTTCAGTTGATTTATTTAATGGAAGAGAATAAGTATAACCACCTGCATAAGCACGTGATTCATTACGATAAATTTCATAAATATCTTCCCATTCTTCTTGAGTGAATCCAATTTCAGGATCATCAATAAATGGTTTTAAATCAACAACATTTCCAGATAAAGCAAACATTGCTACGTGGTCTGGATAGGTAGTAACTAAATCAGGGATATTATTCTTTGCCTTGATTGCTGCGTCGGTATTGTCGCGTGCAGTGTCATAATTTCCTTGAGCTGTTAAATTAACACAAACACTACCTTTATGTTCTTCATTAAATCTTCTTGTGAGTTCTTCTATAGCTGTCTGGTTTTCGTTATTTAATGCATGCCAGAAGTTAAGAACAATCTCACCAGGTAGAGCATCGCGGTCGCCGCATCTTTCAGTAACAACCGTAGATGAATCTTCAAAACTAGGTTGTACGATAGTACAGCTTACTGCTAATGTCAATACAGTTAAAACTGCTGATACTCTTAAAGCTAAGTTTCTAATTTTCACTAAAAGTTCACTCCTTTATCTATTTTTTAGGGGAATATAGACCCCTTTCCCCTTTCCATTGTAACATTTATAACTTTTCTAATCAATAATAAAGTACCTTAATAATTAATAAAAAATTTATTACAAATTTATTAAGATTTAGTTAAAACAAAAACGAGAATTTTTATAACTCTAGTTCTCGTTTTTAGTTCTATTTTCTTTGTAGTGATTAATAATATTCTTTATTTCAAAACCTATAATTATGATCGCAATTAAAATTATTAAACCAAATAAAATATTTAAATTACTAAATAAGAAATCAATAAATAAACCAACTTTAGGAATCTTAAAACCTGTATATCTACCTATATAATCCTTATAAAAAACAGTTTCTTGAATGTAACTAGGTGCATTATCACCTCTAGTGGTAAAGGTATCATCATCGTTTACTTTAATAACACGATGTGTATTAACAATATTAGAATTACCTGCTTTCATAACAAAAGTAATAACATCATTTTCTTTTATATCTTTAGGGTCAATTCTATTAATTAAAATAATATCACCTTTAGATAACTCAGGTTCCATACTAGATGATACTATCATAAATACAGAATGATTTAAAATACTAGGAACTTCATTATTTAACCTAGAGGTAATAATACTAATGGAAATTAAAATTGTAAAACCCATGAATATAAAAGTAAAGAAAGTTATAATGATTTTCTTTATCTTAACCTTCATCTAGATTCTCCCAATCAGGTATAGTGTCTTTAATTTGTTCAATAGTTACAAAAATGTTAGTGATTTGTAAGTTTGATTTAATATATTCATTACTATTTACTTCTTCCACCACTTGTTCAGTTGATAAATCATAAGCATGTGTTGGATTAAACCAAAGATAAAAGTATAAAATAAGTGCATCTTGCTTATTAAATGGTGTATAAGTCAAAATATTAATATCTCCATCAGTATTTTGATTTAAATACTTATCATTAGCAGCAAATGTTAATCCTAACTCATCACCTTGAATTAAATTTCCATCTTCATAAGTAGCACCATAAAGTTTTAAATTTTTAATTTGCATTCTTTTAGATACACAAGTAATTTCATTTTCATTTGAACAAACAATTCCTTTAAAATCAACCTTTAAATCACTATCAACACTGCCAGAGTTGTATAATTCAAGTTTATAATAAAAGTATTGGTTTGGCAAAATATCACTAAAAAAGAAACTACCAGGGTCTTTATCACTAGGATTAGATTCAACCCAGTTAGTACCATCAAAGTAATAAAGTTTTGCTTCTACTTTAGGATCTGCGACTATAAAATCAAGGTCTCCAACTTTTGCACCAATAGCAAACCATGCATATGTGACACCTATAAAAAGGATTAACGATAGTGAAAACATTAAAGCAGACGACATTAAAGACTTAACTGAAGATTCTTTTTTCTTTTTCATGTTTTCACTTCCTTTCTATATATAAACTTTTTTACCTTTTAGATTCTCTTTTTCTTCTTTCTTGGGCAATCTTTTCTAATCTTCTTCTTCTGATTTCTTTTAAACCTAATTCAGTTAGATTACCCATATCATCGATATCAATCAAAATAAAGGCATATGAAACACTAGTATCTTTACCTAAAACTTTTTGTAGTTTTCTTCTAATGAAACGATTATATAAACCAGTCGTAGAATCTCTAAAACTACTTTGTTCTAAAATCCGTTTACTTAAATCAACGCGGTAAATAATAATCATTATTCCTAATATAACGATTAAAATACAACCAAGTGTTATAGCAATTCCTAAAACATTGGATTTTAATTTATTCATATTACTAACAAAACTTGTTAGTGAAGTTTCTACACCAATATAGCCAATAAATTCATTATTTTCATTATATAGTGGTCGATACGCTGTATAAAAATCACCAAAAGAATCAATTTCTCTTCGCGCGAAATCTTTTTGTTCTAAATAATTAGTCCTTAATTCTTCATCTGAGCGGTCATGACGATAAACCTCTTCATATGTTTCATACCTAACATGACGAATTCTTTCATCATTAACGGCTTCTAATTTAATTTTTATATCATAAGGTGGTGATGAAGGATTTAAGGGATTAATATAAAGTTCATCCTCATTTAATAACCTAAAAACATACACTCTAACAATATCATACTTATTCATTAAAGGTCTTAATATTTCTTCATAATCTTGATTATAGTCAGAATTAACAAGTTGTTCATAACTAAATGATTCTAAAGAATCTAACTTATCTTCTTCATAATTAAATTCTAAAGCAGCGACTCTAGCAAATGAAGAGGAAATATCTTGATAATGCTTTAAACTTATTTCTTCTTGTTGATTAACAAAACTAACCATAATAAAAAGGGCTAAAATAACCATACCAAGGAGAATAAGATAAAAGAAACTTAAAAGTTTTTTTGGAGTAATTTTCTTAAATAATCTTTTTAAGTTCATCTTATCCCTCCCTTGTTAAATTAACTAACTACATTATATATTAACGTTTCTTTTGAAACAACAACGATTATAAAGCAAAACCTCCTTTTAATCTAGGAGGTTCACTTTTAATTTATAATAACTCTAAACCATTTATATCTAGTTTAAATCTTAATCCGAAATATTCAGCTGCTTTCCTACATAATATCATTCGATTTAAAAAGATTTCAAAATAATCCATCACAGGACAAATTTTAGTGTCAATCTTTAATTTCAAGGTAAAGGTTTTATTGTCATTATCTAGATAAAGAGAAGATTCTTCAACAGCATAGTTAACTCTATCATGTATATCAAAAGTTGCTAACTCTCTATTTCTAACTCTACTTCTTCTTACATCAGTTTTATCAGCTAGAATTAATGCTGCGGTTATCTCATTAACAGGAAAGGCACTGCTTTCATCATGATTTCCTATCGCTGTAATAATACGAGCTATGTTTTCAGGTTCCATTCCCATTTTATCTAATATTTTAAACGCCATCACCGCACCAGTTAAAGCATGATCATGACGATTAATAACATTCCCAATGTCATGAATATAACAAGCAATTTTAACTAATTCGACTGTATCATCATCATAACCTAATTCTTTTAATATTTTAGCACCAGCATCTACACACTTATAAACATGACCAAACGCATGATCTGTATAACCTAGTGCTTTTAAAGATAAATCTGCTTGCTTTATATATTCATTGATTTCAGGTGCATTTTTCACATCTTCAAATTTTACTTTCATTAAAATCCTCCTAATTTCCTTCTTTACTTATATTTTACTCAAAAGTCATCTAAATTCATATATTTAAATCAGAATTCATTAATTTTAATTATATTTATAATAATATATTCATGCTATAATTTAATTAAATAAAAGAAGGGAAGGATTAAATGAATAAGAAAATAATAACTTTTGCGGTGCTTGGTCTAGGAAATCGTGCTGAAGCTTATTTAAATCAACTAGACAGACATTTTAAAAATCAATATCAAGTTGTAGCCATCGCTGATATTGATGAAGCTAAATTAGCAAAATTCCAAGCCAAGTATAATGTTGATCCTAAATATGTATTTAGAGGTTATGAAGAGTTCGTCAAAGTTGATAAAATTGCCGATGTTGTAATTATTGCAACTTTAGATGATCAACACTACATTCCTGCAATTGATGCAATTAGAAAAGGTTATCATATAATTTTAGAAAAACCAATTGCGATGAATTTAAGAGAAACTCTAGCTATTGCCGAAGAAGCTAAGAAACGTCCTGATTTATTAATTGGAGTTTGTCATGTCTTACGACATAATCCATTCTTTAGTACCCTTAAAGAAATACTTGATTCTAAAGAACTAGGTGAAGTAATTAATATTCAACATAACGAAAACATTGGTTATTTCCACTTTGCCCATTCTTATGTTAGAGGTAATTGGCGTAATGATAAAATCGCAGCACCTTTAATTGTTGCTAAATCTTGTCATGATATGGATATCTTATTATATTTACTAGGAAATAAGAGAAGTGTTAGATTAAGTTCATTTGGTTCTTTGTCTTATTTTACCCATGATAAATATGATGAAAATGTTATGGCACCTCATTGTATTGATTGTAAAATTAAAGATTCCTGTATCTATTCTGCGTTAGAATTATATAAAGATTTATTAAGTACTATCGAAGATGAAAATATTAAACAATATATGTTAAGAAATAGTGAATATAGCAGATGCGTTTATAATTGTGATAATAATATCCCTGACCATCAAGTAACAATAATTGAATTCGAAGATGGAATTACAGCGACTTTTAACTTATCTGCCTTTACCAATTATATCCATCGTTCATTAAAAATTATGTGTGAAAAAGGGGAGATAAGAGCGACTGAAACAACTAATGAAATTGAAGTCCATTACTTTGGTAACCCAGTTAAAAAAGTCATCATACCTAAGGAAAATCAACTAGTAAAAATTGATAAGGGCGAACATGGTGGAGGAGACCACTACTTTATTATTAATTATATGAATGCCCTATTAAACAATCAAAAATTTGAATCAACTCTAGATTTGTCAGTTGAATCTCATGTTATGGCCTTTGGAGCAGAACTATCAAGAGTAAATAATGGCCAAGTTGTTGAAACACAAAAACTTTATGAAGAAGAGTTAGTTAAGATTTAATAAAAATCACCTTGTTTGAAGCAAGGTGATTTTCTTTTACTCAATTGATCTTAAATATTCAACAAAAGTCTTAACCATTACAGCAGTAGCACATTCATCTATAAAACTAGTACCAGCGATATCTAGATGAATCCACTTAGTTTCTGGTTCTATAAATTTAGATATAAATAATGCTGCACTTGAAGCTGTCCCACTTCTTCCACCAGAATTCTTCATATCGGCTATTTTACTTTTAATATTATCAAAATAACATTCATCAAGTGGCATTAACCATATCTTTTCTTTTGTCTTGTTTGTTACTTCTTTAAATCCTTCATAGAATTTATCATCGTTAGTATATGCCCCAGTATAATGTGAACCGAGTGCTTGAATTATCGCACCAGTTAAGGTTGCAATATCAATAATCTTTTTTGCTCCTAGTTTTTGAGCATAAGTAATGACATCCACTAATACTAATCTTCCTTCAGCATCACTACTAGTTATTTCAATTGTTTTTCCTGACATTGAGGTAATAACATCATCAGGAACAATTGCATATTCACCTAGACGATTATCAGTCGCTCCAATTAAAAATAAGGCATTTACTTTTAAATTTAGTTTTGCTGTTGCTAGAGCAGCACCTAAAACACTAGCACCACCAGCCATATCAGATTTCATATTATTCATACGTGTTTTTAAAGAATAACCACCCGTATCAAATACTAAACCTTTACCAACAAAGCACATATAATCATCATCGTGTTCTAAACCTTGATATTTAATTTCAATCAACTTAGGTTCTTCATATGAGCCTTTATTAACAGCTAGGAATGCTCCCATATTTAATTCTTCAATTTCCTTTTTACCTAATATTCTAATACTAACATTTCTTAATCCTTTTAATTTCTCTAGTGCGATTTCAGCAAATTTAGGTGCACTCAAATAATTCGGTGGCAAATTAACGAGTCTTTTAGTTAAACTAACACTTTGACCAACAATAATCCCTTCATTAACTGCTTCTTTAATATCTTCTTTTGAATAAAAATAAAAGTTTCTATTTTTTTCTTTAGCATCAGTCTTTAAAGTTAATTCATCATCTAAAGAAGAAATATTAAGGGCAAGTTCATAAGCAACTTGTTTTGCATCTTTTTCTTTAGCAAAAGAATCAACTAATACAACAAAATCACCTTCTAATTTTGCTATCTCTTCTAAATCTCTTTTTTCATTTAAGTATAAATGAACTTTAGGTGAATTAATTAAAGATAAAGTCCAGACAACAGACTTTTTATCAACAAGTGATAATCCACCTTTAAGTAAATCATCTAATTCTTTAAACTTTAAATCATCATTTTTCTTAGCAACAATTAATGATTTTACTTCACTTTTTAAATCAATTGTTCTTAAAATTTCAATCATTTTCATTACCTCCAACTTTTAATTAATTATAAGTAGATTGATTAATAATTACAACTTATTAAATTAGAAAGATTGTTAAAGCAAAAATGTTTTGGGCTGTTAAATAACAATATGAACTAATCCGATTTAACTTAAGTTTTAAATTTTGATCTAAATTCTTAAAATATAAAAAGCATAAAATAGCATCTGAAACAACAAATAACAAACTTGCTAGAGTGATAAAAAAATATGATTTATTATCATTAAACTTTGATAATAATAAACAAAGTGATAAAGCCAGTAATAAAGAGGAAGTAAAAACATAAGGTGCGACTCCAAATTTGAGCTTTTTAAAGGTGAATCTAAAAGCAAAACCGATAAAAACAGAAATACCAAAGAAGATAAAAATAAAAAGTGCTAATAAAAAATAATTAACACTACTTAAATAAGTAATCGCACCTATATACATAAAGTGCCCAATTAAAAAGAAAAATAATCCACCAATTAAAAAGAGGTGTTTGTTTTTGGCTATACGCCTAACACCTAAGAGAAAATCACCTATAAAACCAAAACTTAAACCACCAAAAATATATAATGAATAATTTATATTTGATGATTTATTAAGGATAAAACATATAATGGCAAAAATAATAAAGTTTATACTACCTAACATTTTAAAAACTAAACCAATTTCATTTTTAACCTTATTTCTAATTAGAATAAATACCACATCTAAGACACTAATTAATGAAACAAGAATGTATGGCATTTTAATCCCCCATATCTTTAATTTGTCATAATCTCATTATACCAATTAGAGTCTATGAATTTGGTGTCGCTTTTTGACATTGTTAATGTTCCAAGTGGATTATTTTCATTAACTAAGACTGTTATCGTTCCATTTAATCCTGTTACATAGATATTTCCATTAGCAAAATCATCTAAAATTTCTACTGCGACTTTTTGAGGAATTCCATAACTATTACCTTCGACACAATTTAAAATAATATAACTAGGGTTGACTACTTCTAAAAATTCTCTTGAATTTGATGTATAAGACCCATGATGAGAAGCTTTATAATAATCAATTTGAGGTAAATCATAATTTTCTAGTAATCTAGCTTCTTGGGTGGTAGTAATATCTCCACCAAAAAAGAAAGTTACTTGATTATAAGTTAATAAAAAGGTAATTGAACGATCATTATCATCAGCTTCTATATCATAATAATCAGTTTGTAATAATTCAATTATGCAATTATCACCAAGTTTTATTTTATTAAATCTCTCATCATTATTATCATCAAATAAATCTTGGATTTTATAATAATTTGTATTATCTTCATTTATTAAATTTTCTCTAGCCAATTCATATTCAGTTTTTTCATATCTTTTACGATAACCAAAATCAATTAAATTATTAATAATTAAGTCACTGTTAAAGACACTTAATTGATTTTTTAAACCAACAAAGCCTCCATAATGGTCATCATCATAATGAGTAACTATTGCCATTTCAATGATATTGTCTTCAACAACTTCTTCTAAAAAAGGTGTGACTACTTCAGTACCATCCCTTTTAATTCCAGCATCGACAATAATATCGATTTCATCACATTGAATTAAAATAGAATCACCAATATTTTTCAATTCGATATAATGAACCTTTAATTCGCTGCATGTTTCATT
>DUOZ01000075.1 GCA_012838555.1 bacterium | reverse complement strand
TTTTTCAACTTTTTTTCTTATTTCAATGGTTTTTGCTATAATATTATCATCATCAATATCACTAATAAGTGGACTATTTCCTATCTCATCAAAAGTAAAGATTTTAATATTATCCATTAAATGAATTCTACCTAAAGAGATTTTATCTTTAATTTTAAATAAAACTATATCATTATTAGTAACATTTGTAGTAAAATCTAATATAGCAATATCACCTTTGTTAATTGTCGGTTCCATCACCTTATCTTGACAAATTATTGCAAAGGGATTAGTTAATTTTTCTAAAAGCAAAGGTGAGATTTCAATCTTACTTATTGCTTTATTACAAATTTCTTCATCCATACTTTGGGGATAAAAATCAAATAAAGGTATCTTTACGACATTTACTTCTTTATATTCGTTTATTACCCTCATTGTAGAATTAAAATCATTACGTTCAAGTAAATAGTCTAAAGAAACATCAAAGAAATCAGCAATCGCCTTTAAAGTCTTCATATCTGGTTCTCTGATACCGCGTTCCCATTGTAAAATCGTGGATTCTGCATAACCTAAAATAAGACCTAGTTCACGAGCAGATAATTTCTTTTGTTTTCTAAGTTCTCTTAATCGATGCATAATTCCACCTCATTATGAAATTATGACATATTTTAAGAGGGAATTTAATTACAAACTTGAAAACCGTTCAATTTGACTTGACAAGACAACTTAACTTCCATAAAATGGGGTTACAGTGCATTTAGAATTGTAATATTAAATAGAAGGAGGAAACTATAATGAAAAACCTTAAAAAGATAAGAAAACAACACAATATGACACAAGAAAGACTAGCTGCAATTTTAGGCGTTGAAAAAAGCAGTGTTAGTAAATGGGAAACAACTGATATTATCCCTGATTTAGAGAAACTAAGAAAATTAGTAAAACTTTTCAACATTACATATGATGATTTATTAAGTGATGATAAATAATAATCAAAATCAAAAGGTCCTCGTTATGAGGACCATTTTTATTTTAATTGTGTTTCATTGTGTGAATTTCTTTAATAATAAGACCAGTCATATTAAAGACAAATGATAAGACATGAACACCAGGTTCAATGATAATTTGTTCTGATATGACTAATTCTTTACCATGCAAGTTATTAATTGTTAAGGTAAATTTATTTTCATCATCAACATAAGTTGAAAACGGAATTTGAGCTAAACCTATATCCTCAGTTGTAACTTTAAAGTTAATAATCCATTTACTATATACCGGAATGTTAACTACATAACTAATTCTTCCCTTCTTAGGAAGTTTAGTAAAGATTCCATCTTCAAAAGTTACTCCATTAGCAATTTCAGCGAATCGTTCAATCGGGAATTTTGCATAATTAACTCCAATTTCAATCGGATTCTCTAATGAAATTGTTTTATAGTCAAATTCAGGTTTTACAACTCGTTCATGATCAATTGTAATAATACTATAAAGCGTTTCTTCATCTTCATTACTTACTTTAATTAAGACACTATGATTTTCATCATTCTTTTCAATTAAGAAAGGATAATCACTTTCTACTTCAATATTAGTGTCAATAGTAATTTCTTTATTTAAATAATAAGTAGTTACAACTGGATTAAAGGAAATTGATTCTCCATCAACTTTAACCATCTTTAATAATGGATATTCACTCTTCTTAGAATCTACTATAAATGGAGGTTCATTTCTTTCTTCATATTTATGTCTAAATCCATATTCTTTTTCAAAAGCATTACTAGCTAAAGCAAGTCTAATAATGTTTTTAGCATTTCTTTGCATTTCACTAACATGAAGTGTTTTTTCTTCTAATGAAGAGAAAATATTAGGCTCATAAGGGTTTTCTCTAACAGAGTTACCCACAACCATATAAACATCATTTTGAGATTTTATCATGGCTTTTAGATTTCCTCTTCTACTTTCTAAACCAGCATCATCATTCATCTTAGCCCACCAGTCTGTCATAATGACGCCATCAAAACCCCACTCGTCACGAATTATTAAAGTATTCATATCATAATTGCCTGCAGCCCAAATACCATTAATCGGATTGTATGAAGTCATAATGGTCTTAGCATTTCCATATTTAATAGCAATTTCAAATCCTTTTAAATAGATTTCTCTTAAGGCACGTTCAGAAACAATTGAGTCACTATCAAATCGTGCTGTTTCTTGAGAGTTACATGCCATATGCTTCATAACGGCAAAACTACCAACTGATTGAATACCCTTAATATAAGCGCCACCTATCATACCACTAATTAATGGATCTTCACTGAAATATTCAAAGTTACGTCCATTAAATGGATGACGGTGAATATTCATACCGGGACCTAAAAGGCAATCAATATCATAAGCTTTTAACTCTAATCCTAAGAAAATTCCTAACTCTTCAATTAAAGGGACATTCCAAGTACATGCTAAACTTGTACCATTAGGAATTGATGTTGCTTTACTACCTGAGTCCATTCTAATTCCACTTGGACCATCAGCACAACACATAATCGGAATACCTTTTCCTTTTAATTCTTCAGTAAGTCCACCAAAAGCACTAGCAGTTCCTGAAGTAACTTTAGGTGAAGACATACCCTCTCCTTGAGAAATATCCGCTAGATCTTGAATTGTTAACGTAGAAACAAAATCATTTAAATCTTCTTCATTTTTAACTTCTTTTAAGGAAGTTACTTTATTTTTAGTCTCTAATTCTTCAGGTTTATTAGCTTCGATTCTTTCTAAATAATTATATGAACGTAATGGAACATCTTCATAATCTTCCATGATATTACCATTTTCTAATTTAGGTATAAGACGTTTAAAACTCTCAACTGGAGCCATCGCTTCCACACATTGTCTAACAACTTTTGTTTCATTAATTTCATATGAGTAAACTAACTTAGTATCAACTACACTATTACCTACTAAGATTTTATATTCACCTTGTTCTAAAACGAAGCAAGATTTATAACCAGTCTTTCCTTTATCATCATATGAAGCATAACTATTTTCATCGATTTTAATTTCAAGTAGTTCTTCTTCATTAGGCGATAGTAACTTTGTTTTAGCAAAACCAACTAAAGATTTGCTTGCTTTACCAAGAACTCCTTGAGGTGCATTTAAATAGACTTGGACAACTTCTTTTCCTTTATGATTTCCTGTATTTTTTACTAAAACAGATAAATTAATAAGATTATCAACTTTATCTGCCTTTTTTACATCAATATCAAAAGTAGTATAAGATAAACCAAACCCAAATGGATATAAGGCTTTTTTATTAAAAGTTTCAAAATATCGATAGCCGACATAAATATCTTCAACATAGAAATTCTTAACTCTATCACCAAAATGTGCATGGCTAGGAAGATCTTCAACTTGATAAGGAATAGTATTAACTAATTTACCAGAAGGTGTGATAAATCCACTTAAAACATCACTAACCGCTCTTCCACCTTCCATTCCTCCATGCCAAACATATAAAATTGAATCGACATGATCTAGGTTTTCAAAATAATTCATATCGATTATATTACCTACATTTAATAAAACAATAACATGCTCAAAATGTTTATTAACTAAATCAAGCATCTTTTTTTCTTCTTTTGATAATAAATATGAACCCTCATAATAACCATTATCTTTATCTTCACCAGCTGTACGACCAATTACAACAATGGCTACTTCACTACTTTTTGATGCCTTACTTACATCTTCTTCGTTTAAAGGCATTTCAATTTGACTCCACGGTTCACTAGCCCACATTCCATTACCAGCATTATATGGATTTTCTTTTATCCAATCTTGATAAAGACGATAAACATCTTTATTTATTTCTACATTTGGATTTTCTAATAAAGCATCAATAATTGATACAACTTTGTCAACATTAACTAAGCCACCAGATCCAGTTCCACTTTTATAATAATGGAATTGAATTCGACCAAAAACTGCTACTTTAGCCTTCTTCTTTAATGGTAAAGTATTGTTTTTGTTTTTCAATAAGACGATTCCTTCAGCTGAGAGTCTCCTACAAAAATCTTTGAATCCTACTAAAGGTTGATGTTTCTTTACTTTAATTAAATCGAACAAATTACTCATAACTGAAACGCTTTCCTTTCTAAACTCACTAAAATAAAAATAAATAAGATAAAATATCTCATCTAAAACGTATTATATCATACAGACAAGGAAA
>DUOZ01000074.1 GCA_012838555.1 bacterium | reverse complement strand
TTGTAATAATCTTTCCTTGATTAATTGATTGGTTTAAAAAGTTAGTGAACTTGTTTTCTTGCTGTGATAAAATATTCATAGGGAACCTCCGTGTAATGTATTGTTTTCAAACTTAATTATACAGGGTTCCTTTTTATTTTGTTACCTACAAAAACTTTATGCTATCTTTATTATTATATGATTTGACAACATTAATAACGATATTTGATAATATAGAAGTTAGTCATAACTAACTCATTCTATTAATATAGAAAGAGGTTGTATATATGAAAGTTCAACAAAACAAAAATGAAAGTAAATTCTTAATAACAAGAATTATCTATATTATCTTAGGCTTTATAACATTAGTAATTGGTTTTGTTGGTATTTTGTTACCAATTATACCAACAGTTCCATTATTCTTACTAACTACCTTTTTCTTTGCTAAAGGTAGTAAAAAGTTCCATAATTGGTTCATGTCAACTAAGTTATATAAGAAGTACTTATCTAATTTTGTAGAACATAGATCAATGAACATAATAAGAGAAATTATCCTTTTATGTAGTGTTTCTTTAATGTTGATTATAGTTACCTTAGTTACTAATAAATTAATTGTTTCCATAATAATGCCAATTGTTATATTGATTCTTTACTCGTTCTTCTTCTTTTATGTAAGATCTGTTTCTAATAATAAAAACAAAGATTTATTAAAAAACTATTGTAAATTAGATGATGTAAGTAAAAGTGTTGTAAGGGGCTAGGAATATGGTTCATTTATCATTAACAATAGGTCAAATAGGTGCATTAATATGTGCAGGTATTGCTCTTATAGGAATAGTTGCGATTATAGTTAAATATAAGTTGAGAAAGAAATAGTTTTTGTACTCTATTAAGTCTATAAAATAAATAATGGTATAATGTAATTAACCTAAATTAATAAAGGATGATCTAAATGAAAAAAATCGTTGCATTTACTGGAGCGGGTATTTCAAAACCTAGTGGAGTTCCTACATTTGAAGAACTAGGAGATATTAGAGATAAATTAAGTAGAGATTACTTTATTGAATATCCTGATGAATTTTATAAGATTCTTTCAAGTATGAAAGATATTATTGATAAGGTGTCACCTAATCCTGCTCATCTAGCTCTAGCTAAATATAAAGTTCCTATTATAACAATGAATATTGATGGTTTGCATAAGAAAGCAGGATCTGAAGATTTAATTGAAATTCATGGTAATCTTGAAAATGTATTTTGTCCAAAATGCAAAAAAGTGTTTGACTTTAATGTGGTAAGAAAGTCAATTAAATGTGAAAATTGCAATATAGTTTTAGAAACTAATGTTGTGTTGTATGGTGACTCTATACCTAGATATGAGGAAGCAGTTAAACTAATTAGTACAGCTGATGAGTTATTAGTGGTAGGTACTTCATTTTATACATCAACTTCATCTAACATGGTACATATAGCTAAGCTAGCTGGAGCAAAAGTAACAGTTATTAATGAAAAGGCTGAAGAAAAAGTTCCTTTATATTTAAATGAGATATTTAATAGAAACCAGGTGAATTAATGAAAAACGAAATTAAAACTCCAGAAGAGTATATTGAGCAGTTACTTGAAGATAGAAAAGTACCTATTATAAAGTTAAGAGAAATAATTAAAGAATGTTTTAAAGATGATTTAGAAGAAATTATATCTTATGGAATGTTAAGCTATGTTGTTCCATATAGAATATATCCAAAGGGATATCATGTGAATAAACAGCCTTTACCATTTATATCAATTGCATCACAAAAGAATCATATTGCTTTTTATCATATGGGGGTTTATATGTTCCCTGAAGTTTTATCTTGGTTCGTAGAAGAATATCCGAAGTATGTATCTACAAAACTTGATATGGGAAAAGGTTGTATTAGATTTAAAAATCCTAAAAATATTCCATATAATTTAATAAAACAGCTTTGTGAAAAGATATTAGTAAGTAATTATATTATTAAATATGATGAAATAATTTAGGTTAAATTATGAATATAGTATAATTCTGTGAGTGAACAAACTTTATTGTTATAATTGTGAACTATAACACACATTTATGTTATAATTTTTTTGGTGGTATAAATGATTAAACAAGCATTTGGAGAAAGATTAAAAGGATTAAGAGAGATTAATTATATTTCTC
>DUOZ01000151.1 GCA_012838555.1 bacterium | reverse complement strand
TTTAAAAATTATATTGTAGATAATAAATCCTCCAGAAGCTAATAATAAAGCTGCAATAGCTATACCTAAATCAAAGATGAAGCAGGATGATGAAATTCCAATCTTTTCAATTTTCAATAAACAAGACTCTGAACTTTCGCATTGTTCTATTGGCAATGCAGCAAATATTTTTCTTAAACTAGGTAAGTTATCTATCAAATAATAAAACGAGTAGATAGTATAACCAAAATAGATAATACTAAAAAAATAGTTACTAAAATAATAATACTTTCTTTTACCCATAAAAAAGACGAAAAAGAATAATATAATGACAAAACCAATTATACTAAGGAGTAATATTTGGCGATTAAAAGTTTGAAATACACCTTTATTATCAAATAGGATATCTGAACCTTCAACATGATCTACGATATGTTGAAAAGGTGCAAGTGGTGTAAAAAAACTTAAACTATATACAAACAAACTAATAACAGAGATAAACGCCAACATAACAAAATATTTTTGCATCACTCTTTGAAAATTAGCCATAATATACCCCCTATATAGAATAAGAGAGGGAAGAGAAATAAATCTCTCCCTCATTTTAGTTACTTATTACTTATAAAGTCTTTCGTAAGAATCACGATAAATTGCAATGTAAATCTTTTGGTTCCACTCATTAACAATTTGATCAATTAAACCCTCTTTAGTTAGAGTTTCTTCTTCTCCAGTAGCACCGAATCCATTAGTAATATATTTTAAGAATTCGATGTATCCACCAGAAGAACGAGGTTTGAATTTTTCACCTAATGTTGGAATAATGATTTCTTCATTAGTTGTTTCTTCAGCTTTTGTTAATGGGAATGTAGTAGGAACCATCTTGAAGAATGGATTATCACTTTCAGTTGGATTAACTAACACAGTTTTGAATGTTCCAAGTTCCATAGCTTTCATTAACTTATCTAATCCAGCTTGTCCCTTTGGATGTACTGTTTGATATTCCATACCTTGTTCTTTAATATAACCAATAGGTAATGTTCCGCCTAAAAAACGACGATAGTAGTTAGTGTAGTTACCAGCTGCAAGAGTAGCTAATTCTTCTAATGCCTTAGCTGATAATTTCGGAACTGTTCTACCCATATATTCGATTGTTCCATCAATCCACGCTTCAGGTCCATAAGACATTAGTCTATTTCCTTCTTCACTCCAGAAATAATCGAATAATTGAAGAGCTTTATAAAGAACATTTCCAGTTGCATTAGTAGTAATACCCCAACCTTCAGTCTTAACAGAGCGGATTGATTCTGTAAAGTGGAAGTATTTTCCATCGTTCAACCAATTAGCAATTGCAGGCATAACTGGAGCAAGATTAAATCCTTCATGTTCTTCTTCATGAGCCCTGTTTAATATGGTTGTTGTTTGGTTATAGTCATAAGTCATGAATCCTAAATTATCTTTACATAAGTCTTCGCGATATTTTCCACTACCACCACTAGTAGCTGAATTATCGTTGAAATCTTGAAGGATTAATTTTTCTTTGTATAATTGGTTAAGTCTTTCAAGACCATCCATTGTATCTTCTTGAACACGTGCATCTTGTAATACACCATTTTCATCAATGAATAAGTAATCTGAACGTGATTCAAAGCCTCTAACTCCCCAAATAGCCATTAAACGTAGAATATCACTTGATCTGTCATGTGATTTAGCACGTGGGAAGAATGGGACAACTGGTTTTTCATCACTGCCAGTTAATAACTTAGGATTAGTTTTAACGCATCTGAATAATGCTACTAGTTCATCAGCATCATAAGCTGCATCAACACCTACAAATAGGTCTGAACGTTTATTGTATTGCTCACCATAAGTTTCATCAATGTGATCAACTAATACTTCACAAACATTCTTACCATTCTTAACTTCTAATTCATTTTGTTTAGTAATAACATTCTTAGTATATTTTTTAGTGATTTCTTGAACAGCACTACCTTCAGCGTTAGGAACTGAAATCTTAGTGTCAAGAGTTTCAGGCATATAAGGTGTATAATATGTTTCACCTAGTAATGTTTCTGTATCATAAGCAATTTCATCGCCATCAAGTAGTTTTTCTACCCAGTCGACACGAGCGATAAACATTCTTTCTAAATCATTATAACCGTCAAAATAAGGAGCAAAGTAGATATTTCCATCACCTGCTGTAATATTAATTTTAACGATTTCATTTTCATCTAGGAATTTCTTGAAATTAGGAAGGCGATCCCAGTGTTCGTTTAGAGCAACAAATCTATTTCTAGTTAATGCTTCTCTATTAATATAACTAACTGGGCCATTAGCGATATGAACACCTTCGAAATTATCAAGTTGAAGTTTTTCAAACATTCTAGTAAGGTTACTTTCTCGAGGTGTTACATCGTTAATAGTAAATTTTAATCTAGATTGTAATTCTTTCCATACAGGTTTGAAATCTCCAGCTTGGTATTCAACGCCATCAGCTGCATTATATGGTGCAAATTCAGCATCTAATACCATTCCTGTATTCGCTTGATATTGAACTGCCATGTTTAGTGTAGAACCATCTCCATATTCGAGTTCGCCAGAACTAACTTGGCTGTCTTCAGATGTGGAAACTTGTGGTAGGTCTTCACAACCAGCAGCTAAACCTAAGACTAAAACTGCACAAAGACTTAATAGGAATTTTCTTTTCATCTTTATTTCTCCTTTCTTTATATGAATCTTTCGCCCTAACTTCGAAAGATTAATACCTATTCTTTAACTCCTCCTAAATTAACTCCCCGAGCAAAATACTTCTGTATATATGGATATATAATAATAATCGGAATAATTGCACAAACAATCATGGCATAAAAGAGTGAATCATATGTATAAGGTAAATCAGGTTCAACACCATAATTGATAGCTTCAAACTTATCTTCCAAAGCTCTTCGGATATAAACCTGTAAAGGCCATTCAGAAGAATTAGAAATTATTTGTCTAGCCCAGAAATAACCATTCCAACGACTTAATCCATAAAATAATGTAACCGTAGCCATAGCTGCTTTAGTCATTGGTATATATACCTTAGTTAACACTTGGAAATCATTAGCCCCATCAACTATAGCTGCTTCTTCAATTTCTTTTGGTACACCCTCAAAGGCATTACGAAGAATGATAATGTTGAAGGCAGCTAAACCCATCGCAATTACGACAACCCATTTATCATCTGTAATTCCTATTGAATGAAAGACATTCCTGGTATTTACATAATTAATATATTGAGGAATCATACCTGCATTAAACCACATGGTGAAGACTAATAAGAAATTAAATCCTCGACGGAATATTAATCTTGATTTTGAAAGAGCATATGCACCAGTCACACTTATAAACATAGCCCAAATGGTTCCATAAAAAGTAACAAATAAGGTATTAGCATAAGATAACCAAAACATCTTATCTTCTAAGACAGCTTTAAATGCATCAAGCTGAACTTCAACTGGATAAAGAATAACTAAACCACTATCCATAGCGTTTTTGGAACTTAAAGCTGCAGATATTGCATAAATAAATGGATATAAACAAAACGCTGCAAAAATAGTAGTAAAGGTATATGAGAGGATCTTGAATAAGAATTCTGATTTGTCCATTCGTTTCATTTATAATCCCCTCCTTAGAACAATGATGTATCAGAGATTTTTCTACTGATAAGGTTTGAACCAAGTACAAGCAACATTGCAATAACAGCATTAAATAAGTCTGCAGACGCACCAAGCGAATAACTACCACCAGTTGCACTCATACCAATTTTATAAACATAAGAGGAAATAACTTGTGCTGTTACATATGTCTTATCATTGGCTAAAAGCAAAATCTTTTCATAACCTACGTTTAATAAATCTCCGATTCTCAAAATAAGCATAATTGTTAAAGTTGATGCCATTCCAGGTAAGGTTACATATCTAATTTGGGCCATTTTACTAGCTCCATCAATTCTAGCTGCCTCATAATTAGTTGGTGAAATCGCCATTATCGCAGCAAAATAAACAATTGACCCATAACCTGCTGTTTCCCAGATTCCTGTTACATGATAAATAGCTCTAAAGTATTGAGGAGCATACATCATATTTACTGTCCTAGGTACTAAACCCATGTTATAAAATAAATTTGATATAACACCTGGTTCAATATATTCAGAACCTTTTCGTAAAAGTAAGATTGTTAAAGTCGTTACAACAACCGTTGATACAAATCTAGGTAAATATGAGAACACTTGGACAACACTTCGATAAAGGTTATTTTTAATTTCACTAAAAAATAAAGCTAAGATGATTGGAATTGGAAAGCCAAAGACTAAACCATAAAAACTTAATAGAAACGTATTTCTAAATGCTTCCCAGAATTCTTTAGCTTTATTACCAAACATCAAGTCTTGGATATGGTAAAAACCTGCAAAGTTAGAATCCCACATTCCAGTAGTTAAATCAAAACGCTTAAAGGCTATGATTAATCCACCCATCGGAATATAACGCCAACAAAAATACCAAAAAATCATTGGTATTAACATAATATATAAACGCCAATCCTTTAAAATAATATGGAAGTAATTCTTCCACCGATTTTTTTCAATTTGTTCGAGTAGTTCTTCTTTAGCTAACTCTTGTTTCAATTCTTCAAGTGTTTTTGACTCATCCATCAAATTTTTCATGAGTCTCACTTCCTTCCATCTTTTGGACTTCTAACTTATGCTTTTTTTCACTTTGTTGAAATCTAACTAAGTACTCATATACGTCTTCAACCATTCCTTCTTGCTTTCTAGCAATGAGAATGATGACAATCCCAATTACAGCATTGAATAATTCACGTAATCCGTACTCTTTAAAAGTAAAGATGAAATCTTGATTAAAAAATAACCCCAACACAGATCTACCTAAACAAATAAGAACATATCCACTAATGACATATAGAATCAATAAATAGGTTTGATTAACAATTTCACTTTTTTCCATTTAAGAAAGTAGAGTGAACATGCAATAATAAATAGATTCCCTAAAGTATAAGGAATAACTTTTTCCATTGTAATTAATTGTAATGAGAATTCATTCTCCCCAATAAAAGTAGTGATAATACTATAACTAAGTCCACCTAATACGGCTACGACACTCCCTAAATATCCCCACCTAATAATTGAAATTAATGATAAGATTATGTGTAAGGATATTGAGAATCCTCCTAATGGGAATGCATTAAAGGCAAACACATTTATAGCGTCTAATATTATGGCAAGTAGGGTAAAGATTAAAAGGTCTATTTTTCTATAGGTTTCAATACTCATCTCGTACCCAACCTCCAAAACTTATTAGTAAACGCTTACATTTTGTAATTATAGTTTAAGTCAAGTTTTAATTAATGTCAATAGAAAATGTATACATTTATAAATTTACTGACATTGTAAGCGCTTAATATTATCGTTATATAAATTAAAAAAGTCATATAATATATGACCTTTTAAGTGGTATTATAACCTTGTATACAAGTTTATTTTAAATTAAATCAGATTTTTAATAAAGGCTAATGAGTAATTAATCGACTCACTTTTTACACCTTCAAAAATACAAACCACATCATCACAAATGTTCTTTAATAATTTAATAAGATAGCAATAATCAACTATTCCTTTACCAACATCTGTTTGAACAACCTTACCTTCGTTAATAACAAAATCTTTTAAATGAATGATTTTAATTTTGTTTTTGAATAATAAAAGGCATTCTTTAAAAATTTCTTTATAATTATCATAATTTTCATTATTTAATAAATTATAAATATCAATAGTAACCTTAACATGTTCTTCATCATTTAACTCATCTAGCAAAGCCTTTAATCTTTTAGGATTACATATAACATGATTATAAGCAGGTTCAATTAAGATAGTTGATTTATACTTTTTAGCTGTTTCTAACAGTTCCAAAAAGACACCTTTAACTTCATTAAATGCTTCATCAGTATGGTTTTTAGGATTATAAGTCCATTTATCATCATTATAGGATCCCGTTTCAGTTCCCACATATTTACAATCAAATAAAGATGCTAACTTTAAATTTGTTTTAAAGTACTCGATTGTATTTCTTAATTTTTCTTTATTAGAATGAACTGGATTAAAATAAGCTCCTAGCATCGCAACGTTTAAATTTGCATCTTTAAATGCTTTTGCTATTAAAGGTGCATTCTCTCCATTTAATATCATCTTATTTCCATTTTTATCTAACAAAGCCTTATTAACTACTAATTGAACATAATCAAATCCATAATCTTTAATTGTTTTAACCACTTCTTCAATTTGTCCAACTTTAGCATCGTGTCCCCTGATACCTATCTTCATTTAATACCCCTCCATTTAAAATTTAATCTTGTATTTGTCTTTAATTAATAGTATATAATATTAAAAAGCGAGGTGAAGGATATGATTTTAATCACAGTCGATCCCAAAACTCAAATTAATACAATTCAAAGTGCTTTAAATCTAATTTTAGAAGAAAACGAGGAACCAGTTACTATTTATATTAAAAAGGGATTTTATAAAGAAAAGATTAAAATAACCCACCCTAATATAACCCTAGTTGGCGAAGATAAAGATGAAACCATCATTTCTTTTGATGACTATGCTAAAAAAGTTCATAAAGACGGTAAAGAATATAATACTTTTAGAACTTACACAGTTATGGTTTTAGCTAATAATGTCTCTTTCTTTAATTTAACTATCCAAAACACTTCAGGATATGGTGAAGAAGTTGGTCAAGCCGTAGCCTTACATGTTAACGCAGATAAATTCAGTGCTTTTAACTGCAATTTCTATGCTAGACAAGATACTATCTTTAACGGCCCTCTACCTTATGACCTAATTAAAAGGTATGAAGGATTCTTGTTAGATGATGAACGTACTCCACAAGGTAAATTCCGTCAATATTTTGACCATTGTCATATCAAAGGAGATGTTGATTTCATTTTCGGATGTGGAACTTGTATTTTTGATAATTGTACTATCACTTCACTTAAAAGAGATAACAGTGACGTTGGTTATGTATGTGCTCCAGCACATCCCAAAGATATTAAATACGGTCACATCTTTTTAAGTTGTGAATTTAAAAGTGAAAATTGTCCACCTAATAGTGTCTATTTAGCCCGTCCTTGGCGAGATTATGGAATGGCAACATTTATTAATTGCCTTCTAGGACCTCATATTAAAGAAGAAGGTTTTGATAAATGGAATGATTCAAATCGAGATCAAACAGCACGTTTTTATGAATATAAAGCAATTAACCAAGATGAAAACCTTCGTGTTAAATGGGCTAAACAGTTAAGCAGCGTTGAACTAGTTGATTATAAAATGGAAAACATCTTCGGCGATTGGAATCCTTTGTCTCATCGCAATGAAGTTTATGAAACATTTAAAAGTTCTCAAATTTGAGGACTTTTATTTTTTGTATTCGCATTAAAATAATTTAAGGCATTATTATAACAAATATCTTCAACAATTTTTCCTAATAATTCTTTATCAAACGGATATAATCCTGCTTCAACTAAATTACCAATGTGATTACATAAAATCCTTCTAAAAAATTCATGTCTAGGGAAGGATAAGAAACTTCTTGAATCAGTAAGCATACCGACGAATTTAGATAATAAAGCAAATTGTGATAAAGTTTCTAAATGTCTTTCAATTCCATCTTTTTGATCATTAAACCACCAAGCACTACCAAATTGGATTTTTGAAGTGCCACTACCTTGGAAACAATTAATTAAGGCTGCCAATACTTCATTATCTCTAGGATTTAAACAATATAAAATTGTCTTTGATAAATTATCATTAACATCTAAAGCATCTAATATGTTAGCAAGAGACTGGGCAAACACTTGGTCTTGAATTGCATCATATCCGGTATCTGGACCTAATTTATTGAACATTCTTGTCGAAACGTTTCTTAAAGCGCCAATGTGATATTGCATTACCCAATCACGTTTATGATATTCTTTACCTAAAAATAATAAAATATTAGTTTTATATGCCGCAATTTCATCAAAACTTAACTCTTCTTTATTTAAAGCCTTTTTAAATATATTATCAACATCTTGTTCACTTGCTTCTTTATAAACAACAGTATCTAAAGCGTGGTCTGATGCTTTTGCACCAATTTTAGCAAAAAATTCGATTCTTTCTTCAAGTGCTTTCTTTAATAAATCTAAATTTTCAATTTTATAACCTACAACATCTTCAAGACTTTTAATGTAATCCACAAACCAATCTTTTTCAATATTAATAGCTTTATCAGGTCTAAAAGCGGGTAAGACCGTAAAAGGTAAATTCTTTTCTTCTTTTAATTTTTGGTGATAAACTAAATCATCAACAGGATCATCAGTTGTAAAGATTACTTTAACATTATTCATTTTAATCATTTCTCTAACACCCATTGATTTTAACTTTTCATTACACTCTTTAAAGATCTTATCTTTTGTAGCAGGTGTCAAAATATCATTAATATTAAAATATCTTTTTAATTCTAAATGAGTCCATGTATGAAGTGGATTACCAATTGTATAAGGGACTACTTCAGCCCATTTAGCAAACTTTTCTTCATCACTCTTACTTCCAGTAATATATTCTTCATCGATTCCGTATTGTCTTAATGCTCGCCACTTATAGTGATCACCTTTAAGCCAAACCTCACTGATAGAATTAAAATGCTTATCTTCATAAATTTCTTTGCATGATAAATGACAATGAAAATCATAAATTGGCATTTTTTTAGCGTGATTATGATATAAGTAACTAGCAGTCTTTGTTTCTAACAAAAAATCATCATTTAAAAATTCCTTCATTTTATTACCTCCCCCTATAAAATTACACCACTCTTAAAGATTGATATATCTTTAAAATTATATATTTCGTTTAAGGTCTTGTCACCATTTGCTACTTTAATAACTAACTCAACTAATTCCTTTAAAACTTCATCAAAACTCATTCCAGTTAAAACTCTTCCAGCATCAAAATCAATCCAATTTGTTTTTCTAGAAGCTAATTCACTATTAGTTGATATCTTAATCGTAGGAACAAAGCCACCAAAAGGAGTTCCTCTTCCTGTTGTAAATAAAACCAAATGACAACCACTAGCAGCTAAATTAGTAACGGAAATCAAATCATTTCCTGGTCCATTAACTAAGTTTAATCCATTCTTAGTAATTCTTTCATTATCAAATAAAACATCTACAACTTCATTTTTACCCGCTTTTTGCGTGCAACCTAAAGACTTTTCTTCTAAAGTTGTAATGCCACCTTCTTTATTCCCTGGAGAAGGATTTTCATAGATTACTTGATCATGTTTTTTATAATAAAGTTTAAAGTCATTAATTAACTTAACAATTTTCTTAAACACTTCTTCATTCTTAGCCTGATTCATTAATATAGTTTCAGCTCCAAACATTTCTGGAACCTCAGTTAATGCAGTAGTCCCTCCTCTAGTTGTTAAAAAATCAGAAAACATGCCAACAAGAGGATTCGCACTAATACCACTAAAGGCATCAGAACCACCACATTTTAAACCTACTCTTAAACAAGAAATAGGTTTTTTTACTCTTTTTAGATTCTTCATTGATTCGTAAAGTTCTCCAAGAAGTCTTACACCTTCTTCAATTTCATCATCAACCTCTTGGGAAATTAAATATCTAACCTTATTAACATCTTCCATTCCAACTTTAAAGTCACTAACTTGATTATTTTCACACCCAAGACCTAAGATTAAAACTCCGCCATTATTAGGATGTCTAACCATGTTTTGTAAGGTTTTCTTAGTAAATTCTAAATCACCACCTAATTGAGAACAACCATAAGGATGAGAATAAGCAACAACATCATCAATTAAAGAAACATCATATCTCTTTTTAAATTCTTCTACGATTAATTTAGCTTGATTATTGATACAACCAACCGTTGGAATAACCCATAATTCATTTCTTATTCCAACTTGTCCATCATCTCGTTCATAAACATTAACAGTTAAGTTATCATCAATAAAGTCAAAACTAGTATGATATTTTTGATAATCATAACTTAATATATCTTCTAAATTCGTTTTGACATTATGAAGATGAACATGTTCACCTTTTTTAATATCATTTAAGGCTCTTCCTATTGGATAACCATACTTAATAACATTTTCATTTTTATTAATATCTTTAATCGCTATTTTATGACCTTTTTTAATATCATTAAGTAAAGTTACACCCTCAACAACTTCACCTTTATTTAAATTAGTAAGAGCAACAACAACATTGTCATTATACGAAATTTTTAAGTACTTGCTCACCTTTTAACCCCCTGTAATAATTCTTTTTTAAGAGCTCTCTTCATACCTAATTTTAAGATATCACTAACAAAAGTGCTAACTAATTCACCAAGTCCTTCAATATCATTTAAATTAGTCTCCCAAAGATCAACTTTACCTAAGACTTGTTTTACTAAATCATCAATTGAATAAACATTATTATCAAATTTCTGCCATAAATCTTTCCACATCAATAAATACTTTTCATCATCTTGAAGATTAATAACTTCTCCATCTCTTTTTCCTCTATAGAATACCATTAAACTTGCTAATGAAAAGATAATCTTACGTGGTAATTCATTAATCTTATGATAATAGTCTAATAAACTAGGTAATAATCTAGTTTTAAATTTAGTCGTAGAGTTAAGAGCGATTGACATTAATTCATGTTTAATAAAAGGATTAGCATATCTTTCTAGTACACTAGAAGCAAACTTATCCATATCATCTTTATCTAAATTAATCGTTGGTACAATCTCTTCAAAGATTAATAGTTTAACAAATTTTCCTACATCTTTATCTTCAACCGCTTCTTTAACATAATCAATATGAGATAGATACGCCACAGGGACCATCGCTGTATGTGATCCATTTAAGATTTTAACTTTTCTTTCTTTATATGGACTAATATCTTTAGCAAAAACAATGTTTAAATTAGCTTTACTAGCACCTTCAAACTCTTTTTTTATACGAGGATTATCCTCTATTACCCATAAATGGAAAACCTCACCTTTAACCACACTATTATCTTTATAACCTAGTTCTTGTTCAATTGTTTTAATCTCATCTTTTGGATATCCTGGAACAATTCGATCGACTAAGGTTGACGAAAACTCATTAGCCTCATTTAACCATTTAATAAAACTAGCATCTAGACGTTTAATTTTAGCTAACTCATTAAGAACTTCTTTTAGTCTTTGACCATTATAATCAATCAACTCACACGGAACAATCATTAACCCCTTAGACATATCTCCATTAAAATGATGATATCTTGCGATTAAAAAGGCTAATAATTTCCCAGGGAAACTCCTAGGTGTATTTAAAAAGTCTGTATCATCTTTATCTAAAACAATCCCTGCTTCAGTTGTATTAGAAATAATGATGTTCAAATCTTCTAAAGATGCATAAGATAAATACTTATCATACTCGGTATAAGGGTTAATAAAATCATCAAGAACATCAATAACTTCATGTTCACTAACAACTTTACCATCTTTTATCCCTTCTAAATATAAGGTGTATAAACCATCTTGTTTTGCTAGGTCTTTAATTCTTCCAACTGGTAAGGGTTGAACAACGACAACATGGCCATCATAAACACCTTCATCATTCATTCTTTTAATCATCCAATCGACAAATGCTCTTAAGAAGTTACCTTCTCCAAACTGCATAATCTTAATTTTCTTTTCTCTTTTTGAGTAAATCCTAGCACTTAATTGTTCCATTATACCTCTCCTTTTAACATTTCACAAAAAGCCATAACAAAAGGTGCGACTCCTTTAGAATCGTTGGCCACTACTTCTTCACTTAAATAATACTCTATTGAACCATCTCTCTTTTCATTATCTAAGCCTGCGACTTTACAAATTCCGTATAATTTATATTCGCCATTGTCTTTTTTAAAATATTTTTTAATAGTACCATAATAAGCCTTTTTACCCTGTATATATTGTTGATAATTAACAACACCTAACCGATAAGCCTTTAATAAAGCATATGCTATCATACTAGTTCCACTAGTTTCTAAATAATTACCTTCTAATGTTGGTTGATCGACAATTTGATACCACATACCTGTCTTCTTATCTTGATATTTAATCATTCCTGTAACTAATTCTTTAAATAACTTAGCTATTTTTGAAGCATTAATATCGTATCTAATAATTTCATAAACATCAATTAAAGCCATAGCTAACCATCCAACTGATCTAGACCATACATTAGGAGATTTTCCTGTTACTTTATCAGCCCATTGCATTTGTCTTTTTTCATCATAAGCATGAACATATAATTTCCTATTTTCATCAAATAAATATTGTCTAACCATTTCAAATTGATGAATTATATCTTTATATATTGCTTTTTTGTTATACTTTTTAGCATATAAGGCATAAAAAGGCATCGCCATATATAATCCATCAAGCCAGACTTGATATGGATACCTTTTTTTATGAAAGAAATTACCATCATTAGTCCGAGGATGAACCATAAGTTGTTTATAAAGTATATCAGCAGCTAGTAAATACTTTTCTTTTCTTAATTTTTGATAAGCATAAAACAAAATTCTTCCTGGTTGAATATTATCAATATTAAAATCATTAATTTCATATAAATACATATTTCCATTCTTATCAACATGACTTTCTAAATAATTGTCTATAATTCTTAAATACTCTTCATCTTGAAATACTTGATACATGTTTAAGGCTGCTGTTAAAATAACACCATCTTCATAACACCAACACTTATTTTCTTTATAAGGCTGGAATTTTTTTAAATAATTGTCAATAAAACCCTTAATCATTTATTTCACCCAATCGTAAATTTTTTTCTGTTTTCTTATCAAAGAAATGTAAGTTTTCATATTTAACCATAAAGGAAATTAATTCATCAAGTTTAAACGGAACATATGGATTTACTCTCAAGATAATTCGTTTATCTTTAATATTACAATATAAGTTACGATTATCACCAAGTAGTTCGCCTATTTCTACTATTGCTTCTAACTTAATACCAACACTTTCATCAATATCTTGGCAAATTACATCTTCAGGTCTAAATCCCATTACAACTTCTTTATTTATATGTGAAGACGTCACTTTAATTAATTCATCATTTAGTTTGACTTTAAAATTATCATTAAAAAAATAACCATCATTACTAATTGTTCCTTCAATAAAATTCATAGGAGGGTCACCTATAAACCCTGCTACAAAGATATTACTTGGATTAAAATATAATTCCTTTGGTGTTCCAATTTGTTGGCTCACACCATCTTTCATGACAACGATTCGATCAGCCATTGTCATCGCTTCTACTTGATCGTGAGTAACATAAATAGTTGTAGCACCAACTCTTTTATGAATTCTAATTATTTCTGAACGCATATGAACTCTTTGCTTAGCATCTAAATTACTTAATGGTTCATCCATTAAATAAACATCAGCATGTCTAATAATCGCTCTTCCTAAAGCAACTCTTTGCCTTTGCCCACCAGATAATTCTCTAGGTTTACGATCTAAATAATCTTCTAAACCCAAAATCCTAGCAGTTTCAAGAACTCTAACTTCTATTTCATCTTCATCCACACCTTGAAGTTGCAACCCAAAAGCCATATTTTCATAAACTGATAAATGTGGATACAACGCATAGGATTGGAATACCATTGCTATACCCCTATCTTTTGGAGCAACATTATTAACTAATCTTCCATTAATATAAAGTTGACCTCGGGTTATCGTCTCTAATCCTGCAATCATTCTTAAAGTAGTAGATTTACCACATCCCGAAGGTCCTACAAGCACAATAAACTCATTATCATCTATATCGATACTAAAGTCATAAACGGCTTGGAATCCATTATCGTATACTTTATCAACATGTGTCATCTTTAATTTCGCCATAATTAAACCTCATTTCTAACGACTTAATTTTATTACAATTAATGATTGTAAAGTATGTGCCTTAGGCACAAAAATAGCATGATTCTAAGCCCTTACTATTCAAAATAATGATAAAAAATGCTAATATTTATTTGATAAATTTTAATTTTATCTTTAAAGATGCAACAAAGTAGTCAAGTTGCAAATTATTAACTAACATGTAGAATATAATTAAAGGAAAGAGGGATTTTATGGAAGTTAGAGAAGCTTGTAATAGTAAGGATTTTGTTAGTTATGATACTAAAAGGTTAAGAGATGATTTCTTAATCACTGATTTATTCACTTTAGGTGAAACTAAAGTCGTTTATAGCCATAATGATCGAATCATTGTAGGTGGAGTTGTTCCTGCTAGTAATCCTCTTAAACTAGAAGCAGCTGCAGAAATAAGAGCTAAATACTTTTTAGAAAGACGTGAAATGGGTGTCTTAAACATCGGAGGTAAAGGCTCCATTATCGTTGATGGAACTACTTATGAGATGAACAAATATGATTGTTTATATATTGGAAGAGGTTCTAAAGAAATCACTTTCGCTTCAGATGATGAAACTAAACCTGCTAAATTCTATTTCAATAGTGTTCCAGCGCACAAAACTTACCCAACTACTCACGCTCCAATGTCTAAAGCTAATCCTAAAAAAGTTGGAAGTATTGAAACTAGTAATGAAAGAACTATTTATCAATATATCCATCCAGATGTAATTCAAAGCTGTCAATTAGTTATGGGTTGTACTCTTTTAGAAAAAGGTAGTGTTTGGAATACAATGCCTCCGCATACCCATGACAGAAGAATGGAAGTTTACCTCTATTTTGATATGGATGATGAAAATGTTGTTTTCCATATGATGGGAAAACCAGATGAAACACGTCATATCGTTGTTAAAAATGAAGAAGCTGTTATTTCACCAAGTTGGTCAATTCATGCTGGTGTAGGTACTAGAAATTATACCTTCATATGGGGTATGTGTGGTGAAAATATGGACTATGATGACATGGACCATATCAAAATTAAAGACTTAAAATAAAACAGGAGGTTAAGACATGATCTTAAATAATTTTAAATTAGTTGGTAAAGTCGCTATTGTTACTGGCTCTTCAACAGGGTTAGGCCAAGGTATGTGCCTTGCTCTAGCTGAAGCTGGTGCTGATATTGTCGGCGTCGACTATGTTCCAAGTCCTGAAACCAAAAAATTAGTTGAAGAAAGAGGTCGTAAGTTCTTAGAAGTAGTCGCCAATTTATTAACGACTGAACCAATCGAAGACATTATTACTAAAACAATTAGTGAGTTCGGTCATGTTGATATTTTAGTTAATAACGCTGGTATTATAAGAAGATGTGATGCTATTGACTTTAGCGAAAAAGATTGGGATGATGTTTTAAATATTAACTTAAAAACCCTTTTCTTCTTATCTCAACGTGTTGCTAAAGAATTTGTAAAACAAAATACAGGTGGAAAAATCATTTCTGTAGCATCAATGCTATCTTATCAGGGCGGTATTAGGGTACCTTCCTACACCGCTTCAAAATCAGGTGTTAAAGGTCTAACCATGGCACTTGCCAATGAATGGGCTAAATATGGTATTAATGTAAATGCAATTGCACCTGGTTATATGGCTACTAATAATACTAAAGCTTTAAGAGAAGATAAAGAGCGTTCTGAAGCAATTTTAGAAAGAATCCCTGCTGGAAGATGGGGAACACCAGATGATTTAAAAGGTGTTGTTGTCTTCTTAGCAAGTAAAGCTAGTGATTATGTAAACGGCTTTACAATCGCTGTTGATGGTGGTTGGTTAGCTAGATAAACAAAAAACCTAAAGGTAAACATTATACCTCTAGGTCTTTTTTTAATGAATATATAAATCGCTATATTTTAATTTTCTTAATACTTTTTCTTTAAATATTCCATCTACATTATCAACTGTTACATCATGAATTAATTCACCATTGATATTAACACTAACACCATCAGATGAACAGATACCATTACAATATCCACCTTCTAATTTCACTTCATCTTCATGGATGCGATATTCACTAATTAATTCATTAAATCTTTTTGTTACTTGATATGCCCCTCTAAGTAGGCACGAACTCCCCATACATATTATAATTTTCATTGCCTAGCCTCCTACCGTCGCTAATAATATAGCACAAATAGTTAGCTAATTGTTAGGTATATTTTGTCATGGAATTTTTTGAGACTAATTCAAATAAGCTATATAACATAAATGATAATTTAATCACTAGTATTAAGCCTATAAAAATAGCAAATAATAGATTACGATTTAAAATAAGAGGATGCACAGTAATACTTAAATAAGCTACAAATGAAAGAATCAATAATGTTGTTACATGAAAATAAGTAAGACGGTATTTAGATTTAACATAAAGTCTTTCAAAACCTAGAAAACCAAAAAAGAACCATAAAACAAGTGCTAAATTCGCATTATATTTAACTTTTTTACCTTTATTATTTTTGATTAAAACATTTTCAAACAAGAAATAATTAATAATAAAGGAGCAATAAATTAATAAATCATCAAAATAAATAAATCCGCGTATAAACCTAATAGAATACGGATAATCAATTAAAGATAATATCGCTCTACCTAAGATAATTAAACTATAAAGTGTAAAACTTAAATCATTATTCTTTATTGATTTAAAAATAAAATAAAGTGAAACTAAAAGTAAAAAGACTTTGCCTATAATAATCACATATTCTTCTACATTTATATTTAGAATTCTAAAATTATCCATACTTAAATAAAGGAATAATAAAGTTAAAAACAGTAAAAGAATAGATAAAGCATTATATTTCTTAAACTTAAGGATAAAGGGCATAACAAAGAATAAAACAAATAAAGGATAATACGGATAACCGCTATATGTTACCTTTTCTCTTAATAAATATAATGTTAAAATAGGTAAAATTAATAAAAATAGTATATACATAACTTTATTAAAAAGTCTCATCCTAATTCACCCCTTCCTTTTCTTATAGTAAAGTATATTACTACTTTTAAGTTTTTATAAGTTATCAAAATTGTAAGCATGAAAAAACCTTATTAAATATATAACCTTTTAATTGTAAGCGATTACTGTTTGAATAATCTATCTTAACATGTAATAATAACAAAGGTGATGATTTATGTCAGTTTTAGATTCCTTTAATTTATACAAATTACAAGTATTAAAAGAACTAGCAACCTTAGCATATAATAATGAACTAAAAGATAATTTTTCAGATAAAATCGTTTATAAATATTTTTCTTCATTAAAACCTCAAGTTAGATGTTGTGTTTATAAAGAAAGAGAAATCACTAGAGAAAGAATTAATCTAGCCATAGGTAAAACACCTGAAGGCGTATCTCTAGAAGGTAGAAACCGATTAATTTATGTTTTAGAAGCTGCTTGTGATGGATGTGATGTCCATCGTGTTAGAATTACTGATAATTGTAAAAAATGCTTAGCTAGATCATGTGAAAGAACTTGTAAATTTGATGCTATATATATGGGGAATTCAAAAGCTCATATAAACTATGAAAAATGTAAAGAATGTGGAATGTGTGTTAAAGCATGTGCTTATAGCGCGATTGTTAAAAGTGAAAGACCATGTAAAAGAGTTTGTCCGACTGGTGCTTTAAAACATATTAAAAATGATATTGCCCAAATCGATGATGAAAAATGTATCAATTGTGGTCAATGTGCGGTTGCATGCCCTTTTGGTGCAATTAGTGATGCTTCTTTTATCTGTGATGTTGTAACAGATATTGTTAATAATAAAAAAGTAATTGCCATTGTTGCACCAGCAATTCAAGGCCAATTCACTAACACTACATTACCTCAAGCATTAACCGCAATTAAAAAATTAGGATTCCATGATGTTTATGAGGTCGCTTTAGGTGCTGATATGGTAAGTAAACATGAAGCTCAAGAAATTATCGAAAATGTGAAAAGTAACAAGATAACAACAACTTCTTGTTGCCCTGCTTTTGTTTCTTATATTAAATTAAACTATCCAGAAATCTATAAGGAAAATACTTCTTCAACTGTTTCACCTATGGTTGCAGTTGCTAAATTAATCAAACAAGAACATAAAGACGCTAAAATTGCTTTTATTGGACCTTGTATGGCTAAAAAAGCTGAAGCTAGAATTGATGAATATAGGGATATTGTAGATTATGTCTTAACATTTGAAGAACTAATCGCTTTATTTAGTGCTAAGGATATTGATCCTAGTAAAGTTGAAGTAGAAGAAGATATTACTAAAGCTTCAATTCACGGTCGCAACTTCTGCTATAGCGGTGGAGTAAGCGCGGCTATTAATCAATATTTAAAAGAAACTAATACTGATATAGATGTTAAAACAATAAATGCTAATGGTTCAGAAGAATGTAAAAAGCAACTTGAAGCCATTAAAAGAGGTACCTTTGAAGGTAATGTCTTAGAAGGTATGATGTGCTTAGGTGGATGTGCAGGTGGTGTTTGCACGTTATCTAATAACTTAAATGTTTTAAAATTAAGAAACCAAAGAGAAAATGCACCTCTAACAAATTCAACCTTAGAAGATTCATTATCAAAAATTCCTAATATAAATCTTCATTATCAAAAATAAACACTAAAAAATCTCCCAATGGAGATTTTTTACTTAGCCATAAATTTTTCAATATCATCAGGCTTAATTAAAATTTCTTTTGATAAGTTTTCGCTACCATCTTTAGTAACTAAAACATCATCTTCAAGCCTAATGCCAAAACCTAATTGTTCAATATATAAACCAGGTTCAACAGTTATAACCATACCTTCTTCTAATGGTTCACTACGGTCATAACCAACATCATGAGTATCTAGACCTAAACTATGAGAAACACTATGATAGTAATAATTTCTTACCTCACTAGCATCTTTAATTAAACCTATTTTAGTTAATTCTTCTTCATAAATCTTAATTACTAAGTTATTAAGATCTAAGACAGAAACACCTGGTTTAATTGCTTTAATCACTTCATCATGTGCCTTTAAAACAATTTCATAGATTTCTTTTTGTTTTGAAGTATACTTACCATTAATAGGATAAGTTCTAGAAATATCAGCACAATATCTTTTTTGTGATCTAGCACCTAAATCAAAAAGCATTAATTCATTATCATTAACAACTTCATCATTATTAACGTAATGTAAGATACATGCTCTTTTTCCACCAGCTGCTATTGTTGGGAAAGCTACTTCCTTCATCCCATTTTTCTTAACCATGAAATCATAATAGGCTTCAACTTCATACTCTTTCATTCCAGGAGCCATATTTTTTAACATGTGTTGTAACCCTAAATTTGTTAAATGAATTGCTTTTTTAATTTCTTCTATCTCTTCTTTTTCTTTAATTCTTCTTAATTTAGTAATAAGCGGATAAACATTTTCAATATTAATATGAGGATATTCCTTCTTTAATTTAATAACATAATCTTCATTTCTAAAGTCAATCGATTGATTTAAATGTCTTTCTATATCTAAATAAACATTTTTAACACTACTTAAAAATAAATGATTAGTAATTACTTTATCAAAATTATCAACAAAACTATAATTTTCAATACCACTTAAATTTCTAGCCTCTTCTTCTTGAATATTTTCTCCAACCCATTTAACTAAAAAAGGATCTCTTCTTTTAATGAATAGTGTTTCTGTAACTTCACCATTAATTTTAGAAATTAATAATGCTAATCCTTCTTCTTCTATTCCAGTTAAATAATAAAAGTTAGAATTAACTACAAAAGGATATTTAGCATCAGCATTCATAAAAGGACTGACACCGGAAAATAAGATAAGAATACTGTTATCAACTAATTTATCAACAACTTTTTGTCTTGTTTTAATAAAAAATTCTTTGTCCATACTCTACCTTCTTTCGTTTAATTATTATACCATTATTTCCCACTTTATATATATTTGTCAACCTAAAATCTTATACTCAATTTTATTCGTAAAGTGAAAAGTTAAATTCCAGTTTTAAAATATTAACTGGAATTTAGTTTTACATAGAACAAACACATTATTATTGTAAGATTAACTTCTAGTTTTTATAATGACATTAGTGTATCTATTTCGTTAGAAAGGATTAATTATGGCAAAATCGAAATATTGGCACAATGGTTCTCATTTGACTCAAAATGATAGAGATAAAATTCAATTAGGGATAGAAGAACGTCTTACCAAAAGAGAAATAGCCATTTCTATTCGTAAAGATGAAACAACTGTAGCTAAAGAGATTAGAAAACACAGAATTAAAAGACCTAGAAATACTTATTATTACCCTAACATTTGTGTTCATCGCAAAAAATGTAGAGGATGCAAAAAAAGATGTGAAGATTATAGAGAAGAAACTTGTTTAAAAAGAGATAGATCTCCAGGTGCTTGTAACAAATGCCCTAACTACAAAAATTGTCCTTTAGACAAGTATTATTATGATGCTAAGAAAGCTCAAATGGAGTATGAAAAGGACTTAATCGATTTTAGAGAAGGGATTAATCTTACTACTAAAGAGAGAGATGAACTAGCTAGAATTATTGTACCTTTAATTAACCAAGGCCAATCAATCTATCAAATTTTGTCTGCTCATCCTGAAGTTTCTCAATGCGAAAAAACTATATATAATTATATTGACATGGGTGTTTTTGCTTTATATGGACTACATAATCTTTCGTTGAAGGAAAAAACAAAGCGAAAGCAATTTAATAATAAGTATAAAAAGAGAAAAGAAAAGGTCAACTTTACTAACCGAACTTATAAAGATTATTGTGTTTTTAAAGAAGAAAACCCTGATATTCCAGTTGTTGAAATGGATACTATTTATAATGATGTTTCTGGTCCTTATATTCAAACTCTTATGTTTACAAAAGCTAGTTTAATGATTGGGTTTCTCCATGAAGAAAAAACTTCTGAATCAATGGCTAAATCATTTGATCAATTAGAAGAAAAACTAGGGTGTGATGTAATAAGAAAACTAATACCAGTAGTATTAACTGATCGTGGTTCTGAATTTATCATATATGATTTGTTTGAGTATTCTAAAAATAATGATAAAAGACTAAATATTTTCTATTGTGATCCAATGCAATCATCACAAAAACCACATGTAGAAAACAATCATAATTATGTTAGAGATATTATTCCAAAACACGTTTCCTTGGATTTTTTAAATCAAGACCTTGTAGATTTAATGTTTTCTCATATTAATT
>DUOZ01000073.1 GCA_012838555.1 bacterium | reverse complement strand
TAGACAGTGATTTCACCAATTGGTACTCTAATATAATTATTAAAATCGGTTCTTCTAAGTTCAAAATAGTAATCTTCATCTTCATGACTATATATACTTGCTCCAAATGACGTTTCTAAAGAATGGATAACATAATAAGCATAAACATTTTTATTTAAAACAAAGTTTCCATCTTCATCTTCAACTATATGTTTGAAAGCATCTTCGCTCATTCTATAAACAACTGTTCCAGTTCCATTCGTTCCTGCATCACTAATAATTTGATTAATAATTGGATTAGTTAAATAAGATGAACTAGAACTTCTTGTTAATCTTTCATTTGATTTTATAACATTTGAATATCTTATTGATAGTAATGTTGAAGTATTTGTTGTCAATATATCAGAATCTTTATATTCACCATAACCACTTTCTAAGTCATACCCAATCGCTTTAACACCAAATACATAATCACCATCAGGGAAAACATTTGCTAAATTAATAGCATAATTATTGGTGTTATTATTTTCAACAAAGTAAGGTGAACCTGTTATTTTTCTTAATTCATTGTTATCTTTTTTATATGCATAAATCTGGTAACCTAAGGCATTATCTTTTGTAATATTATCCACACTAAAGTTTAAAGTATTATTGTTAAAACTAATACTATTAATATTTAGTTTTTCTTCGGAAAAAACAACATCAGAACCAAAAATATAAAATTCAAAACGTTGAGATGGTAATGAATCCATATATTCTTCATCTAATTTTGCTACACCTACAATTTCGATTTGATATTTACCATTTGGTAACTTTAATGTTGATATATCATATCCATTTGTAATCTTAAATGGGGAACCACTAATCTCTTTATTTTGATCATCATAAATAAAAGCTAAGTAGTAATCAGCATTTTCTAAAGGTTCAAATAATACTCTAGTTTCTCTAGTTACACCTACACTTAATCTCTCTCTTACATCATCATATGAATCATTAATTGTAAATTTAAATGAATTTGAGACGAGCGCTGTTGGATGATTTAAAATATCTGTTGCAACAATACTGATTGTATATTCTCCATTTGGTAAATTTAGTTCATCAAGCCCAGTACCTTCAATAATCTCTCTAGGATAACCATGAACTAAAACATCACGAGTAGTACCATTGATTATCTCTTCTTGATAGATATAAGCAATAAAGGCTGGATTTCCAATTCTAATAGCATACTCACCATTATATCTTCCAAAATCCTCATTATAACCAAAAGCCAACAAGGTTTTCCAAGTTACTTGTGAGCTTCCAGCGCCTAATAAAGCACCTTCAGATGGTAATATATCCTCATTTATGAAATTTTCACCATCATAAACATTACCTAAATCAAGATACTTATCTAATTCTAAGACATTAATAACAAAGTCAACACTTCTTGTTAATTCATTAATTGATAGCTCAGCAGTTAAATTAATGGAATATCCTTCATCATCATAATCTAAATACAAGAAATCATCTAAAATATAATCACCATTTGAATATCTCCAATTAATATTGGATTCATAACTTCCATGTTTCCATAATGTAACCACATCAAACATATTGTAATTAATTGTAAATACATTACCTAAAGAAGTAGTTGCTTGTAGTAGTTTTTCATACTCATTGATTTCAAAAGATAAATCATCAATTATTAAACCACCATTAGATAATGTTTCAAATCTAAAGTAAACACCTTCAGATGTATTAAATGGTAAATTTATTGATTTTGTATATAACTGACCATTATTTATATTGGTATTACTAATTGATTCAGTAACAATTTCATACCAAGTATCCAAATTATTAGAATAAGAAATTCTATAAGAAACATTACTTGATGTTCCATATAATCCATAACTAAAATTAATTTTCCCTATATTAGTTAGTGAAAACTCACTTGTAATATGACCAGTACCTAAAGGCGAACCAATAGCTAGTGAATAATTACCATTAGTTAATCCTGATTCATTATAGGAAGTTACATTACTTGTTGACCAAGTAAGTTCTAAATAACTACTATCAATTTTAGCTCCTGTACTTGCTAAAGGAATCACATCTTCCATATTTTCAACATCAAATACTGGACCTATCCTTCCATAATTCATAACAGGATTAACTACAATCTCTTTTTCAAGTTCACTTGTTGTTTGAGTTAAAGGATCTATTATTGTAGCTATAAGGGTGATAGTATAAGTCTCTTCACTCTTATCAAACAATCCTTTTTCCAAATCAATTCTTGAAGAATTATCTCCAATAGCAATCCAATTAATTAATGTATTAAAACTACCCACGTTAGGTAAAATAATTACATCGTTTTGATTATATGTTGATTTAATTGTGTTATTAATTAATTCTTTTGTGGCATTTACTTTTTGTAATCCACTTCTATCATGTAAAAACTTAATATCGTCTAAGATAACACGATTAGTTCGACCTTCTGCGATAAAACGAATATAAATACCTCTATATGTTTCAATATATTCAGGAATATTAACTGAAGTAAAAGTTAGATTAGGGTTAGTAATTGTTATTGGCCCAGTTAAATCTTCCCATTCATATGTTTCTCCATTTTCTGAATAGTACTTATATTGAATTTTATATTGAGCATTAGCATCATCTCTCCATAACCCATGATAATATTCAATAACTTTTACATCATATATTGGTTCTTCAGTTTCAATATAAGCATTATCAGGTATATCTGTCTGTTCAGAAAAATCCCAATCTAATTTTGCATATATGATTGGTTTACTATTTTGAACTTTACTTTGAGGAACATTAGTAACCTTAAAATTCAATTCTTTACTAGACCCTAATGGTGAACTATAACAACCATCACCATTGGCCACAACCTTAAGTTTGTAACCTTCACCTTCTATTAAATCTAATTGATTAAAGTTAATTATATTACTTTTACTTTTAGCAGGACGTGGATATCCATTAACTAAGTTGTTATTACTATCATAAACATACAATGAATACCAGGTTGCATTTTCAACATTTTCAAAACTAACAGAAATTGATTCAATCACAGAATCTACATAACTTGATGGATTCGCATTTGCACGTCCATTACCATCTCCATACCCTAAAATATACCAAGTTCTATTAGTAATTCCTATCGTTTGGTCTGTATAAGGAGTTTCTCTATTAACTGCATAAACTGTTATTAATCTATTTCCTAAATCTATTGTATTGCTACGTAATGGAACAAACCTAAATGTATAATCTACAAGCTCAGTATCCCCTCCAACAAGATATAAATTTCTTATAGTTAACTCACTCATTTGTGCAGATGTTAAAAACAAAGGATAACCTGTTACAATATTATCACTTTGGTAAACATAAAGTAAATATGCATCAATATTTGCACCACTAACATTTATACTTGATACAAATCTAGGTAATAAACCAGACATTGTTTCAGAATAGTTCGAAATTGTACCAGGCTCATTTAGATTAGTAGATGTGTCTTCATTAATTGAAAATTGATAGGAATCTGAAGTTAAATAACTTCTAAAATCACCATTACTTCCAGGATAACCAGTTGTTGTATGTAGTCTTGCTTGATATGT
>DUOZ01000072.1 GCA_012838555.1 bacterium | reverse complement strand
GACAATCGCTAAAGCTATCTCAAATGGTATATCTAATAATAAATATTCTAAAAATTTAACTTCTAAAACTAAAATACTCACCCCGACAAAAGCCCAACTATAAATAAATGCAAATATTGCCCCAGTTAAAGCTAATTTTAATTCATTTTCTTCATTTTTAAAGATGGTTTTATTAATAAAGACATAGATAAACCAGCTAATAAACATAGCTAATACAAATTCAATCCTAAATGTACCCATTAATAAGTTATCTAATAAAACATAACTAACTAATAAAATGAACATTTCTTTGAAATTAAAGTTTTTACTATAGATTAAAAGTAAAAGAGTTGATATTTGAACTTGCGGTACAAATGATAGTGCATATTCTTGTAAAACTAATAAGCACAAACAAAAACCTAATAAGGTAAGACGTCTTAAAAGCATTTTATTCACCCCAGAACTTCTCAAAACGAAGTTCAACGATATCTTGGTCTTTTAAATATAACTCATTAGCACCTTTTAAAGCGTAGCTATCATTAATATAAATAGCAATATAAGATGAATCATCAATGATATATTCATTTATACCAATGATGAAGTATTCAAATCTTTCATCTCTTACTACCTCATAATTTTCATTTAATAAATCCCACAAGGTTTGATTTTCATCATATTCAAGATCATCATTAATTAAGATATTACTTTGATCTTTTAAAATAAAAGTAATTGTTCCTGAACTCTTTTCACTTGATAAAAGATATGAATTAATTACATGACTTACACCTAGAAGTAATACTAAAGAAGTGATGACACCTATAGTAATTAATAATTTCTTTTTCATATTAAACGATAAAAGCATTTACAGCTTGATTTTGATTTACAAACTTTTTATAAACGACTAAAGCTAAAACACTTTGAGGTGTACTAAAGAATAAATCACTATCCTCATCTTCTAATTTATATTTAAAGCTTCCATCACCATTAGAATATTCTAAAATCGCTGTGATTAAATCATTTTCACCCTTAGTAAATTCTTCACTTCTAGGATCTATATTATTAGCAACTAAACCCATAATAACTTGAGCTAGTGTCGCTGAATTTTCTCCCATATAAGTATCAGGTACCGCACCATTATCTAATTGGACTTCACTACTAATCCAAGAAGCATATTCATCAACAACATCTTTTACTTCTTCTAATTCATCATAGTATGGAGCTAAAGCAATTAAAGTTGTCCCACCTAAATCTGGTGTTGCAACTTTAGGTGTATTAACAGTAGTTAAATCAACAATTAAATTATCAAAATATGTTTTTACTGCTTCACTTTTTTCTTTATCATAATTATTTAAAGCCATTAAGCCATAAAGTGACTCGAATAAACTAATTTTATTTAAAGAAGCTAGTTTTTCTACTAATGAAACTCCTTCAAATGAATTTAAATCTTGATTAAAAGCTTTTAAAATAACTGAATATTTAAGAGCTTGAGAAACATTTTCAACACTTTCAATTGTTTCTTTGGTAATATTTTCATTAAATTCTTCTTCACTTATAAATTCATCTAATTTACCTAAGTGAGTTAAAATCGCCACATCAACATAGTTAGTTACATCACTACTAACATGATTTTCTAAATAAGCATCAATAATTTGGTCAATTTCTTGTAAAACGACATCTTCTTGAATTGACGAACTTTCTTTATCAATATTAATAGAAAGTTCACATCCTACTAGACTAAGTAGACAAATTAAGACGACAACTAAATACTTTTTCATAACTTTTTCCTCCCCTAATAAATAAAAAAACCATCTTAGGGATGGAGTTAAATAAAGCAAAAAGGGTTGCTTTATGTTTACTCGCACCCAGGAGTAACATAACAGATTTTAGGTAGGTCTACCGGCTTAACTTCATCCTACTTTGCGCCTTCCCAATTTTTCAGTGGCATAATGCATTTCGTCCGTATCACGGTTGCTGGGGCAGCCAGTGGTTCAACACTGTTCCCTGTTATGTTTTACAACACCTAAAATCAATTTGTTAACCATTTCCATTATATGTGAGGGTTTATCTTAAGTCAACTAAGAATTAACTATATTTTGACTTTAAAACTATTGTAAGGTAAAATTTAAACGAGTATAGAACTTGGAGGGTTATTATGCACCAAATAATTCATTTAAATCGTGATTGGATCTACGCTGATAACTTCCATGAAGATTATTTAAGTCAAGAAATATCTAATGGAATAAGTGTAGATTTACCACATACAAATATCATCTTACCTTTTAATTATTTTGATGAAAAAGCCTTTTGTTTTATCTCAACTTATCAAAAAAAGTATTATTTTGGTGATGAATTTAATGATAAAAGAATAATATTAACCTTCGAAGGTGTCATGGCTTATGCTGAGGTTTATATTAATGGAAGAATAGCTAAATCACATAAAGGCGGTTATTTACCTTTTAGTGTTGATATTAGACCTTTTATCACTTTAAATAAGGAAAATTTAATTACTGTAATTGTTAATTCAAACGAATTAGATGACATCCCACCTTTTGGTGGCGTTATTGATTATTTAACTTATGGAGGTATCTATAGAGAGGTCCATTTAACGATTATAGATAACGAATCACTTAATGATGTTAAAATTATTACTAGTGGTACTACAAAGATTTCGTTTGATATCCAAGCGACTTTAAATAAAGATAAAAATTATACAATTGTAGCTTCAATTCTTAACCCTTCAAAAGAAGTTATTAAAAAAGAAACATATAAAAACATCAATCAAAACAGCTTAAAATTTGTGATGAGTAATATTGTCGCAAGTGAATGGAATTTAGAGACTCCTACATTATATACCTTATCTTTAGAACTTTATGATGGAATGGAGTTAATCGATGAAATCTCTCAGCGCTTTGGATTTAGAGAAGTAGAATTTAGAAAAGATGGTTTTTATTTAAATAAAAAGAAAATCAAATTAATTGGTTTAAACCATCATCAATCCTATCCTTATGTAGGTTATGCAATGCCAAAACGTGCTCATTACAATGATGTTAAAATGCTTAAATATGATTTAGGTGTTAATATTGTTAGAATGTCTCATTACAGTCATAGTAAACATTTTTTAGATGCTTGTGATGAAATGGGTTTATTAGTCTTTAGTGAAATACCTGGATGGCAACATGTCTCATCTAAACCTTCTTGGAGAGAAGTTGTTAAACAAAATGTAGAAGAAATGATTAATCGAGATTTTAATCACCCTTCAATTATTATTTGGGGTGTTAGAATTAATGAATCAAAAGATGATGATGAATTATATGAAGAAACTAATAATATTGCTAGAAAACTAGATCCAACACGTCCAACCGGAGGTGTTAGAAACTTTGAATTTAGTTCCTTTAAAGAAGATGTTTATACATATAATGATTTTTCACATGATGGAGGTTCTTTAATATTAAAGAATCCTAATGATGTCGCACCTAAAAATGCTCCCTATTTAGTTACTGAACATAATGGTCATATGTTCCCTACTAAATCTTTTGATAATGAAGAAAGAAGAGCAGAACACGCCTTAAGACACTTAAGAGTGATTAATACAATGATGGGTAATGATCGAATCAGTGGAGCGATTGGTTGGTGTATGAATGATTATAATACCCACCAGGAATTTGGTAGTGGCGACCGTATTTGTTATCATGGTGTTAATGATATGTTTAGAAATCCTAAATATGCTTTCTATTCTTATGCTTCTCAAAGTGACCATAAAGTCGTTTTACAACCTTTAACGACACATAATAATGGGGATTATGATGCTTCATTTTCTAAAGGGACATATATATTGACTAATTGTGATTATGTTGATTTCCTTAAAAATGATGTTTTTATTGGTAGATTCTATCCTGATAGAAAAAGTTTCCCTCATCTAAAGCATCCTCCAATTTTAATTGATGATTTTATTGGAGAGTCAATTAATAAAGAAGAACATCGCTTTAGTAAAAATGATTTAAATAATATTAAGAATTTATTAAATGAATTATTAAAGTATGGAGGACCTAATAACTTACCTCTTTTTAGCAAACTTAAAGCCTATGCTTTAATTAAGAAAAATAAATTATCATATAAAGATGTCGAAGAACTTTATGGTAAATATGTTGCTAATTGGAATGAAAAAGATCCAATTTATGAATATATCGGATATATAAAAGGTAAAGAAGTTAAACGAGTCACCATTGGTAAAAGTGTCTTTAGTGATGTAATTGTCGAAGCTGATGATTATGAACTTGAAGAAGCTGAAACTTATGATGTTACTAGAATTGTTGTTAAATATGTAGACCAATTTGGTAATCCTTTACATTATAGTTTTGAACCAATTTTAATAACTATTGATGGTCCTTTAGCTTTAATTGGTCCTGCTTCTATTTCCTTAATGGGAGGAGTGGCAGCCTTTTATGTTAGGACAATGAATAAAGCTGGTGAAGCCATTATTAATGTAGGTAATGACCGTTTTGTTAAAGAAATAAAAATAAATGTAAGCATTAAGGATGAAGAGGTTAACCAAGAGCAACCCAAAAAGACATTAAGTCGATTCACAACCATATTCCGCTCGAAAGAATTAACCCAAACAAAGGAGTAATATTTATGAAGGATAATATTTTATTATTAACTTTTGATGTTGGTAGTCAAAGTACAAGAGGATTAATATTCGATACCAAAGGAAATCTAATCGATATTGAAAAGGTTGAGTATCCACCAATAAAATCCAAAAAAGTCGGATACTGGGAAGTGCATCCTGATGTTTTTTATAATAGTATTTGCCAAGCTTCCTCTATACTATATGAAAGAAATCAAGAGAAGTGGGATCAAATTATTGGTGTAAGTATCACAACCTTAAGAGATACTCCAGTCTTTTTAGATAAAGATTATAATGTGGTTAGAGATACAATTTTATGGGCAGATCAAAGACAAGCAAGTAATAAATTTAAGTTGCCATTTTGGGTTTCTACTTTAATGTGGATTGTAGGGTTGTATCCTACAGGTTTAGCACAAGGAAAACAATCTAGGTCAAATTGGTTAATTGAATATGAACCTGAAAATTGGAAGAAAATTGAACATTATTGGTTTGTCTCAACCTATCTAAACTATAAAATTACTAATAATGGTGTTGATACTCCTTCTTATATGATCGGGCATATTCCAATTGATTTTAGAAAACAAAAATATTACTCAAAATTCAATATGAAAAATCATGTCTTTAATATTAAAAAAGACCAACTTCCACCATTAGTTAAAACTGGAAGTATTATAGGTTATATTAATAAAGAAACTGCCTTAAAAAGTAAAATGAAAGAATCTTGGCCATTAGTTAGTAGTGGCTCAGATAAGGGATGCGAAACAGTTGGTACCGGAGCATGTCAAAGCGGTTATGCTTCAATTAGTTTCGGAACCGCATCTTCAATTCAATTTACATCAAAAAAATTTGTTGAACCTTATATGTTCTTACCATCATACCCTAGTGTTATTCCTAATTTATTTAACACTGAAATCCAAATTTACCGTGGATATTGGATGATTAATTGGTTTAAACGTCAATTTGCTCAAAGAGAAAGTAGACGTGCTTATATTTTAGATACTTCAGCAGAAAAAATTTTAAATCAAAGTCTAACGACCGTTCCACCTGGATGTCACGGTTTAATTCTTCATCCATTCTGGGGACCTATGCTAAGAAATCCAGAAGCTAAAGGTTCAATTATTGGCTTTACTGATTATCATACTAAAGCTCATGTTTATCGTGCTATTATTGAAGGGATCGGCTTTGAATTATATCATGCTTTTTTAAGACTAAAAAGAAGAACTAAACAAAAAATCCATACCATTACTGTTTCAGGTGGTGGTTCTCAAGATGATACGATTTGTCAAATTAATGCTGATATCTTTGGTATTCCAATTAAGAAAATTCAAACCTTTGAAACTAGTGGTTTAGGTGCTGCTATTGCTGCTACAGTCGCCTTAAATGTTTATGATAGTTATGAAGAAGCTACTAAAAACATGGTTCATTACACCAAAGAATACATACCTAATATAAAGAATCATCAACTTTATAATGATTTATATAATAGGATTTATAAAAAGGTTTATCCTAGACTTAAAAAACTTTATAAAGTCATGCCTAAAATTATCGATAGCGATGTCTTAGAATGATTACTACCTGCCTTTAATATAATAATTTAAAAGGCAGTTTTTTTATGAATGCAAAAATGTTTGAATATTCCTAAATTAATGTGTATGATGAGTGTGGAAGTGATAAAATGATTACTAATTATAAAAAAAGTATCTTAAATTTGACAAATTCAATCATGAAACATTATAAGGCAAAAGTAAATCATTCATCATTACCTACTCTTGATGAATACTTAAAGGAAGATAAAGACAATATTATTCTTTTAATCATGGATGGGATGGGAAATGATTATTTAGAAAAGTTCCATCCAGATGGCTTTTTATTAAAACATCGAAAGGATATAATTACCTCTGTTTTCCCTTGTACGACAACCGCAGCTATAAGAACGTATGAATCAGGTCTTTCACCACTTGAACATGGTAATCTAGGCTGGACCCTTTATTTTAAAGAAACAAACAAGTTCATAAATATCCTTCCTTATCGTGATGATGATACTTTAATTAAAATAAGTGAAGATGATTTTGATTATTGTAAGTTAATGTCATATAAATCCATTCTTGATTATATAGATGAAAATTCTCCAGATGTTAAAAAACATTTGATTTATCCTAATTTCATTGTAAATACACACGAAAATTCAATGTATCATGGGTATCTAGATTTCCCTCATTTATGTGAAATAATCTCTACTATTGCACATCAAGAAGGAAAGAAATTCATTTATATTTACTGTGATAACCCAGATGCTTTAATGCATGAACATGGACCTTCATCATATGTTGTTCATAAATATATGGAAATGGTTCAAGACAATCTTGAAAAATTAATAATTAATCTAAAAGATACATCTTACACGCTAATTATTAGTGCAGATCATGGTCAAATTGATGTTGAAGAATACATTCCAATTTATCAAGATGAAACATTAATGGAAATGTTAGAAGTTAGACCTTTTATTGAAGCTAGATGTTGTTCGTTTCATGTTAAAGAAGAATATAAAAATAAGTTTGCTAAATACTTTAATGAAAAATACGGAAAATATTATGTATTATTAACAAAGGAAGAATTTATCAATCAAGGGTATTTAGGTAAAGGAAAAAAACACCCAAAAATAGATGACTTTATTAGAGATTTTGTTGGTATTGCAACAACTTATCATACCTTTAGCATTAAAGAATCTTCTTTTATAATGAAAGGCCAACACGCAGGTCTTTGTAAAGAAGAAAATGAAGTTCCACTTATAATTATTTAAGAATTCTGATAATTTCAGGATTTTTTATTTTTTAACTTCTCTTTCTTGAATCGTAACTTTAATTGTATCTCCAGGTTGTTTATTAATTTTAGACCTAATATCTTTTCTTATTCCAATAATATGGCAAGGTGTTTTCATTCTAACTAAACTTCCTTCATACCTTTCACCATCAAAAGTGGCTATTACAGGTACTCTTCCTTTACCAAACACTTTTTTTACATCAAAAGGTATCTCAATATAAGCACCATCAATATCTGGGACCTTTTTAATAACTGCTTCAAATTCATAAATTTTCATAAGGTTATCCTCCTATTAATTTAATCATAACTATCTTAATTAAAGGATGTCAATAATTAAACATTTACGAGTTATTTTATTTGCAGTGCATATTATATTAATGATATAATCACATCGAAAAATACTGTACCCTTTATGGGATGGTAATTAAAGGAGAAATTGATATGATTTTAGTTATTGATTTAGGTAACTCGAATATTGTCATGGGAATTTATCGTGATGATAATCTTGTTCATTCTTTTAGAACAAATACGGATTTAACTAAAACTGAAGATGAATACGCTTCTATTATTCATCATTTTTTAGTTATAAACCAAATAAAAGAAGAAGAAATTGAAAATATTATCTTCGCTTCAGTTGTACCGCCTTTAAGAGCGATTATTATTCTTGCTATTAATTCCTTATTTAACAAAATGCCTATTTTACTAGGACCTGGTACTAAAACAGGATTAATGATTAAAGCTGATAATCCTAATGAGGTTGGTGCTGATTTAATCGCTGGTAGCGTAGGTGTAATTAAAAAGTATAATTATCCAGCGATTTTAATTGATTTAGGAACTGCCACAAAATTTATTATTGTTAATGATAAAGGTGAATTTGATGGAGCTGTTATTGCTCCAGGAGTTAGACTCTCAGCGGAAGCATTAGCTAATCGCGCTGCTCAACTCCCTCACATTGAATTAGTCGCTCCACCAAAAGTTATAGGTAAAAACACACCTGATTGCATGAATTCAGGAGCAATATATGGTGCTGCATCTATGATTGATGGCATGGTAAGAAGAATTCAAAAAGAAATGAATCAAAAATGCACTTTAATTGCTACTGGTGGATTAGCCGAGCGTATAATCCCACATTGTGAAGAAAAAATAATAACTGATGAAACTTTATTATTAGATGGATTATATTACATTTATAAACATCATCAAAAGAAAGTAGGAGAACGTAAAAATGCGTAACGAAAAAATTAGAATGATGACATTAGATGCTCTTTTTATTGCCATGATGATTGTCGTTTATTTCTTACAATTTGCCTTTGTTTTAATATTTCCAGCCTTTTCTATAACAATTCTTCATATCTTTGTCGTTATTGTTGCATTATTAGGCGGTTATAAGAGGTCTTGGGTACTAGGCTTAACTTTTGGTATCTTATCATTAATAATGGCTTATGTTGCACCTAAATCACTACTTGACCCATTATTTCAAAACCCATTAGTATCGGTTTTACCTAGATTATTATTTGGATTGATAAGTGGTTATTTAGCTTCCTTATTTATAAATAAGGTGAAAGACAATAAAGTTCAATTAACTATTTATTCAGCTATTATTGCTGCAATATCAACACTAATCCATACTGTTTTAGTAATTGGTTCAATCTATATCTTTTATAATGATATAGCAGTAAGTGAAAGTGAACTTTCACCAAACTTCTTTGAATTTATTTATTTTATTATCACTGCTAATGGCATAATTGAAATAAGTCTAGCAGCGATTATTACCCCATTAGTCGTTACCCCTTTATATAAATATTCTAGAAAATATTACGAACCAATTAAGTCTCGTTAAAGTTAAGACCTCCGAAAAATGGGGGTCTTTTTAAATTCTACTTATTATTTATTTTATCCTTATAACATTTAACAACTTTATCATGAATTAATTTAGGAACATAACGAGTTATATCTCCACCAAAAGAAAGAAGTTCTTTTACTGTCGTACTAGAAATAAAAATGTTTTTAGCCGTTGGTAACATAATAATGGTATCAACTAAAGAACTAATCTCATAGTTGAATTTAAATTGTGATAACTCACTTGTTAAATCAATAACATTTCTAATACCTTTAACAATAGTTCGAGCTTTTTTACTTAAACAATACTCAACTATTAAACCTTCAAAATGATCAATTGTAACATTATCTAAATAAGAAGTGGCTATTTTTAAAAATTCAGTTCTTTCTTCAACACTGAATAAGGGAATATTTTTTTGCTTATTTAAGGAAATGGTAACATACACATGATCAAATAAACGGCTTGCTCTTTCAATAATATCTAAATGTCCGATTGTAAGAGGATCAAAACTTCCTGGATAAACGGCAATTTTTTCCATAATTTCACTCCTAACACAATCATTATAATACACTTTTTTATTTATTAATACTAGAATTTCTATGACTACTCTTATCTATTTATTGACAATATCATTGGAAAACCGATAATATTAACTTGTTATAAAGTTAAGGTGATGGTCATGATTGTTAATTATTTTGTAATATTTATACTTGCATCCTTTAATACGTTTTTATCATATAAAGGTCTTTCCATCTTTTCAGATACTATTAGAATGGAATTAAATCAAGAAGAATCTAAATTTAATGATAAATGGATTACATTAATTATTATTGAAGCTCTAGCAGTTTATTTTTCATTATCATTACTAGGAAATATTTTTTCCTTTATAAGCGTTTTACTACTAAGTGATTTAATTGGTTTATATTTTAAACACAAAAGAAAGAATTATATTATTAGTATTATCTTAAGTGGATTACTTGGTATTTCTCTTTATGGAATTTTTATTTTCTTAACTGAAAATGTTATTGTTAGTTCACTTATTCACTCTAATGAACCGGGTAAAATCTTTGATATCTTTGCTCAAGGCTATTTGCTCTTACCTGTTTTAATCATTGGTCATCATTTTGGAATTAAAAAAAGTGTTTATACATTAATAGTTACGACTATTGTATATATTTTTACACATCAATTTTTAACCTTATTAGATCCTAGTATTACAGCCTTTACTTTTAGTTCGATTTTATATTTATTAGTTTTATTAATTAATTATAAAGGTAAACTAAGTAAACCTGTCTTGATGGAAACTTTTTCTTCAAATTTAGCTAAAATGATTAAAAACAAATACTTACTCGCGATAATGGGAGGGTTAATATCTCTAGCAGTTTATTTAAATATGTCTCCGAATGTCATGGCATTAATTATGCAAAGTAAAAACAATTTGCTTGGTGCCACTATTTTAACCTTATTATTAATCATCGCTGTTATCCCATCATTAATTGCATCTACCCTGATAAGTGGTTATTTTAGCCCTTTAGGCTTTGGTTCAACTTCACTTATAGGTTTATTATTACTATTATTAAATAATCATATCAACCCTGAAAATAACCTAATAATAACAATTGTTATCGGTGTTGTTTCCGTTATACTAGGTTTTTTTAGTATGCTAGGAGAAATAAGTTTATTACCATTAATAACCAACTTATTTGATAAACGCGAACATCTAAAACTAATGTCTGAATCAATAACTAATTGTATTTATTACTTATTAGATTTCACATTAATTTCTGGTACATTAATGTTTATCATTACCAATTACGAAAAAAAGAGTTTAACAATGGGACTATTTTGGTGTCTAGGTCTATACTTAATTAATCGAAGTAATAAAAATAAAGTTATCGCATCTTATGCTGCGGGTCCATTTTCTTTAATTTTATTCGCCCTTGTCCTAGCATTCCTTGATTACATTGGTCTATATTAGAAAGAAGGTTTTAAAATGAAGGAAGTATTTGAACAAAAATTCACTCTACGAGTTGATGAAATTGATTTTAAAAACAAGGTTAAAATTGAATCTATTTTTGAATATTTACAAGAGGCCGCGACACTTCATTCAATCAATCTTGGCTTTGATAAAAATTACATGGATGAACATTACTCTTTTTGGGTTTTAAGTCGTGTCAGTTTAGAAATCTTTGATTATGCAGGTTTTGAAGAAGAAATTAGGGTTAAAACATGGCCAAGCGGAAATAAGAAGTTTCTATTTGGAAGAGATTATATAATTACAAATACTAGTAATGAAAAAATTATGGAAGCCTCATCTATATGGGCAGTTATGAATAAACAAACAAGAAGTTTGGATTTAAACCCTAAATTTGTCAATTATATTAATGTAGAAAATCAAGGTTCATTAATTACAACTAAAAAAGTCTTTTTCGATGAAGAAGAAAACTATGTTAGTAAGATAAAAGAAATTGTTTATAGTGACTTAGATGTAAATAAACATGTTAATAACACAACTTTTATTAAATGGATGTTTGATTTATTAGATATTGATTTTCTAAGTTCACATCAAGCTAAAAGAATTGATATAAATTATTTGAATGAAATTAAACCTAATACCATCTTAAGATTAGAGTATTATACAAAAGATAATATCACCTATTTTAGAGGTATTAATGACGAATTAACTTTCTTTAATTCATCAATAACTTGGGGGTAATAAAATGATTGGTATAATTGGAGCGATGGACCAAGAATTAAGTAAGTTTACTGAGCTCGTTGAAGACAAAAAAGAAACAACTTATTTAAATTTCAAATTCATTGAAGGAAAAGTAAAAGATAAAAAAGTAATTATCGCTCAAACAGGGATTGGCAGAACTGCTTCTGCAATGGCTACAACATTATTATTAGAAAAATTCGATATTAAATATCTTATTAATATCGGTAGTTGTGGTGGCGTTGATTTTAAAGATCGAATTGGTGACATTATTTTAGGTGAAAAAATCTATTATGGTGATGTAGATTTAACAGCTTTTAATTACGAGTATGGTCAAATGAGTGGATGTGAACCTTATTTTACTTGTGATGACGATTTAATCAATGAGTTTATTCATAAAAATCAAAATGAAAACATAAAAAAGGGAAATCTTCTTACTTTTGACCAGTTTGTTAATGATAGTGACTATTTATTTGATATAATAGATAGGCATTTTGCTAATATTGATTTTAAAAGTGTTGATATGGAAATAGCTGCGATTGCTCATGTTGCATCTATCTATAAAAAACCAATTTTAGCGATAAAAGCTATATCAGATATTATAGGAAGCGGCTCGCAAGATCGTGATTTTTATAAATATATGGATTTTATTAGCGACAAATTAGCAAAATTATTATATAATTTATTATAATGTCTAGGAGGTGGAAGCAATGCTTTTTGAATCAAGGAGACATCTTAGGAACTGTCCATTCTTGTGGCTTTTCCCAGTGATACTACTTGAGAATTATGTAAATAAGAATACTGAAAGAACGATTATATTAGTTCTCTTATTGATAGTCACAATCTTTCAATGGATAAAAAACGATGCATTTTATTACTTTACTAATGAAGTTCTTGTTGCTAAAGGCAACTTTAGATTTAGAAAGATACCTTTAAAAGCAATTAAGAAAATTCAAGTAAAAAAGAATGTCTTCTTAAAAAACAATAAGGAATTAAATACTTATCAAATTATATATGACAATAAAAAGATCATTGTCTCACCACTAGATTCACAAGGTTTTTTAACGGTTTTTAAAGAAAAAACAGGAATTGAATTAACTTAAATTTGAAATGGTGGTGTCAAAGATGAATCAAAAACCTAAGAAACATTTTAGTCATCTTGATATATTTACAATCTTATTAGTTATCTTGATGGTATTTGTAGCAGTTGTATCAGTTATGAGTGATTTAAGATTCTTTATCATCAGCCTTCTTTATTTCTTAATTCTTGCGTTTATTATTTATAGTTATTTAACAACGTATTATATTTTTGAACGTAAAAGTCTAATAATTATGGAAGGAAAAAATAAAAGAGAAATCTTTTATCGAGAAATTGTAAGTATCAAATTGACTAAAGCAAATAAAAGAAAAGATGTTGTTGGCTTTACTCGTAAGTGTATTGAAATCAATTATGGGAAAAATGGTAGAGAGAAGATATATATTAGTCCTCTAAACCGAGAAAGTTTTTATGATACACTAGCTAGTAAATGCAAGAATTTAAAGGAGGAAAATTAATGGATTATTTAAACGCTGGAGATTTAACAAAAGCACCTTTTTTTAGAAGATTATTCGCTTGGATAGTAGATTTAATTATTGCATTTATTGTCTTTAATATCCTTTATACTTTCATAATCTTCCCAATATTTGATAAACAATGGAATTTAACTGAACTTGAAAAAAAAATAGAAGAAATACAATCAAGTTATAACCAAGCGATGTCTGAATTAAGTGAAAGTATGGGTAGTGAAATTGATTCATCACTTGTCATGGACCTATATGAAGACTATAAACAACAAGTTGAGCCTTATTCTGTTGAATACAATCCAAAAATATTCGCATTACAAACAGGAACAACTTTGATAATTGGTACAATCTTTTCATTTATTATCCCACTTTGGTTAAAGGATGGTCAAACAATCGGTAAGAAGATTCTTAAAATAGGCGTGGCTAAACCAGATGGAACTAAAATTAGTACTGCAAACATGGTTAGACGATATTTCATTGGAGCTTTCTTAATTGAAACAGTTTTAGTTTATGTTTTACAAACATTTATCGCTCAACCAATGGTTCAAATGTATTCATTCGTCATTTGGTTATTTACAGCCTTAATGGTTCCATTCTTCCCTCTAGGACGTTGTATCCATGACTATATTGGAGGAACCGTTGTTGTTGATGTATCTAGTGCTGAAATTATGACTGTCGAAGAAAAAGAAGCTTATTTAAAAGCTCAAGACCAATTTACAATTAGTGATAATTTTATTGAAGGGCAAGTAACCGAAAAGTAATTAAAGCAAAAAAAAGACTTATTTTCTATGTCTATTTTAGAAGGATTATATCATTCTATCAAAGATTGAATAAGTCTTTTTATTTTAAATAGAGTTTTTTAAAAGGAATGACACATTATCATTCCTTTTGTTTTATCTTTTAATTAAAGAATTCCCCAAGGTTGAGATTCATTATATTCATTAATTTCATCAATTGAGACAAATAAGATGTTGCTACTTGAAGGAACTTGAACTCCATTAATGATAACACTTTGACCTTCTAAGAAGAAGAGACCTTTATGTCCATATGATGAACCATCCCCATAAATTCCTCCAGCATAAGTTTTATTAAAGTTGCTTGTTAAGGTAATTGGACCTTGAGCATAAACACTTGTTAAGATAGCATCACTATTAAATCCAATCACACCACCTACATAGACAATTGATGCATTATTTCCTAAAACATTAACATCAAGTTCTATGTTAGTTGCAACATTTTCAACAAAACCATTCTTAAGGTAACCAATTAAACCACCTACAACAATCATTGAATAATTATCACTGGCATCAACACTTGTGATTATTGATACTGAGGATGCTGAGTTATTAATTACAACGTCTTGACCATATCCAACTAATGAACCTACATAATTAGTTACATTATCTTGATCAATTCCATCTTTATTAACAGTAATCGAACAACTTGAATCAATAATCACATTATCAATAATGGCATTAAATGCTTTTCCTGCAACAAATCCAACAGATGAATTATTTTTACCACTAATAGTTAAATGGGAGTTAGTAAACTTTAAATTAATTACCATTCCATTTAATGTTGCAAATAATCCTACTTCTTGCATATCACTTGTAGTAATATTAATACCTTTAACAACATGACCATTACCATCAAGAACGCCACTAAAGTTAGTTACTGGAACTAAATTAATACCTTCATAATCTAAATCAGTAGTTAAGATATAATAGCCAAATTCACTAATATTGGTTAAATCCATAATACTACTGATTACACCAGGATTCCCTTTACTTAGAAGTGGATAATCATTACTATAAGCACCTAAATCTAAATAAGATAAATCAAACGCTTGCCATTTTAGATTGTTATAATACCAATTAATATCTATCATTTCTTCATAAGTATAAGCATGACCGAATTCATTTAAGTGTTTAGAAATTAATAATTGACCAATAAAGTAATAACTATTTTCAATTACAGATTTATCATTGTATGAACCTATAATTCCTCCACTGGTACTATTAATTGCGTTTATATTAACCGCACTCATAACATCAACAATTTCAGCGCTGTTATATCCAGATATACCACCAATAAAGTTATTTTCGCCTTCATCATTTAGTTCACCTAAGAATGAGACTTCATAAATATAACCTTCATTAGTTCCTACAATACCACCAAGATAACTATTTGTTAATAAGTTAGAAGAAGTAACAGTTGCTTTATTAATATAAATATTTCTTAAGATTCCTTTATTAACATTTACAAGAATACCCATTGATGTTTTATCACTCTTACTATCAATGTTTAGTGTAGGTGATTCAATAATTAAATTAGAAATCACACCTGAATTGGTACCAAAGAGTCCACTTTTTGCTAAATTTATATTACTTAAACTATGATAATTACCATTAATATGTCCTTTAAAATTATCAAATGAAGGAATTTCAATGTCTTTAAAATCTAAATCACTATTAATTACATACATAGTAAAAGAACCTGCATCAATCTTTAAGAAATCATCAACAGTGTTGATTGTAACAATATCACTAGTTGATGTGACAAAGATTTCAATTTCTTCACTTAACTCAGCTTCAATAGTTATTCCGTCTTTAACTAAAACAACATTTTGTAATGTAATAGTATTAATTCCTTCTTTATTTAAGGTAATATCAACAATTACATCATTACCTTCAATAGTGATTTCTTCTTTACTATAATTTTTAGAATTGATTTTAACAGAATCAATTTCATATAAATTGAAGTCATCTCCGATAACGCTAAACATTACCGTTAGATTTTCATCTTGCTTAACAAAAGTGACATCATCTTTTAATCTAAAATCACTAAAGAGTAAAACACCTTTAACTGGTACAGTCAGTGAATTATCACTTGTTAATTTAAATTCAATTGGTAAATTATTAACTCTTACCCTGATATTTGTTACTTGAATTACCCAAGTATCATCAATAAAGTCACAAGGTAAAGTTACTTCAACACTTTGAGTAACATTATCTTTTGAAAGATCAAATACCTCATTATTGACAGTAACAGATTCAATTTTAACATTATCTTCATTATTAAATTCAATAACAAAGGTAACCATGTCACCGACGTAAATAGTTTTACTCTCTTTTTGTTTAATTGAACTTACACTTATATCTTCAGGTGCTGTCATAATTGTTTGACTTACCTTAGCAGGTTCATTATTAGAACCAGTTGTATAAGAGATTTCAAGTCGATATTCTGTATAAGTTTCTAAATCAATAAAGGTGTGACCAGTTAATTGATCTTGTGTAATATCATCAATCGAGGCAATATAAGTATCTCCTTCATATAACAAGGCATCAATTAACCCGATCGTATCTGTATCGCCACTAACGGCTAAATCAAAAGTAATTGTATCTTTAGTCGATTTTAAAGTTTTAATGCTAACTTGACCTTCTTTAACCGCACCAAAGTTACAACCTGTAAGTACAATAGCTATAACTACAAATAAAGCAAAGACCAAATGTTTAATATACTTCTTCATTTTAGATCCTCCTAGTCCTTGAATGTTAAATAAACATCGATGTCATTTACATCTCTTAACTCTTCTTTATTTATAATGACACCTTCTCCATGTCTCTTAAAATCAACTTTCTTCTTGTTTATTATAACACTATCAATCATATATTCTCCAAAATCTAAATCATTAATATTGATATAATTAATGTTACAGATTTTTGATGAAATCTTAACTTTTAATGAACATCTTTCGTTTTCAAAATCTTTTTTCAATAATTTAGGTTCAAGTAGTAAATCACCATAATATCCTTTAACGCCAAAAATTTTATTAATCATAGTAATGATAACCCAACTAGCTGAACCTGTTAAATAAGTGTAAACACCTCTACCTTTAATATCAAAATATTCTGGTATGCCTGGATACATCTTAGATTTAATAATATTTTTTACATATTCAAAGGTTCCATCAATAATATCTCTACCTTCTTTAACAAAACCACGTTTAATTAAAGAATAAGCATACATCATTTGCATATGTGAGAATATAGCCCCATTTTCTTTATGACCATATCCAAAGCCCATAAATCGTCCAAGATTCATCTTATTTTCACCTAAAGGTGAATTTAAACGATACCCACGAACACTTGCATCATATAAATACTTTCTTGATGCATTTAAAATCTTGTTAATTTGTTCATTACTAGCGATATTACCCATAATAGCAAAGACTTGACCAGTAAGTGTCATTTTAGATTCTTTAACACTATCAACTTGATTTCCATCATTATCATAATAGCTATTAAACCAACCTAACTCTCCATCTTCTAGCCATTCTTTTTGAATATTAACCTTTAATGAATTGGCTAGTTCACTTAATTTAGAGGCTAATTCTAAACAAGTAACAGTTATTTTTTCTCCACTTACTTGTCTAGATACTTTAGTAAAATATGTATTCAAGATTCGATGTTTGACTTCAATACTTTCAAAATCATGATCTACTAATAATAATTGAATCTCTTTTAGTAAATCAATCTTTTTGATACCTTTACTATCGAAATATTTTAAGATTTCTGATAATGTTTCAAGATTATATGCATATAAAGCAGTAAATGCTACACTTTCACCATTTTCTTTAGCTAAATCCAATCCATCATTCCAATCGGCATCTTCTAAACGAATGATGTTATGGTCACCTACGTTATAATAAGGCACTAAATTTTGGATTAATACATGTTCAAGGATTGATCCTTGATAAACATTGTTATTTTTATCATACACTAAATTTCCCATTTCAGCTTTATAAGATGTATCAATCATTTTCGTATAAAAGCAAAATTGGTCCTTAAAGTAAGTTTGATCATTAAATAAGAACTCAATATCACCACTCATATCAAGATAATTTTTAACGGTTAATAATGGCCAAGCACCATGATCCATCCAAACACGAACTATATTGTTTCTATCAGCTTTAAACTCATTATCATAAAAACCAATAATCGTCGCATTTGAACCATCACTTCTTACACCGGCAAAAGAGGAATATAAAATAGGTTTAACCTTATCATAATCTAAAATTAATAATGACAAGCAATCTTGCCATAAATCTCTCCAACCTCGTCCTCCCTTACCATAATCATGGAAAGGTAAGAATGAATTACCATATAATCTTCGTAAAATCGGTTGTAAACTAACCCATTTTAACCATAAGTTAAATTCTTTATCTTTGGTTTTAAAATCTAAAACTGATAATTTATCTTCCCAATACTTGTTATTTTCTTTAAATAAATCGTTAAAGAGTGATACTTTTCCATACTTATTAAATGTTTCTTCGACTTCGTGTTCACCTTTTTCAATAATAATGGAAAAGACAAATGATAATTCTTCATTGGGTTTTAAATTAATTGGTTCAAACTCAAATCCACCAATCATTTCATAGCCTTCAAAGCGTTCACCAACTTTATATCCATTCATTCCTTCATTAAATAATACTTTAGGATAAGCTAAGTGACCACCTTCACCAATAAATTCTTCCATTAAAGGATAATAATTCAATATTTTAATATCACCATCAAAATAGACGCCATAAGACATATCATTTTTTAAGTGTCCTCTTTCATCAAAACTTAATGTTGGAGTATTAATAATTCCGTTATTTTTAATAACAGATCGATTTAATAATGAAGTTACATGGCGGTGATCCCTAACATTATCTGCACTTCGTGAATATAACGGTACACTTAAAATAGGTTTAATTTTAATCTTTTTATCACTTTTATTAAAATAAGTTACTTGGTGAAGTTCAATATTTCTTTCAACATTAGGTATAAAAGAAGTTACTTTAATTTCATAATTTTGATTACTTCTTTTAACCTTATGATATAAAAATCCACCTTCGACATCAACTTTATCTTGATTTAATAATTGAAGTGGAGTTTTACCACTTGTTGAATAAACTTCCTTATTATTAACGACAAAAAAGACATTTCTTTGAAGATCATTATTAGCTAAATCTTCAACAGAAACAGGTAAAAGGGCAAAATGATTGTTATCTACTTTTAAATCTCCATGTAAAGATGGAGTAATCGCCCCCTTTAAAGTTCCTTCATTCACTAAGGGGAAATATAAGTAACTCAAGTTTTGGGCATTTTCAACAATAAATGTCCCTTTATCATCTTTAAAATAGCATTTAATATCCATATCCTTATTCCTCATAATCTAATCTAGTAAAAGCAAGTACATTTTGATTCTCATGTAATGATTTCTCTAACTCATTAATTAATTTTTCTTTTTTTACTACGACATTGTATTCAATTTCTTTAGGTCCAACAAATTTAGATTTAATAAAGACAAACTTTTTATTAAGTATTTCTTCAACTTCTTGTTGTCCTGCATCTTTTGTTTTAACAATTAATAAAATTCTTCTTGATTCTAAATTTAATCTAGTAAATACCGTAATAATAATTCCAATTAATAAATTACCTATAATAGCAATACCATATATGCCAACGCCTGCGGTAATACCAGCACATATAGCCCAATAAACATAAACTGTATCACTTGGATCTTTGATTGGTGTTCTAAATCTAACGATTGATAAAGCCCCAACCATACCTAAGGATAAAACGATATTTGATGAAATAGCCATCATCATAATTGCTGTGATAATACACATGCTTACTAATGAGGCGTTAAATGCATAAGAATACATGGTACCTTTATAATTTAAACGATACACAACAAAAATGAAAATACCTAATAATAAAGAAATTGCTAGACACAGTGATATTTGCGAGAAAGATAAATCCTGAAATATGGATGATAAATCACTGTTAAATAAATCTTCAAAACTCAGTCGATCATTTTTTAAAATTTCAATCATACTAATTCACCTTTTCTAATCTGTTCTAAAGCTAACGCATATTTTGAATTTGCTGTCAGCTGACCATATCCTTTAACTAGATCCTTAACATATCTAGGAATATCATTACTTCCCTTAATTTCTAAAACGACAATTCGATCTTTTAATATCGAAGCATTGGCCATATTTTTAAATAAAGCATCATTAGGTCCACCTTTTAAATGATAATCAAAGGTAATTCTAATATCGGTAAGTGGGATTAAAAAGGCTGTTCGCTCATAATCAATAACAACTTTAGGTTGTAAATTCATCGTTTTGAATTTCCAATAAAACTTCTCTCCATATTTGCCTTTATTTAATAAAAAGTCATAATCTCCATTTAAGATTTGATGATATTCATCTATAGAGATTTTAATTCTTTGTTTGTAAACTCCGTTGTTATGCTTACCTTTTAACTCTAAATTAATGACTTTATCTGAATGATTATAAACTCTAATTCTAATTTTTTCTCTTTTTTCTAAACCCTCAAGTTTTTCATAATATAATTCATTAAAGATGGTATCAAAGTATAATGAAGTAACTTGATAACTTCCATCTTGAGAATGAGGGTCTAAATTTAAGACTTTTGTCAATTTATAAATTAAATCATTCATCCTTGTTATATCTAGGTGATATTTGTGTTCATAGCGATACTTTATGGTCACTTAATTCACCTACTTTCAATATTTTATTTTCAAAGAACTTTTCAACTTCATAAGGGATTCCAAATGGCGGAGTCTTTGTTCTGACATTTGGTGTAAAAACAACATCTTTATATAACGTTTCTACTTGATGAAACAGTTCGACATATTTATCATAGCTGAAGTTATTTTTTATATTTAGATTAATATAGTGTTCATATAAGTCGCGATATTGACTAAAAACTTCATTTTCCACGTTCAATAACGTTTTCGTTAATAAAATATTTTTTTGCCCTGTTAATGACCAATCAGAATAAGCATCGATAAGGGCAAAGTTACTTCCATATGATCCTAAATCCCCATATTG
>DUOZ01000071.1 GCA_012838555.1 bacterium | reverse complement strand
TTAGAAAAAGAAAAAGGTGAACTAATGCCACTCCCGAGAAAAGAAATTAGACAAAAGTATCACCTTAAATTAAGTGAAGTAAACGTTTCTAATGAATCCCTAGTTTCCTACAAGTCTAATAAATATTTCTGTACCTAAGAAATTTATTGGATTAAAAGTAGGACTAGTAGTTAAAAGAGACGAACTTCACTATCCATGGTGATTTAGGGATGATAAGTAATAAGGAAGTGGTTATTGCACTTTCTAATAGTGGAGAGACAAATGAAACCATTGCAATTTTGCCTTCACTAAAGAAGATTGGTGCAAAAACAATTTCTATCACCAAAAGTCATGAATCAACTTTAGCTAAACAAAGTGATATCTCTATAGCGTACCATTATGATAAAGAAGCAGATCATCTAAATTTAGCTCCAACAGTTACTACTAGTATTGCTTTGGCAATTGGTGATGCTTTAGCTGTTGCTCTATCAATTAAAAAAGGATTTACTAGAGAGGATTTCCATGTTTATCATCCAGGTGGGGCCTTGGGTAGAAGCCTAGAAAAGAAGGTTAAAATATGAGTATATTAGTTATTGGAAGTTTTGTCATGGATTTAGTTACCAAAACAAATAAAGTCCCAAATGAGGGAGAAACAGTTTTGGGTTTAAGTTTTAACCAGTATCCCGGTGGAAAAGGTGCAAATCAAGCTATACAAGCAGCTAGACTTGGGGCTAAAGTTTATATGTCAGGATGTCTTGGTTTTGATGATTTTGGAAAACAGTTTCTAAGTATTTTAAAAAAAGAAAATATTAATAGTGATTTTGTTTATCAAAGTGATAAAGCATCAACTGGCACAGGTTCTATTACATTAGATAGTGAAGGGCAAAATAGAATTATCGTAGTCCCTGGGGCTAATCATGAGTATCAATCTGATTATGTTGACGGTCTTTCAAAAGTTATGGATGATGTAAATATTATAATGGCTCAATTAGAATTAAGATTAGATGTAATTGAGTCAGTAGCTAATCTTGCAGCAAGGTACAATAAGGTTTTCATTTTAAATCCTACACCAGCATGCAAACTTAGTGATTCCATATTAAGTAAAGTCACTTATTTAACACCTAATGAAACAGAACTTGAGATTTTAACTAATTTAAAAAATCTTGATACAATTGAAGCAAAGATTAAAGCTTGCCAACTTTTACTTAAAAAAGGTGTAAAGAATGTAATAGTTACTTTAGGTAGTGATGGTGCTTTGCTGGTTAATGAAAATCAAATAGAACATGTTAAAGGGTTTAAAGTAAAAGCTATTGACACTGTTGCGGCTGGAGATTCATTTAATGGTGCAATTGCTTATATGTTAGAACAAAGCAAATCAATTCTAGAATCAATCAAATTTGCTAATGCAGTTGGAGCAATTACTGTTACTAAACAAGGGGCAATCCCTTCATTACCAAATTTAGATGAAGTAAATTATTTCATTTTGATTAATAATAAATAGTGAATTAAAAACACTAGCGAATTACTAGTGTTTTTTTTCATCTGTTTTGTTATTCATTATTTCCCCAGAACATTTTCAACTCTTCTTTTAAGTAGTCCATACTATTAATTATTTGATAGTGGTGCCAATGTCTAGGAAATAATTTTAGGTACTTGCTTGAAGAAAAACGATCATCGATTAAAATAGCAACACCTTTATCATGTTCTGTCCTTATAACTCTTCCTACAGCTTGTACAACTTTACTAAACCCAGGATAGGTATATGCATAATCATATCCGCTACCCAAAAGACTATCAAAATATGATTTAAGAAGATTATTATAACCTCCCCATGCAGGAAGACCACATCCTACAACAATAACACCACTTAACATATCACCTATATAATCAATTCCTTCTGCAAACATTCCACCCATAACGAATAAACCAATCTGGGTATTAACAATTTCGTTTTTAAAGTAAGTAATGTATTCTTCTTTTTCTTGCATTGATAAATCTCTTTTTTGAATAATATATTCATATTCAGGGTATTGCTCCATTAGTTTATCTTTAACCAAGTTTAGATATTGATAACTAGGGAAGAAGACTATATAATTCCCTTTTTTAGAACTAGCTAGAGTATGAATGGTTTCAATAATTTGATCGACACTTTTCTCTCTAGAACGATATTTGGTGGATATTTTATCAACAATAACAAGTTTTAAATGATAAGGATTAAATGCAGATGGTAAGATAACTTCATTGCCATCACTTCTTGTTAATAATTTTTTATAGTAATCTATTGGGAATAAGGTCGCAGAAAATAAGACTGATCCGTAACTTCTGTTTTTAAATGTATCAATTAAGAATAAAGAAGCATCTAGACATTCTATTGAACTTATTATATCGCTACCTGTATCTTCGATAGTATAAACAAAATTATCTTGACTATAGAACTCTACGACTTTAGTGTATTTATATAATTCAAAACAAATATTCATGATATCAGCTTTAAAAGGAATAAGGGTTCTAACACTAATATCCTTTTTTGACTCATTATCAAGAATTTCTAAGATAGATGTATATAGTTTATGAACAAGAGACATTAAATCATAATCATAATCTCTTTCCATGAAATAATTATCATTTACTAGTTTTTCTTTATAACTATCAAAGATGTTAATAATGTCATTAATTAGAGGTACAGGTGAAGGTTTTAAATCTCTTACCTTACCTTTTAAACTTAAAATCATATTTCTAGTAATTTTAGCAGAATACATATCTCGACTTCGACTAATAAGGTTATGAGCTTCATCAACTAGTAGAAGTGGTTTATATTTGTCATCTTCAAAATAACGGACTAGTCTAACTCCCGGACAGAAAGCATAATTATAATCACCGATTATGATATCAGCATAATTTGAGATATCTAAGCTAAATTCAAAAGGACATAGTTGATGCTTTTTAGCATATTCTAAAATAATTTCTTTAGAAAAGATATCTTCATTAGCATAAATATCTTTAATTGCACCATAGAGTCGATGATAATAACCATTAGCATAAATACATTTATCTTTATCACAATCTCTTGTTTCCATAAAACAAACATGATCTTTAGCGGTTATTTCGACTGTTTTGGCTTTTAATCCATGTTCTTTTAAAAGTTTAACAGTATCAGTTACAACACTCTTACCAGCGTTTTTAGCAGTTAAATAAAATAGTTTTTGGGAATTCTCATTAATAACTTTTAGACCTGAAAATAAGGCCGCAATTGTTTTTCCAATCCCAGTGGGTGCTATAGCATATAAAACTTCTTTGTTTAATAAACTAATATAACATTCTTTCATTAATTCCCTTTGTCCTGGTCTAAAGTTAGAATAAGGGAATTTTAAACCTTTAATCGATTTATTACGTTGTTTTTCATGTTCTAAGATTAAAATAATAAAGTTACGATATTCCTTAATTGTTTCAAAGAAAAACTCTTCAATTTCTTTAAATGTATATTTAAGGTCGATGATTTTTGTTTTATAAGAAGATATATTTATATAGGTTAATCTGATATAGATTGTTTTCTTTTTGCTTTGGTGATAGTAAAGATAAGCATACATTTTAGCTTGTGCTAGATGGGCAGGAGTTGTTTTTTCATTAATGATATTTAAGTCATAAGTAGTCGATTTTATCTCTTCAATTATCGTTTTATTACTTCTTTTAATAACTCCATCAATCCTACCTGTTAAATAATAATTAATTCCATCAATTTCACCTTCAAAAGAAACAGTAACTTCTTTTTGGTCTTTTTCTTTATATTTATCTTGTAAATATTGATGAGCTTTAATTCCTTCTTCAGAACGAGAAAGAAGCGATCTTTCACTTGTTAGATCGCCACCACCGTATATTAACTCAACAATTTCTTTCACACTATTTCTTACTTCATCCATATTTACACCTATTTCTTCTATTAAATGATAACAAATTAATTAATGTGTTTAAAGTTTAATCATAGTAATAATTAAGCATTAAATTAAATATGATTTGGTAGGAGGTATGATTATGGATACAACTAGACAACATACCATAGAAATCACAAATCGAAAAATGATTATTATAACAGGAATTAAAACAATCGATAGTTTCGATAGTAAAGAATTTTTAATTGATACAGATTTAGGTTATCTCCATATTACCGGGAATAACTTAACCTTAGATCGACTTGATACTAATGGTGGTGAAATTGTTATTAAAGGTGATGTCAATTCATTAAGTTACGTTTCTGCTAGTGGAAAAGCAACAAAAGAAGGATTTTTGAAACGTTTGCTTAAATGATGACCTTAAATGACCAGATACAATCTTTTATTTATTCGATTTTAATAGGGATGCTTTACACATTAGTGTGGAGTCTTTTTAATCGAATCTTTTATCGCTTTAAAAGAACCTTTTTCCGTTTGTTTTTTGAAGTGATTCTTTTTGCTGTCTTTGGATTTGTTTATTATTATTTATTATTTCATATTAATTATGGGATTTTAAGTATTTATCATCCTTTAGGATTACTTATTGGTTTAATTATCTATCAAATGTTTTATGCTCCTAAATTTTTGCTTTTCTTTGAAAAATTAATAGATTCAATAAAGAGACTTCTAAAACCTATAAAAGTTGCTTTTAATAAAGGTTTTGCTATAATAAAAACTAGAATAAAAGAATTTTTTAAGAAGATATTTAAACGAATGAAAAAGGTGAAGAAAAGTGAAAAGACTACCTTACAAAAAAAGAAGTCGGTGGACAATTCAAAGAGCAGGAACGATAGTTTTAATTGGGATTTCCCTGTACATCGCTAAATATATTTTTGATGTGGTTTATGAAATCTATTTAAATCAGACTCTTAATGTTGCTTTAACTAAGGAAAAAGAACAGTTGATAAAAGAGCAGGAAATATTAAAAGAGATAAATGAAAGATTGACGAATGACGAAGAATATAAAGAAGCTTATAAACAAGCAGATAAGGATGACATCATCATCTTACCTTAACCGGATATAGTTCCGGTTTTTATTTTATCAACAAGTTATCCACATTAAAATTCACCAAAGTTGTTAATTACATCTTAAAATTCTACATTAATCGCACCCCAAGTGTATTAAAATGTCACGAGAGGTGCTAATAATGGAACAGACGAAATTAATGCGTAGTAAATTTAGTAAATATTTGATTAAAATACGTGAATTAAAAGTAGAAGGAATTCATAAAAAAGTTTTATTTACATTAGTAGCTTTACTTTTATCAAGAATTTTTTATGTAGTCGATACTACACAAGTACCATTACTCTTATTCTTTCCGCTTCTTTTATATGCAACATTACTAGGTTTTGATTATATCATTTTAGGAATTATCGGCATTATTCTCGGTGGATTTAGTATTTCTAGTAATGTTGTTTTATATTATTGTTTAGCTATTGCGTGTTTTTTAACTTTATCAAATTTACTTAAATTCTTACCGTTTCAATTTAAGTATAATCAGGCAATCTCTCTCTTTTTTAGTGATTTTATCTTTAGGATTATTTATCATGCTACCAATCCTAATTTAAGTATTAATATGACGATATTATCTTTAAGCATGCTTATTCTCTTGTTAAGTTATTTTGCAATCAAAGTCTTTGATACTAGAAAAGTTGGTAATAAGGAATGTTATCCATTAGTGTTACTTTTATTTATCGGAGTTGTTACTTCCTTATCTATTATTGGTTTGCCTAATATTAATTTAAATAATATTAATTTTGACTATAAATTATTTTTCCTTTTTTTATTAATTTTTACCTTTTCAAAGATTGTTGGTTCTTTAATTGGAACATCATTTTCTTTAGTATCAATCATACTATTTTATATATTATCAACTCCTAGAATGGACCAACCTCATTTAATATTAATGCTAGTTTCTTTATCTTTTGCGGCTTTACTTTCAGATCAAGGAAAGACAATCGTTGGACTAGGTTATTTCATTATCGTTTTCTTTATGAGTTACATTTTAAATATTGATATCTTAAATAATCCTGCTCTTTTAATGCAGTATATCTTACCATATGCCATCTATTTAGCTATACCTTTTTACTTAATTAAACTAGATGGAAAAATACCTAATCCTGAATTAATGATAAAATTGCAACAAAAACAATTTAATTCAATTCAAATGGAATTATCTAGAAAGATTAAAAACATCTCTACTTTATTTAATGAAGTATCTAATCAATTAAAAGATAATGAAGATATTAAATCTTCTAGAAAAGAAGTTGAACTTATTTATCGAAGCTTATGTATCAATTGTCCTAAAAGTAAGATTTGTTACCAATCAGATGTCTATAAATTAATTCCTTTAATGCAAGTAGGTATTGAGGGTAATTATACAATGGAAGAAGAAAGATATATAAGGACTAATTGTAGTAAACCTCAACATTTTATTAACTTAATAAAAGAACATAAAGAAAGGTTTGTTAATCAAATCAAATATTATCAAGAGTATAATTTAGTGAAACAAATGGTGTATTTTCAACTAGATGGACTTTCTAGAGTCTTAAATGATTATGCTAGTGAGATTCAAAATGTTAATTATTTAAGTAATGATCAATTAGAAGAAAAAATTAGAATCACCCTGGAAATGCTACAAATTGATGTTATTTACGTTAAAATTGTTAAAGATTATTTAAGTCATCCTTTACTTGAGATGGCAATTAATGTAAGTGATGAAAGTCAGTTTCAAGATGTAATTGAAAAACTAGAAGAAAAAATTAATTGCAATATTGAAATTACACATATAAGAAAAAATAATTTTAATAATTATTACTCGTTAATGGGAATTATAAAGCCTTTATATCAATTATCATATGGCGAGGGTCAATTAGCTAAAAGTAATGATGTTTGTGGTGATTCAATTATTCATTTTAATTATAAAAATAAATGTGTCTTAGCCATAAGTGACGGAATGGGTGTCGGTGAAGAAGCTCGACGAGAAAGTGATGCTACATTAAAATTGTTAAAAAAGATGCTTGAAACTGATATGGATGATAATCAAGCAATTGAAATTATTAATACTTTATTAAAATTAAAAAATCGAATAGATACTTATGCGACCCTTGATTTAGTTACATTTGATCGAACAAATGCAAAGATAAGGTTTATTAAAAATGGTGCTCCAGGTTCTTACTTAATTAGGGATAATGAATGTAAGACAATTGATAGTTATTCTTTACCAGTTGGTATTATAAATGATATAAAATCTTATGATTTGACCCTAGATGCTAAAGTTGATGATTTAATTGTATTGGTAAGTGATGGTATTGTTGAATTATTAGGTGATAGTCTTCAAAGCTTGCTTATCAAATACAAGAATTTACATCCTCAAACGATAGTAAAAAATATCATTAATCGATGTCACGGGATGAGTTATCAAGATGACATATCAATTGTAGTTGCAAGAGTCGAGAAGAGTTTACTATAGGTGAGCTTCTTCTTTTTCTTTATCATAATTTATGATAAAGTATAAGGGGTGAATGCTCTTGTCAATTTTAGACCAATTAAGTAAAAGAAATCTCTATTTAGTAGCAGTTTCTGGTGGAGCCGATTCAATGGCTTTACTTGACATTTTATTTAAAAGAGGTTTTAAATTACACATTGCACATGTAAACTATAAAACGAGAGTTTCGAGTGACTTTGAACAAGAACTTGTGGAAAAGTATGCTCATAAATATAAAATACCAATAACAATTTTAGTTGCCCCAAAACATAGAGAGGGCAATTTTGAAGAGTTTGCAAGAAATGTTAGGTATGATTTTTTTGCGTCCACGGCTAAAAAAGTTAAAGCTAGAGGTGTTTTTGTTGGACACCATAAAGATGATTTATTAGAAACTTACTTAATTCAAAAAAGACGTGGAGGAATTGTTTCTTTTTATGGGTTAAAAGATAAAACTGATATTAAAGGTTTAACAGTTATTAGACCTTTATTACATCTAGATAAAGAACAAATAATTGAATATTGTTTAAAGCATTCAATTCCTTACCATGATGATGAATCTAACTTATCGAATAAGTATTTAAGAAATAGAATTAGACACAATATTGTGGATAAAATGTCTAGGTTAGAAAAAGAAGAAATGTTAGCAAAAATCAATAAAGAAAATGAAGTTTTATATAAGATTGATCAAAGATGTCTTAAAAATATGAAAGAATGTGTTACTAACAATGTGATTGATTTAAAGTGTTTTAAGAAATTAAATCAAGAAGATGCTTTTTATTTATTAAATAAATATATTAGAATTAACACTAATTATGAAAAAATTAACTTGTCAAAAGCGTATCTAAAAGAACTTGTTCGCTTACTAAAAACTGGTAAAGGTTCAAAAAGTTGGAATATTGGGCAAAATTTTGAATTACTTAAAGATTATAATAGTGTATTTTTAATTAAAAAGATGTATAATATCTCTTATAAGTATGTTGTTTATGAAGGAGAATATCCTTCTAGTGACTACTTTGTTTCTTCTAATCATGGACACCCTCATGTTGGGGTATATGTGACAAAAGAAGATTTTCCTTTAACAATCAGACCTTATCAAAGCCAAGATAAGATTAAAATAAAGGAAGGTTATAAAAAAATTAATCGTGTCTATATTGATTCTAAAGTAAATAAAAAGTTGCGAGAGGTGTATCCAATAGTACTTAATAAAAAAGGAGAAGTCTTATTGGTACCTTCGTTAATTAAGAGTTATGATAGACATAACAAAGAAGATAATTATTTTGTTAGATTTAGATTGCAGGAGGTTTATGAAATGAGTATGAATAACGATATTAAAGAAGTCCTAATTAGTCATGAACAAATTATTAATAGATGTAAAGAAATTAGTGAAGAGATTAATCGTGATTATGAAGGCAAGACTCCAATTTTACTAGGTATCTTAAAAGGGTCAATTCCTTTTATGGCTGAAATATTAAAAGGTTTAAATATTTATGCTCAGACCGAATATATGGTTGTATCCTCTTATTATGGTGGAACGACTTCAACTGGAGAAGTTCAAATTGTTAAAGATTTAGATGTTTCAGTCTTAAATAGAGACGTTATAATAATAGAGGACATCATTGATTCGGGAATCACACTTCAAGCGGTTATTTCATTACTTAACCATCGAGGAGCAAGAAGTGTTGAAGTTGCAACTATGTTAAGCAAAAAGGTTGCAAGAATGGTCGATATTAAGCCAAAATATATAGGATTCGAAGTAGAAAATAAATTCGTTGTCGGCTTTGGCTTAGATTACGATGAATTATACCGCAATCTACCTTATATTGGTGTACTTAAGGAAGAAGTCTATACTAGGAGGTAAAAAATGAATAAACCAAAGAAACCCACAAACAATGGTTCTGTGATTAGATATATCATTCCCTATGTCTTAATACTAGTTATAGTATTTATAGCATGGAAGATGTTTGATAATTCTACAGATCCAGGTGTTAAATCAAAAACTTTAAATCAACATGAATTAACAAGAATGTTAAATGAACAACCAGAAGATGTTACTGATAATCAATATGATTTTATTTATATAAAATATAGAGATAATTATATTGTTGGTCGTTATAAGGACTTAAAAGATAACGTCACATATGAATTCAGTGTTAAAACTGAAGCTATTTATTTAGAAGAATCAATTATGCCAGCGATTGAAAGTAGGTATGATTATGAAATTAATATTCTTAAAAGTGAGTTCTCATCAGAACCTTTAGAAGAAGATATCAATTGGCTAGGAATTATTATCCAATTTTTACCTATTGTCTTTATTGGAGTCTTAGCTATTTTCATCTTGTTTAAATTATCTGGTGTTGCTAGTTCATCAAACAATAAAGCATTTGAATTTGGAAAATCTCCTGCAAGGAGTAATGAAATAACAAATATCAAGTTTGCTGATGTAGCTGGACTAGAAGAAGAAAAACAAGAAGTAATCGAAATTATTGATTATTTAAAGAATCCGTCTAAATATACTAAGATGGGTGCTAAAATGCCAAAAGGTATTTTATTAAAAGGCCCTCCAGGAACAGGTAAGACTTTACTTGCTAAGGCAGTTGCAGGTGAAGCAGGAGTTCCATTCCATTCTATTTCTGGTTCTGACTTTGTTGAAATGTTCGTTGGTGTTGGAGCAAGCCGTGTTCGTGACTTATTTAAAAAGGCTAAAGCGACTGCACCATGTATCGTCTTTATTGATGAGATTGACGCTGTTGGTAGACAAAGAGGTGCTGGTCTAGGTGGTGGACACGATGAAAGAGAACAAACACTTAACCAATTACTAGTTGAAATGGATGGTTTTGGTGAAAATTCAGGTGTTGTTATTATAGCTGCTACTAACCGTGATGATGTTTTAGACCCTGCTTTATTAAGACCAGGACGTTTTGATAGATCAATTACTGTTCATCTTCCAGATAGAAAAGGAAGAGAAGCAATCTTAAAAGTTCATGCTAGAAATAAGAGGATTAGCCCAGATATTAACTTTGAAGGAATTGCTAGAAGAACTCCAGGTTTTAGTGGAGCTCAATTAGCTAATATTTTAAATGAGGCAGCAATTCTAGCTGTTAGACACAATAAAAGTGTTATAGATACTTCTGATATAGATGAAGCAATTGACCGTGTCATTGGTGGTCCAAGTAGGAAATCTAGAGTTATGACACCTAGAGAAAGAAAAATGATTGCATACCATGAAGCAGGCCATGCCTTAATTGGTTTAAAACTTGCAAAAGCAGAAGTTGTTCAAAAAGTAACGATTATTCCACGTGGTGATGCTGGTGGTTATGTAATGATGACACCAGAAGATGATCGTTTCTTACATACTAAAGATGAATTAATGGAAACAATCAGTGGCTTACTAGCGGGTCGTGTTAGTGAAGAAATTTTCTTCAATGATGTGACTACAGGCGCACATAGTGATATTGAGCGTGCTACAAGAATTGCTAGAACAATGGTTACTCAACTTGGAATGTCTTCACTTGGTCCGATTCAATATGAAAGAGATACCGGAAGTGTCTTCTTAGGCAGAGACTATACAAGTGCTAGTAAGAACTTCTCTGGTCAAATTGCATTTGAAATTGACCGTGAAGTTAGAGCGATTATTGATGAATGCTATGAACGTTCTAGAAAAGTTATCTTAGAAAATAAAGATCAACTAATTCTAATTGCTGAAACCTTATTAGAACATGAAACACTAACTCATGATGAAATTGTTTATTTATTAGAACATGGACATATGCCACAAGTTAATAATCACAATGTTGAAGCTAGCGTTAGTCATGATGTTAAAGTAAGTGAAGAAAAGGATATTAATGAAGTTAAAGATAATGAAGTCAAATTAGAAATTAAAAAAGACTTAAATGGGTAATACTATAATTAACAAAACGCCTTGTGCGTTTTGTTTTTTAAGGAGAGATTTTTAATGGATTATTTAGTTAGAGGTTTAGCAAGAAATGGTAAAGTAGGCTTTTTTATTGCAAATACCAAAGAAATTGTTAATCAAGCCTATGAGTTTCATCGAACTACTCCTACAGCTTCAGCTGCTTTAGGAAGACTTTTAACAGCTGGTGCAATTATGGGAAGAATGCTTAAAAATGATGCAAAAATAACTATTAGAATAAATGGAGGCGGGTCATTAGGAACTTTAATGGTTGATGCTAATTCAAATGGTGAAGTTAGAGGATTTGTATCAAACCCAGAAGCTACTTTACCATTAAAAGAAAATGGTAAGTTAGATGTTGGCGGCGCAGTTGGTACAAACGGTTTTATTAGTGTTATTAAAGATTTAGGGATAAAAGAGAACTTCTCAAGTCAAAGCCAGTTACAAACAGGAGAAATTGGTGATGATTTAAGTTATTATTTTTTAGTAAGTGAACAAATTCCATCAATTGTTGGTTTAGGTGTCTTGGTAGATGTTGATTATTCAATTAAAGCCAGTGGTGGGTTTATTATCCAATTACATCCTGGTCATGATGAAGATGATGTTAAATATCTTGAAGATTTAGCAAGTAAATATACAAGCGTTACTGATTTGATGGATAAATATAAACCTGAAGAAATTGCTAAATTAATGTTCGGTGATGATGTAACTTTTACCAAGCAAGATCTTAAATTCCATTGCCCTTGCTCAAAAGAAAGATTCATTCATGCTTTATCTACGATAGCAACTAGTGATATTAAAGAAATGATTGAAGAAGATCATGGCTGTGATATTGTTTGTCAATTTTGTTCAAAAGAATATCATTTAGATGAAAGTGATTTATATAAGAGTTTAGAATTGAGAAACAATAAATAAATATCTAACTCAAAGGGAGGTATTAAAAATAAAGTACCTCTTTTTAATTTGGGGTGGATACCTACTCTAAAAAAGATTTTTTTTATAGAAATAATAATGTATAATTAAATAAACTGGAGGTGTCATGATGAGTGATATACAAGCAATATTAAGAGCACTTAATGACAAAACCAGAAGAGATATACTTAATTTATTAAAAAAAGAAGGTGTCTTATCCGCTGGCGAAATTACATCTTATTTTGATATGACTAATGCAACTATTTCTCATCACTTATTGATTTTAAAAGAAGCTAATTTAGTTAGTGATGAAAAAGTGGGTAAATATATCTATTATTCAATTAATACATCCGTTATACAGGATTTGTTAATTTACATTAGTGGATTACTGGATAATGATCAAGGAGGAGGAAAATGAGTAAGAATAAAGTTCTAATTTCTATGTTATTTTCGTTTGTTGGATTTTTAATCTCTTTGATTGTTTATCCTTTTATTGAAAGTCAATTTATTATTTTATGGTCTCAAGATAATATGATTAATTTAGAGAAGTTTCCTTTTTTATTTATCGTTCCTTTTTTTTCGTTTATATTAACTTTATTAATTATCTTAATTTCTAAAATAGATAAACTAGATAAGAATCGTAAAAATGATATTAATGTTTATTATTCATTAGCAATTATTTTTAGTTTAATCACTAATATTATTCAAATCATTATTATTTCTTATCAATTTGGCTTTATCTTTAAATTTAATTGGTTATTTTATATTAGTATTGGTGTGTTAATATCATTTATTGGAAATTATATTCCTAAATTAAGACCTACAAAGTTTAGTTTTCTTATGTATCGTCTATACTTGATCAATCCTAAAGAAGCGATAAAAAGTCAAAGAATTAGAGGCTATAGTTTATTTTTTAGTGGAATCTTTATTATGTTATGTTCAATTTTAGACAACTTATTTGGGTCTTTATTTGCTATAATTTGGGCAATTGCTATATTATTAGTAGCATTACTCTATAATTATATAAATGCTTATTTAAAAATAGTTAAAGGAGGAGCCCATAAATGATTGATAACGAAAAAAAAGGAGTAAACAATAATAATGAGGAGAATAAGAGTTATGAAGATATTACTCCAATAGCTCCTCCGACGGAAATACCTGTCACAGAAAATGAAATGAGAATTGATAAGAATGAATATGTGTGGAATAAAGTTGAGAGTTTAGAAAAAATAATTAATCGCATTTATATCTTATCAATTATTTCTATTTTTGCTGGAATCATTGGTTTTATTTGTTGTTGTAATGTTGGATTTATACTAAATATTGTTGTTATTGTTTTAGGATTTATTTATTTAAGTGAAGTAGGAAAGGTAACTAAAATCGGTGATTTTAGTGAATTTGATTATGTTAGAATCAATGATTTACGAAAAAAAGCGACAAGAATTGTAATTTTTGGATTTTTAGGTTTAATTATTAGTGTTTTAGCTACTGTATTACCATTTTTATTACCTTTTATACTTGGTGGTAGATTTTATTATTAATATAGGAGTTGTTTTATTTGTTTAAAATTGGAGATATTGAAATTAAAAATAGAGTCGTAATGGCTCCGATGGCAGGAATAACTAATGGTGCTTTTAGAAAAATAGTACATCAATTTGGTGCAGGTTTAACTTATGGAGAGATGGTATCAGATAAGGCTCTATGTTTTAATAGTGAAAATACTTATCGCATGCTTGAAGTAAGTGAAGAAGAAGGTATTGTTGCCATGCAACTTTTTGGTGGAGAACTAGAAAGTATGGTTAAAGCCGCTCAAATTATTGAAAAAGAATGTAGAGCACCAATACTTGATATAAATATGGGGTGTCCTGTTCCTAAGGTTATAAAATCAAAAGCAGGAAGTTATTTATTAAAAGATATTGATTATGCTTATAACTTAATTAAATCGATTGTAGAAGCAGTTAATAAGCCTGTTACAGTTAAATTAAGACTGGGTTATGATAATAATCACATTAATGTTGTTTCCATGGCTAAAGCGATGGAACAAGCAGGAGTAAAGGCGATTGCAGTTCATGGTAGAACAAAATCGCAGATGTATGAAGGAAGAGCTGATTGGAGTTATATAAAAAAAGTAAAAGAGGCTGTTAAGGTACCTGTGATTGGTAATGGCGATATAAAGAGTTGTTATGATGCTAAAAGGATGATTGAAGAAACTAATTGTGATGCTATTATGATTGCAAGAGGGGTTTTAGGAAATCCTTGGTTAATCAAAGAATGTGTTGATTATTTAGAAAAAGGTATCTTGCCAAGTATTGTAACAGTTGAAGATAAATTAAGGATGATTTTATATCACGCTAAAGAACTTATTAAGATAAGTCCTAGTGAATTAATCGCGATGAAAGAAATGAGATCTCATGCATGTTGGTATTTTAAAGGTTTAGATAATTCTAATAAGTATAAAATTAAGTTGAACGCTATGAAGACATTAGATGATTTAATTACAATTATTAAGGACTATTATTATGAAGTATTCTCTATTCAATTGCAGCTTGATAGTTAATAAGTTATAATTAATAACGTTTAAAGGTGGTAATAAATATGGATATTAACGAAATGAATTTAACAGATCAAGAAGTTTTTAGACGTGAGAAGTTAGAAAAATTAAAAGAAATGGGTATTGATCCTTTTGGTCATAGATATGATAGAACCCATTTTAGCATTGATGTTAAAGAATTATGCGAAGGAAAGACAAATGAAGATTTAGATGCTAATGAAATTAAAGTTAAAGTAGCTGGAAGAATCATGGCAATTAGAAAAATGGGTAAAGCTTCATTTTTTGTCATTCAAGATAAAAGAGGTAAAGTTCAAGTATATATTAGAAAAGATGTTGTTGGTGAAGAGGTTTATGAATTATTCAAACTAGCTGACTTAGGTGATATTGTTGGTGTATCTGGCAATGTTATGATTACTAAATCAGGAGAACCATCAATTAAGTGTTTAGAATATACTCATTTAACAAAGTCGTTAAAAGTTTTACCTGAGAAATTCCATGGTCTTGTTGATATTGAAGAAAGATATCGTAAACGTTATCTTGATTTAATTATGAATGAAGAAGCTAAAAGAATAGCCTTACTTAGACCTGCGATTATTAGAGCGATTCAAAGATATATGGATGATCAAGGTTATGTTGAGGTTGAAACACCTGTTTTACAACCAATTCTAGGTGGGGCTTCAGCACGTCCATTTATTACTCATCATAATACTTTAGATATGGAGTTTTATTTAAGAATTGCAACTGAAATCCCACTTAAAAAATTATTAGTCGGTGGTTTAGAAAAGGTTTATGAAATTGGAAGATTATTTAGAAATGAAGGAATGGATTCAAAACATAATCCTGAATTTACAACAATAGAAGCCTATGAAGCCTATGGTGATTTAGATAGCATGATGGAACTAGCTGAAAATTTAATCCGTTATGTTGCTAAGGAAACTTTAGGTAAACTAGATGTTGAAAAAGATGATAAAGTTATTCATCTTGGTGAACCGTTTAGAAGAGTCCATATGGTTGATTTGATTAAAGAAGAATGTGGTATTGATTTCTTTAATCACTATACTTTTGAAGAAGCCAAAGAATTAGCCGAAAAACATGGTATTAGATTAGAAAAACATCATACTGGTGTTGGTCATATTATTAATTTATTCTTTGAAGAATATTGTGAAGATAAAATAATTCAACCTACCTTTGTTATTGGTCATCCTCTTGAAATTTCACCTTTAACAAAGAAAGATCCTAATGATCCTCGATTCACTCAAAGATTTGAACTTTTCATTGATGGAAGTGAGTATGCTAATGCTTATACAGAATTAAATGACCCATTTGATCAAAGAGAAAGATTTGAAAATCAATTAAAAGAAAGAGCTTTAGGAAATGAAGAAGCTAACCAAATGGATGAAGATTTCATTGAAGCATTAGAATACGGAATGCCTCCAGCAGGGGGAATTGGTATTGGTATTGATAGACTAGTAATGTTACTAGCTCAAGTTAATTCAATTCGTGAAGTCCTACTCTTTCCTCATATGAGAAATAAAAAAGATTAAATATAAACACCTCCCTACATTAACACTTAAGTGATAATGATTTGGGAGGTTTTAATTTGCTTTAAATTTTAGTTAGTGAAACTAAAAGTTGCTTGATATTCTAATTTTCTAGACATAAAATGTATTATAGAAAGTGGTGGTTAACATGAAGTTTAGTGATCAAATCCTAAAGATTAGAGAAGACTATCATTTAACTCAAGAAGATTTGGCTAATAGTTTAAATGTTACCAGACAAGCGGTCTCTAAATGGGAAAGAGATTTATCCTATCCTGATGTTGAAACTATTAAAGAAATTGCAAAAAAGTATAATGTTTCTTTAAATGTTTTGCTTGGTTTAGTTGAAACTAATAAAAGTGATGAAAATAAACCTCTTGCTTATAAATCATTTTCAACAGCCATTTTTGTAATACTAACTATTATAATTATCATACTTTCGATAGCTTATGTAGCATCAGGTGGTCCAATTAAGGAATATGATGTTCTAATGGGTCTTGCTTTTATTATAGTTGGATTTTTTGCTTTTATTTTTAACATCGACGCAATTTTTAGTAAATCTGTTCGAATTAGTTATAATGACTATGGACTTTATATTAACCCGATTTATAATAAGATTATCTTTGTTCCTTATCATGAAATTGTTGATATAAGATCAAGAAACGCTAGTTCTCGAAATTATCATTGGTATACCTTTGGAAGAATTACAATTGAAACTAAAGATGAGACTTATCATTTAAGAGGTGTCGCTCAAGTTCATGAAATAAGAGGAAAACTAATTGAACTTAAAGTTAAAAACACAATGTTAACATAAAAAAGGTCAATTTATCTGACCTTTTTTAACTCATTGGAGTGAATAATTTTTAGCTTGTGAATTGAAGAGTTTGTAATATAGACTATCTGTCTTTTTCATTAAGTTAGAATGAGTATCATAGTCTTTAACTTTACCTTCTTCGATAACTAAAATTTTATCGCAGAAGACCGAACTAGACATTCGATGAGAAATGTAGATTGCGGTTTTATCCTTAACCATAGAGTTAAAGTTTTGATAAATATCTGCTTCTGATAAAGGGTCTAGTGCACTTGTAGGTTCATCAAGGATAACCAAGGAAGAATCTTTATATAATGACCTTGCAATTGCAACCTTTTGCATTTGACCTTGAGATAATTCAACACCTTCTAAGTCGAAGTTTCGATTTAGATTAGTATTAACTCCATTTTTAAGTTCGCTAATTCTATCTTTTAACCCAACTTCATCTATAATACCATTTAATTTTTTGTCATCTTCTTCGTTAGTCGTTATAATGTTATCTTTGATTGAGTAATCAAACAATTTATAATCTTGGAAAACCGCGCTTATTTCATTAATATAACTTAAATAATCATAGTCTTGAATATTTATACCGTTAACATAAATTTCACCTTCATCGGGTTTATATAAGCGGCATAGAAGTTTAACTAAAGTTGTTTTACCCGCACCATTAAGACCGACAATCGATATTTTTTCTCCTTTATTAATTATAAAAGAAATATTATCTAAGATTAGTTTATCACTTTTAGGATATTTAAATGAAACATTAACAAATTCGATTTTTTCAATCGGTCTATCTAATACATGTTTTGCTTCAACTTTTTCTTCATCCTCTAGATGCATAAACTCAATAAATGGATCTAAATAACTTATGCATTGGAAGAGTCCTAAAAAGTTATCAAATAGATTTTTGAAATTACTTGAGAAGTTAGAAGCACCATTTACATACATGGTAAAACTTCCAAGTCCAATTTGACCGACAAAAACTTTATATCCAATATATAAATATGTAATAAATGTTTGTATTGAGTTAATAACACTAATTGAACCTTCAATCAAACTATCTTTAACATATAACTTACCAAACTCATTCATGACCATATCATTATATTTATAATAACTATCACTAATCATGTCTCCCATCTCATAGAGTTTGATATCTTTTGAATATCTAATATCATTTGCTAAACTTATATAATAGTTGTATTTACGGTTAATCGGAACGATGGTTTTAACAAACGTGAGTTGATATTTGATAAATAAAGCTCTAAGGATAAGAGTAATTATAACTATTAAAACCATGGCACCGACTATGATGAAATCTAGAGTTAATAAGATAGCAACTAAACCACTTAATGTAATAACAGCTTTAAATATTTCGATTGAATGATTTATTGCTCTTTTTAGTGAGTTTTGATTTCTCCATGCAAAGACTGCTTTTTCTTTTAAGTCTAGATAATAGGGGTCCTCTAAATACTGGAATTTAGTTGACATGATTTTTTTAGACATGATAGCTAATAATTTATTCTCAATGTATAAAGATTTAACTTTGTTATAGCGATCAAAACTTTTATTAATAAAGATAAATAATACATTAGCAAGAACAATGATTGATGCTATAATGATAGTCTTTTGAATATCTTGTTTACCTAATAGTTCATCAACTAAGAATTTAGGTAAGATTACATTAAGGAAGACCTGAAAACTAGAGAAAATCGATGCTAAAAATAAGATGATTACATACATTGGTGAAATTTTAAAGAACATTTTAAATAAAAAGAAAAGTTTACGCATATAGAGCACCTTCTTCCAAGGTGTTATCTTGATAATATTTGCCTTGAGTGACAAACATATGATAATATTCACCTTTTAAATTCATTAGTTCATCATGACTTCCTTCTTCAAGAATACCGTCTTCACTAAGTAAAATGATTCGATCGCAGAATTTAGTAGATGATAAGCGGTGTGAAATATAAATTGCTGTTTTATTTTCAACTAAATCATTGAAGTTACGATAAATAGCTTCTTCTGCTAGTGCATCTAAGGCTGCAGTTGGTTCATCCATAATAACCATATTGGCGTTTTTATATAAAGCACGAGCAATAGCTAATTTTTGATTTTCTCCACCTGATAATTCAACTCCACCTTCATCAATAATTTTAAGCATTATTTGATTTAAACCTTTTTCATAACTTGCAATTTTTTCTTTAAGTCCAACTCTATCTAAGACTGACCAAATATTTTCATCGTATTCTGGATCATTACTAATAGCAATGTTTTCCCTAACTGTATAAGCTAGAACATTTACATTTTGGAAAACGACAGAAAACATTTTATAGTATTCTTGTAATTTGAAATCATTAATGTTGATGCCATTAACATAAATTTCACCTTCATCAACATCAAACAATCTTGTTAGTAATTTAATTAATGTTGTTTTACCTGCACCATTAACACCCACAATTGCAATCTTTTCTCCTTTATTAATTTTAAAGTTTAAATTCTTAAAGATATATTTTTCTGTATTTGGATATTTAAAACTGACATTTTTAAACTCAATCTCTAATGTATCATTTTCAATGGCATTTAATGTACCTTTATCTTGATTGAAATTTTTTTCTAGATAAATAAAGTAATCTGAAACATACATGGATTCACCATAAATATGAGATAAATCGTTAACAATTGTTGTTAAAGTCGTAGATAAAACAAGAGTAGCACCTAAATACATCGTGAAATCCCCGATTGAAATTTGATTATTTATTAGTTTATAAATTAAAAGCCCATAAGTTAGACCATCTTTAATAAGTACAAAAATTAATTCAATTAGACCGATTAGATATTCTTTGTTATAGATTTTCTTAATAACAGAGATGTATGAACCAATAAAGATATCGTATCTACTTAAAATTTTATCTTTTAAATTAAATAGTCTTATATCCTTACCAAAACTAAAGTCTTGACTAGTATTTTGGTAATATTCCATTCTTCTAGCAGAATGAGATATTTCATCTTTATGTTTATAAAATAAAGTTCTAATATATTTTGTAATAAAAAAGGTTACAATGACACTTGCAATAATAGCAATTAAAACCAAATAACTTAATGATGAGATTAAATAGATGTAAAAGATTATTGATAGAATTAGTGAAAATAAAGTAAATGCTTTGTGATAAAGACTTTCTAAACCAGTATCATTAGAGCTGACCCCTCGCCAAACAGTATTTAATTTATCTTGGAAATCTGGTTGTTCGCAATAATGATATTCTAAATTAATAATTTTTTCTGCTAGATTAGCTAAAAAATCAATTCTTATTCGCATGCATTTGAAATAACCCATTCTTTGGCTTAAGACACTAAAAAAGCCAAAGAATGAGTTAATAACAACAAAGATAATCAAACCATATAAAATTTTTTCAAATGGTTCTTGTTGTTGTAAATTATCAATTATGAACTTAGGAAGTAAAACTAAACTTAACGGAAAGATCGTCGCTGAAATCGTATAAATAATGAAGTGTAGATAAATTGATTTATCTTTTACATTAATTCTTTTTAATAATCTTTTATATATTCCAAAGATAGAAATTTTTTCTTTTTTTGCTTCCATATGTGTCACGAATTATTCTACATAAATTTCAACATTATTATCTTCGTCTTGAACATCTACGAATTTACCAGTACCTTCTTCTTCAATAAATTTCATTAATGCATCATAATCGATATCTCCAAGAGTTTCGGATTTAAAGTTGATTTTCTTTGCTGCTCTAATAATAGCTAAAGGGATTTTAATATTAGCATTATTTTTACTTGATTTGGCTTTAATGATTAACCATTTAGCTTTTTTATGCTTTGGTTTAACATGAGTGTCTTCACTTTTTTCCTGACTTGCTTCTAATTTATCTATCTCTTCAATTAATTTTAGAGCTTCCTCAGAGGTAATCTCACCATTTTTAACTTTTTCTAAGATTTCTCTTTTAGTCATCTAACATTCTCCTTTCTTTTAAAGTAAATCTTCAGCTTCTTCGATGCTTAATTCTCCACTTACAACCTTAGCAATAATCTCTTCTTTGCTTAAACCGACATTTTTGCTAGTAAGGCCAAGTTTCATAATAATAGCATCTAATTGTTTTTTAACAGTTGGATAGGACACCTGTAAATCCTTTTCCATTTCTTTGATGTTTCCTTGATTAACTAAAAATAACTCAATAAATTTAATTTCACTTTTAGTTAATAAATCAAATT
>DUOZ01000070.1 GCA_012838555.1 bacterium | reverse complement strand
GTATTAGACCACCCACTAATTAAACACAAATTAACACACATGAGAGACAAGAATACTGGGACAAAAGACTTTAGAGAAAATTTGGACGAAATTGCAGGCTTAATGGCATATGAAATTACGAGAGATTTACCATTAAATGATGTTGAAATTGAAACACCTATTGCCAAGACTATTGGTAAACAACTTGCTTGTAATGTTGTATTAATTCCAATTCTTAGAGCAGGCTTAGGGATGGTAGATGGAATTAAAAGAATTATTCCAACTGCCAAAATTGGACATATTGGTTTATATCGTGATGAAGAAACATTGCAACCATGCGAGTATTATTTGAAAGTACCTAAAGATTTAGATAAAGCTATGGTTTTCATCTTAGAACCAATGATTGCTACAGGTGGATCAGCTGTTAAGGCAATTTCTTTATTAAAAGAATATGGTGCTTCTAATATTAAATTAATAAGTTTAGTCGGTGCCCAAATAGGTATTGATGCAATTTTAGAAGCACATCCTGATGTAGATGTATTCCTTGCTTCATTAGATGAGGGATTAAATGATGTTGGTTATATAGTCCCTGGTCTAGGTGATGCTGGAGACCGTTTATTTGGTACGAAGTAACAAATAATTTAATATAAGCAATTATTTTAAAAGTGTTAAAAAGTAGATACATTAGAACTTGTGTCTACTTTTAATTTTAGTTTAAATTTTGATATTTGAATAGTAATTGATTGTTTCTTCACTTAAAGGTTCATTATCAGAGAATAAGTCAGGTAAATCAAGTAACATTTTAGTTAATACTTCATAAGTTCTTTTTGCATCGCATATTCTAGTTATGGCATTTCCAAACTTCCCAATATTCATAGCCTTTTGGTTAATAAGTATAGGTTCTACTTTCCAAAAAAAATCTGACCAAGGAGTTGAAGTATGCCTTCTAGAAGGTACATCAACGATTGTTCCATCTTCTAAGACTGATTTAAGAGGTTCATGGGTTAGAGTTAAACGTCCAGGGATATCAACCCACTCTTCTATACCATGAATAAAAGTGTTTCTTGTTAAATCTACACCTATTAACAGGATTTGCGCTTCTTTATCTAATAATTTACCCCATGATGACCCTCTAGCACAAGGTGTATCAAATTTATGATCGTCTTTAATAAAAGTGTAAGCATCCTTACCTAAAGCAGCGACTGAATGAGTTGGATGCGCTGAGCGGATGACACCTTCTCTTTTTCTAAAAAGTTCAGTTAAGATACCTATATTAGTTGGAGAATCTTTAACTGAATAAATAGGATTTTCTGCATTAATATATTTCCATGTATGTGTAGGTAAGACGAGTAAGCCATCTTTCATATATTCACTTAAAGCATCTAAAACAGTATCAGCTCGTCCTTCGACCTCACCGATTGACTTATATGATGAGTGTACTAGTAAAGTACCTATAGGATTGATATCTAATTTAAATAAGTCTTTAATTAAATCTTCTTTTGTATACATTATTTCACCTTTCTATTTATTAAATTCACGTTTAATAATATCATATTTTTCTTATGTTTTTAAGAATAAGCATAAAATATATCAAAACTAGTCAGTTTATTTTAATAAAATCCAGTTAATATTAAAATTTGACAAGTATTTTACCAATATTTGCCTAGAATTCAATTATAATTCTAGACTTAAGTTGCTAGGTTAAGTATAATTTAAAATGTCAAAGGTGGTGATTGAATGTCGATACTTAATTCTGTACTTGAAGCTGAGCAGAAAGCAGAACAGCATCGGACCAAAGCCCAAAACGAAGTAAAAGAATTATTAGAAAAAACAAGGCTTCTTGCAAATAAAAAGGCAGAAGAAATAATTAGAAGTGCTAGTGAAGAAAAAACTAGTCTTTTTAGTGAGGTCCAAAAAAGTATAGAAGAAAAAGAAAAAGCCCTCGATAATGAATATCGAAAACAGGATGAAGAATTGACATCACTTGCAAGTAAGAGAATGGATGAGGCTGTTTCGTTCATTCTAGGGAAGGTAATCAACTTATGATTATACCAATGAAAAAAGCGCAGATTGTCATTCTTAAGGAAGATGAGAAAAAACTCTTAACATCACTCCAAAAATTTGGAAACTTCATGTTAGTTAGCGATGAAGAAATTAAAGAAAATGATGTTAGTGGTGAAGAAGCTTATTTAAATCGACTTGAAGGTATTATCAATTTAGTGGAATCTTACAAAACAAAGAAAAAACTCTTTGATCACTTAGATTTGGATTATAGTGAATTTATTAAAAATGATCCTAGTCGTGTTGAGTTAGTCGAACGTATCGAAGAGATATCTAAAAGAATGGATGTTTTAAAACAAGATAGTGAAAGTTGTTTAGAACAAATTAAAACACTAACTCCATTTGAAGGATTAGATATTCCACTTAATAAGTTAAATCCAACTAAGTATGTACGATTTGTTATAGGTTTAATTGACTTAAATAAACTTCAACAAATAAGTGATAACTTAAATGAATTCCATCTTGATTATAAAGTCTTAAAAAATACTCAAGAAGGAAATGGTTTATTCTTAGCGATTTACTATGATGAATTTAAAGAAGTCATGTCATTTATTAGAAATGCTGGATTTAATGAAGTTTCATTACCTAAAGTTGATAAAACTGTTGATGAATTAGTTAACGATTTATATAACAAGGTAACGAATATAAATCAAGAATACATCAATTTAGAAAATGAGCTAAAAGAAATCTCATCTGACATTAATGAATTAAAGATTCTGAATGACCAAATTTCAAGTAAATTAGAAATTAAAAAGGCTCCAACATTTAAAACTCAAGCAACAGTTTATCTAAAAGGCTGGGTTCGAAGTGATAAATTAAATGAATTTGAACATGCAATAAAAGATGCAACAAATATTTATGATTTATCAATCGAAGATCCTGGCGATGATGAATTGCCACCTACGTTTACAAAAAACAATGAGTTTGTTGAACCTTTTGAAGCAATAACCGATATGTTTGATACTCCTCATCCTCAAGAGTTAGATCCAAACCCAATTATGTCAGTATGGTATTGGTTAATCTTTGGGATGATGATGGGAGACGCTGGTTATGGTGTCTTAATGTTTATAGTCTTTTCTTTATTAATTAGATTACAAAAACCTAAAGGTGGAGCACTTAAGTTGATGAAAGTATTACTTTATTCAAGTGTTTCTACATTTATCTGGGGTATTCTTTTTGGAAGCTATTTTGGATTTACATTTTATCCAATTTTAGTAGAACCAATTAATGAACCAATTAAACTAATGGTTATTTCCTTAATTATAGGAGGAGCTCATATTATTAGTGGACTTATCTTTAAGATGTACGCTTTATTAAAAAATGGGAAAATCCTAGATGCCATATTTGATCAGTTAAGTTGGATCTTAGTAATCATTGGAATTGGTATGATGTTCTTACCTGATTTTTCATCTATTGGTCAAATTATAGCTATTATTGGTGCAGGACTAATTGCCGTCTTCGGAGGAAGAAAAAGTAAGAACATTTTTGGAAAACTCTTTGGAGGTATATTAGGGCTTTATAATATCACCGGATATATGAGTGATATCTTATCTTATTCAAGAATCTTAGCATTAATCTTATCTTCAGCGGTAATAGGTTCAGTTATGAACATGTTAGCAGGTATGGTTCAAGGCTCACCGATAGGATTCTTCTTTTCTATCTTAATCTATATCGTTGGGCACGTCTTTAACCTAGCTATGGGATTATTATCCGCATATGTTCATGATAGTCGTTTACAATATATTGAATTTTTTGGTAAGTTTTATGAGGGTGGAGGTTATGAATTTAAACCTTTAACTCTTAACTTAAAATATATCAATGAAATTAATGATAATTCTAAATTGAAAGGAGAAAATTAGTATGTCAGTTACATTAGGAGTCATTTTAGCAGTTATTGGAGCTTTAGTTGCTGCAATTTTAGCAGGATTAGGATCAGTCTTTGGAGTATTAATCGCAGGTAAGGCTGGTACTGGTGTATTATCTGAAAAACCTCAATTATTCGGTCGTGTTCTTGTTTTACAAGCATTACCTGGAACACAAGGAATTTACGGTTTCTTAACAGCAGTTATTTTACTTGGTAGATTAGGATTAACAGGTGGAAATGTTCCTCCATTAAGTGATGAAGTTGGATGGGCATTTTTAGGTGCTTGTTTACCAATTGCTATTGTTGGTCTAATTTCTGCGATTTTCCAAGGAAGACTAGCAGCAAGTGCTATCTTAATGACAGCAAAACAACCAGGTTCTGCTGTTAGAGGTATGATTATGACTGCTTTAGTTGAAACATATTCCATCCTTGCATTATTAATTTCAATCTTATTTATTAATGGTATTCCTATTCAATAATTTAAAATTTATATAGAAGAGGGTGGTGAAAATGGAGGAACGTTCAATCTATTCATATATTGAAGAAAAAGGCTTAAATGATGCTAAAGAGATTCTTTCAAGAGGTAAAGAAAGGGCTCAGGCTTTAGAGTTAGAAATTTTAAGTGAAGCTAAAAAAGAAGCCGATAGCATTATTTTAAAAGCAAAAAAACAAGGTGAAGATTTATATAAAACTGCAATCACTCAAAGTGAACAAAAGTTCCGCCAGAGATCACTTAATGTGAAAAAAGAGTTATTAGATCAAGTTTTTAGTGAATCTAGTAAGAAACTAGATGAATTAAAAGATGATGAATATCGTAATTTAATTGTAAATCTACTAAAAAATGAAAAACTTAGTGGTGACGAAACAATTAAAGTAGCAAAAAAAGACTTTGATCGTTATATTAAGTTATTTGATGGTAAGAAAAATAAAAATGGTGAAATTGTATTAACATTTTTTTCAAGATTGTTTGATAATGACTATCAAATAATCCTCTCAAGTGAAAGTGCACCAATTATTGGTGGTTTAATTGTTGAAAGAGAAGATTATGATTTAGACTTGTCTTTTGAATCACTTTTGCAGGGAATAAGAGATAACTATGAACCTGAACTAGCTAAAATGCTTTTTAGCGAAGGTGAATAAGAATGAGTTATCCTTATGCGAATGGAATTATCAAAGCAATTGAGAATCATTTGCTTGATAAATCCAAGTTATCAAAATTAATCAAGTTATCTCAAAAAGATATTGTAAGAGCACTTAAAGATATGGGTTATGGACAAGGGAGTCAAAGTGATTCTTTAGAAGACCTAATCAATGAAGAAATGAAAAAAACAAGAAACTTGTTTGATGAAATTGCGCCTAAAACAAGTTTTACTGATTTATTCTTACTTCAATATGATGCTCTTAATTTAAAAGTTATTTGGAAATCAATATTATTTAATGTTCCAATTAATAACCTATTAAATAACTTTGGCAGTATAAATAGAGACGTTTTATATGATGCTGTAGTAAATAAAAACTATGAAGATTTATCAGCACATCAAATTAAATTAATTAAGAACGTGGAAAAACATGTTTCTAAACTAGAAGATCCTCGTTTAATAAGTGTTACTATTGATTCATTAGTTTTTGAACATTCATTTAAACATATTAATCTATTAACGGATAAAGCACTAGTTAATTATTTAAAAACATCCGTTGATATAACTAATGTTTTAACATTAATAAGACTAATTCGTCTGAATTGGAATGAAGACCGTTTTAAAGAAATGTTTATTGAAAATGGATTAATCGAATTAGATGATTTTTTAAGCGTATTTAGTAATTTTAATGAAAATTCAATAAAAGTGTTTAACAAATACTATAATGAAAAAATTACAAATTTATTAAGTAATTTCTTAAAAAATGATAATTTAAATGAGTTAGAAGAAGGCTTAAATCGTCTTTTACTAAATGTAGCAAGAGAATTTGAATATGATGCCTTCGGTATTGGTCCTTTTATCTCTTATTATTTAAAGAAAAAAACTGAAGCAAGAAATATTAGAAGAATATATGCTGATAGTGAAATAGAACTTAATCAGCTAGCGGATTTTTAGGCAGGTGGGAAAATGAAAGAAAGAATTGATATGGCTGCGATTGGAAAAGAAGATACAATTGTTTTATTTAATGCAATTGGTATCCCTACATTTATTTGTAATGATAAAGATGAAGCAGACAAAATCATTTTTGATTTAACAAATAAATCCTGCCGAATTATCTATGTTGGTGAAGAAATATATGAAGCAATACCTGAGACTTTAGATAAATATTCTAAGTCTCCTTTCCCAATTATTATCCCTATTCCTGAGGGAATTGATTCTAAAGGTGTAGGTCTTAAAAAGATTAAAGATAATGTTGAGAAAGCTATTGGTATTGATATCTTTTAGAAAGGATGAAAGTCATGAATCCTAAAGACAATAATGTGGGAATTATATCCAAAGTCTCAGGACCCTTAATTGTGGCAAAAAACATGCAACACGTTAAGATGTATGACGTTGTTCGTGTTTCAGAAAAAAGACTTATTGGAGAAGTAATTGAGTTAAGAGGAGATAGGGCTTCAATTCAAGTATATGAAGAAACGGCAGGAATTGGTCCAGGTGAACCAGTTTATCCAACTGATGAACCATTATCAGTTGAACTTGGTCCTGGTTTAATTGAAGGTATTTTTGATGGTATTCAACGACCATTAAATGTTATTTATGACCAAAGTGGAGACCTCATTCCTCTAGGTGTAGATGTTCCTAGATTAGATCGTAATCGTATTTGGGAATTTAAGAGTGTTGCTAAAGTTAATGATGAAGTTATCGGCGGAGATGTTCTTGGTACAGTAGAAGAAACTAATGCTGTTTTACATAAAGTTATGGTTCCTCCACATATTAAAGGAAAAGTTACCTATATTTATGATGGAGAAGCTAAAATTGAAGATGTAATCGCAAAAATCTTAACTGATGACAACCAAGAAATTGAATTAACGATGATACAAAAATGGCCGGTAAGAAGAGGTAGACCATATCGTAAAAAACTAGCTCCAAGCCAACCAATGGTAACAGGTCAAAGAGTTATAGATACATTATTTCCGATTGCAAAAGGTGGTATTGCTGCGATTCCTGGTCCATTTGGTTCAGGGAAAACAGTTGTTCAACACCAATTAGCAAAATGGGCTGACGCTGATATTATTGTTTATATCGGTTGTGGCGAACGTGGTAATGAGATGACTGACGTTTTAAATGAATTCCCACGCTTACATGACCCAAGAACTGGCGAAGCATTAATGAAGAGAACAGTTTTAATTGCTAATACCTCAAACATGCCAGTTGCTGCGCGTGAAGCATCAATTTATACAGGAATTACAATTGCTGAATATTATCGTGATATGGGTTATAAAGTCGCAGTTATGGCGGATTCAACTTCTAGATGGGCAGAAGCCTTAAGAGAAATGTCAGGACGTCTTGAAGAAATGCCTGGTGAAGAAGGTTATCCAGCTTATTTAGGTTCTAGACTAGCTGAATTCTATGAACGTGCTGGCTATGTTGAAACACTTGGTAGTAAACCAGTAGCAGGTGCAATTACTGCTATTGGTGCTGTTTCTCCTCCAGGAGGAGACACTTCAGAGCCAGTCTCACAAGCGACATTAAGAATTGTTAAAGTTTACTGGGGATTAAGTTCACAACTAGCGTATCGTCGTCACTTCCCAGCAATTGATTGGTTAAGAAGTTATTCCTTATATGAAGAAGATTTAACTGAATATTATGACAGTGATGTTCATAAGGATTGGTCAAAACAAGTTCAAGAGGCTAAAGAAATCTTACAAGAAGAAGCTAAACTAGAAGAAATTGTCCGTTTAGTTGGTGTTGACTCACTTGAATATCATGACCGTCTAATCTTAGAATGTGCTCAAAGCATTAGAGAAGACTTTTTGCACCAAATTGCTTTTGATGAAGTAGATACTTATACATCATTAAATAAACAATATTATATGTTACGTGCGATCTTGACTTGGTATCATAAATCTCAAGAAGCACTTAAAAACAATGTTTCATTTAATCAATTAATTAATATGAAAATATTAGAACAAATTGGTCGTATGAAATATATTAAAGAAGATGAATTTGAAGAACGTAGTAAAGAAATATTTAAGCAATTAGAAGAAGAGTTTATTAGCTTAAGTGGAGGTGAAGACAACTATGCCTAGAGAATATAAAACAATCAGAGAAGTTGTTGGACCACTGATGCTAGTTGATAACGTTGAAAACGTTAAATATGATGAATTAGTTAAAATAAAACAAAGTAATGGCGAAGAAAGACTTGGAAAAGTTCTTGAAGTTAATGAAGGAAAGGCATTAGTTCAATTATTTAGTTCTTCACAAGGATTAAAGATTAGTGATTCTAAAGCTACTTTCTTAGGACATGGTATCCAATTAAAAGTTTCAAAAGATATTTTAGGTCGAGTTTTTGATGGCATGGGTAGACCAATTGATGGTGGTGGTGAAATCATTCCTGAACAAGTTTTAGATATTAATGGTGCTCCGATTAACCCAGTTGCTCGTAACTATCCATCAGAATTTATTCAAACAGGAATAAGTGCGATTGATGGATTAAATACTCTTGTTAGAGGTCAAAAACTTCCTATATTCTCAGGTTCGGGTTTACCTCATGCTAAATTAGCAGCTCAAATAGCACGTCAAGCTAAAGTTAGAGGTAGTAATGAACCATTTGCAGTCGTTTTTGCAGCGATTGGTATTACTTTTGAAGAATCACATTTCTTTATTGAAGAATTTAAAAAGTCTGGTGCAATTGAAAGATCAGTTATCTTTATTAACTTAGCAGATGACCCAGCAATTGAACGTATTGCTACTCCAAGAATGGCAATTACTTGTGCTGAGTATCTAGCCTTTGAATTAGGTATGCACGTGTTAGTTATTTTAACTGATATTACTAACTATGCTGAAGCATTACGTGAAGTTAGTGCAGCGCGTAAAGAAGTTCCTGGAAGAAGAGGTTATCCTGGCTACATGTACACTGACTTAGCTTCTTTATATGAACGCGCAGGAAGAATTAAAGGTAAAAAGGGATCAATTACTCAAATTCCTATCTTAACCATGCCTGAAGATGATAAAACCCACCCAATTCCAGACTTAACTGGTTATATTACTGAGGGACAAATTATTCTTTCTCGAGAATTAAATATGAAGGGAATCTTCCCTCCGATTGACGTCTTACCTTCTCTTTCACGTCTAAAAGATAAGGGTATCGGAGAAGGAAAAACAAGAGAAGACCACTCTGAAACAATGAACCAATTGTTCGCTGCTTATGCTCGAGGAAAAGAAGCAAAAGAACTATCAGTTATTTTAGGTGAAGCAGCATTATCTGATGTTGATAAGTTATATGCTGAGTTTGCCACTAAATTTGAAGAAGTTTATGTCAACCAAGGTAATTATACTGATAGAAGTATTGAAGAAACACTAGACATCGGTTGGAAACTATTAACAATATTACCAACAACTGAACTTAAGAGAATTAGTTTGGCTAATATTGAAAAATACCTACCGAAAGTTGGTGAATAGATGAGAGCTAAAGTAAATCCTACAAGGATGGAACTGACGAAGCTTAAAAGACAACTTTCTGTTGCTACAAGAGGCCATAAATTATTAAAAGATAAACAAGATGAAATGGTCCGTCAGTTCATGTTACTCATTAAACAAAATCGTGAATTAAGAATAGAAATTGAAAGAGAACTTCAAGAAATCAATTCTGAGTTTTATAAAGCTAGATTAAAAATGAATTATCAAGGTATTATGGAAGCTTTAATGATTCCATCTAACAGTGCGAAAATCAAAGTAAGTAGCAAATCAATTATGAATATCAATGTTCCTACTCTTAAATATCAAGATGAAGGTAATATTGATTTAACATATGGTTTTGCTTTTACTCCGAGTGAACTTGATAGTTCCGTTATTAGATTATCTAAACTGTTAAATAAGTTAATTTTACTAGCAGAAGTTGAAAAATCTAGTGATATGTTAGCTAAAGAAATTGAAAAAACGAGAAGAAGAGTTAATGCGATTGAACACGTTATGATTCCTGAGATGCAAGAAAGTATTCGTTATATCACGATGAAACTTGATGATAATGAACGTAGTAATATCATTAGGTTAATGAAATCTAAGGAAATAATTCTGAATAAAAATAATTAACAAGTAATAAAATAACCTCCATTTGTCACATTTAGTGGTAAGAGGAGGTCTTTTATTAATGTTAGATATAAAAAGGTTTGACTCATCATTAGAATCAAACCTTATTTTAGTGCTAAGATTTTTTCACTATATAACTTATTTTGATTAAAATAATCACAGATGATAATACTTTGATACACTTCAATGTTATAGTAAACAAATTCTTTTTTAATTGAGTAGTATTCATCTGGGTTTTTTATTGTTGGATCTAAGTAAATGATTTCATCGTTATAAACAATCATCTTATCATCAAACCAGTTGTTGTAACCTAAGATGATTGGTTTAATAGGGTTATCTAAATAAACACTTTCACCATAGTAGTAATTTTGATAGTATTCTATTCCAAGTAAATTTAGAATTGTTGGTGTTATATCATATTGAGATACTGATTTAGTGATTACTTGACTTGATAGTTCAGGGTTATAAATGACAAATGGTACTTTTTCAATTAAATAAGGATTAGTAACATCTATTTCTTTGTACTTTAATGTCATTTCCATATCTGAATAATTCTTATGATCACCAAAGATGATTATCATAGTATCATCTAATAAGTTTTTGTTAGTTAAGTCTTCAAGTAAGAACCTAATACCTTCATCTGTATCCATACATGCTGCAGCATAATTTATAAATGCTGGTTCATAATCATCGAATTCACTCATGTTTGCTAATTTATCATAGTGTTTTTGATGATAACTTCGATGATAATCATATCCTCCATGAGTTGATACTGTAATGATGAAACTAAAGAATGGCTCATCTTGAATTGGAGCTATTTTATCTTTCATGTTTCTAAACATTGTTTCATCATCAGGCCATAATGGAATATCATCTTCAAAGCCATATCCCATTTCTTCAACACTATAGAAATTTTCAAAACCTAATGCTTCATGCATAGTAATACGGTTATAGAACTCCCCAACATAGTTATGGAATGAATTAGTGGTATAACCTTTTTCACTTAAGACATTGGCTAAAGAAGTAGGATAATCATTTTCGGCATAATAGTTATAATAATTATCCCCGCGATAATACATTGATGAAGTTAAGGCTTTAAATTCAGCATCATAGGTTCCGATATTAGAATAAGCTGAGTACATATTAGGGAATGAATGTCCTTCACTAATTAATTTATATAATGTCGGAGTAATTTTTTCATTAATCATATAAGTATCGATACCTTCAAGCATAATCATAATGACGTTTTTATCTTGCATTGAAGCGTAGAACTCATCTTTTTCTGGTAGAACTTTAGATTCAAAGTGTTGATCAATTAATTTGATTTTTTTATCTGAAAGTGGAATGTTTTTAGTTAAAAAGTCATTTGTATCAGTTACTTGATAAGTTAAAAGACCAAATCTTTCAAAAGCTTTAACCTTGTTATAGTAAGGATTAACAATTAATTCCTTATCACTTGTAGGAGCGATTACAAAACAAAGACAGACGAATAAGAAGTTAGCAAGTAAGGCTAAAGTATTTCTTTTTGGTTTTCTTTCAACTTCTTTATATTTAAACTGGATTAAATATAAGAAATAAAATGAACTTAGATAAACTGATACATTTAAAATCCATTCTATGATATTAAATGCCTTGAAAACATTATAACTTCCTAACATACCAAAACCTGCGGCTGCTTGTGAAAGCATGCTTAAGGAGAAAATGTCATTTTTAAAGACAATTAGGAAGCAGTTAGTTAAGAATAACGTATAAATTAATGTATTCCAAAGACTTATACTAATAAATCTAATCTTTTTATTTTTTATTAAACGGAATAATTGAGTAATAAAAAGTAATATTAAGATATCATTAACAAAATAGAATAAGTTAAACTGTTGATTGAACTTAATTTTAATAAAGGCATAATAGAAAAGATATAAACCAAAAATTAAAACAAATTCAAGGATTAATCGGTTTTTGAGTATTCTTTTCATATCTACACCCCCAATCATTTATAATTAAATTATATAGATTGCATCTTTAAGTGTCAATAAAGTGAAACTGGTAAGATAGCATAAAGTTTTTGTAGGTAACAAAATAAAAAGGAACCCTGTATAATTAAGT
>DUOZ01000069.1 GCA_012838555.1 bacterium | reverse complement strand
CTATAATATATTAATATATTAATATATTAGGTTATCATTCTTTTTGTCGAATTATCTCACTTTCTAAACACCTTATTTGTAAAAGGTAAAATCGCTATTACAATTACAATGGTAAAGATAGAACTTATTGAGTCACCAATAACAGAGTATAAAGGTGAAATTAGATTTTCTTCTAAAATAACCCCATAGATGTAATAGCCAATTATCATAATTATACTGCCTACTGACATTGATAAAATTAGGTTTTTGTCCTTTTCAATCATCTTTCCGCTAACATATCCCATAATAAACCTAGTTAATAATGTACATGGAAACCAAATAGCATAAGGTGAAAGTAAATCAAACAACCCCATTCCAACACCACCGACTAAGCCAGCTTGAAATGGTCCTAGATAGATAGCAGCTAAAAAGAGAATAACGCCACCTAAATGCATTAATCCTCCACCACTAGGTGAAGGAATCGGGATATTAACATAAACAGATATAAAACATAAAGCAATCAATAATGCTGTTTTTATCATTCCATCTAAACTAGTTAACTTTTTCATTTTATCACCATGTGTATATTCTATACTATTAATTATGTTAGTCAATTAATTATGCTTATCATAATTAATTTTTAAAAAAAAGAATCGACTTAAGCGATTCTTTTTAGAATAAGCATTCTTGTAATGTTTTAATAAATAGATCCCAGAAGGTTAGTTGTTCTACTTTTACTGCAGTTACAACATCAAACCTTGCTTCCCAATTATCACTATTCTTTATGATTAATTTACCTACAACTTCTCTTTCTGCAATTGGTGATGAATTTTTAACATATTCAATTCTAGCTTTAAGTGAGTCTAATTTTTCACCTTTTCTTACTACCATGTAAATATTATCAGTTACAATAATTGGTACTTTAGGTCTCTTAGCATCTTCAATATGTAAAGTATCGATGACTTCACCTTGTTGATAAACTTTAATCGCAGAGTAATTAGCAAACCCATAATTTAACATTGTAGTTATATCTTGAGATCTTTCTTGAATTGTATTATTACCCATAGATACTGCGATAAATCTTAAATTATCTCTTTTAGCTGTCGCTGTTAAACAATATTTTGATTTTTGAGTAAATCCGGTTTTTAATCCATCCATCCCATTATAGAACTTAACTAATTTATTTGTATTAACTAACCAAAATGGTGATGAAGTATCTTCTCTTACATAACTATCATATATCTTAGTAAAGTTTAAAATAGTATCACCATGACCTAGTAAAGTTCTTCCAATTATAGCCATATCATAAGCAGTTGAGTAGTGATTTTCATCATCAAAACCAACAATATTTGCGAAGTTTGTATTTTTTAAACCTATCTCCCTAACAAAATCATTCATCATTTTAATAAAGTTTTCCTCACTACCACCGACTAATTCACCTAACGCAAACATGGCATCATTAGCAGAGTTAATTGCCACTGATTTAAATAAGTCTTTGACCTTCATTACCTCTCCTGGTTGTAAGAAGATTTGAGTTCCTCCCATTGATGCAGCCTTAGAAGAAACTTGAACATCATCTTCCCAATCAATCTTACCATCTTTAATAGCATTTAAAACTAAATGCATGCCTACCATCTTTGTCATTGATGCAGGATACATTTTTTCATGTTCATTTTTAGCAAAAATGATTTTACCAGTTGTATATTCCATTAATAGACTCGATTTTCCTTTTGTATTAATTAAAGGCTGATCAGGGTTAGTATTTGCCACTACTTTTGTCGTTTCAAAATTAAAAGTAAACATTAAAGTCACTATGACTAAGGTAGCAAAAATTTTTCTAAGCATCGAAAAATCACTCCTTCATATCATTAAATGGTATGTGAGGAAAACTAACATTATTCTATAATCTCATGGATAATCGGAGATTTTTCTACTTGTCTTTTACTAAAGGTAAATGCCTTTCTTACTTTATTAATAATATCTTGATAATCATCAATATTTGTATGAAGATAAGCTAGAACATCACCTTTATTTACTTTATCTAAAGGCTTAACTTCTAAAGTAATTCCAGCAGTATAATCAATAACATCATCTTTTGTTTTTCTTCCTGCTCCTAGATGCATTGCTTCAACGCCAAGAGTTAAAGCATCAATATGAGAAATATAACCTTCTTGTTCACTAGTTACAGGGATTATATTTTTAGCAACAGGGAACCTGTTTAAATCATCAATATAAGAAACATCTCCAGCTTGAGCTTCAACCATTAATCTAAACTTATTAAAGGCACTTCCATCTTTAATTGAATTTAAGGCCATTGCTTTACCTTCTTCAATAGTTGAGGCAATATTACTTTGCGTTAACATAATAGCAGCAGCATTAACACATAATTCAACTAAATCATCTGGTCCATTACCTTTTAAGGTTTCAATTGCTTCTTTAACTTCTAAAATATTACCAATCGCTTTACCTAAAGGATTATCCATATCAGTAATCATGGCTTTGGTACTCTTATTCAAGTTATTACCTAATTTAACCATCGTTTTGGCTAATTCTTTAGCACCATCAACTGTCTTAAAGAAAGCACCTGATCCCCATTTAACATCAAGTAAAATAGCATCAGCACCTGTTGCTAGTTTCTTTGACATAATTGATGAAGCAATTAAAGGGATTGATTCAACAGTTCCTGTGACATCTCTTAAGGCATATAATTTTTTATCAGCAGGTACTAAATCTTGAGTTTGACCGATAATTGATAAACCAATTTTATTTACTTGATTAATAAATTCATCAATCGTTAAACCAATTTTCATATTTGGTATTGATTCTAATTTG
>DUOZ01000068.1 GCA_012838555.1 bacterium | reverse complement strand
TTATGGAGCGGTGGTTCAAGCTCGTTTTGTTTCTCATCATACATCAAATATTTCGTTAATTGGTGGAGGAATTATTGATGGTAGTGTGTTTTCTCGTATTGCAGGTCAACCAAGTGGCAACACCCAGCGAGTGAAAAATTAGGTTTAAAACCACATGAATGTATTGTTATTGAAGATGCTTATTCAGGCGTAGAAGCAGCACTAAATGGTGGATTTATTAGTGTAGGTATTAACCAAGCTAAAAATCATGAACAAGTTCATTATAAAATTGATTCAATAAATGAAATAGCAAATGTTATTAGTCTCATAAATAATGAATTACTAATTTAATTGTAATCCATAAAATAGATAATACTATTAATGGGTGATTTCATGGGTTATTCATATAAAACATCAATTAATTTTGGTTTAGTCTATATTCCTGTTAATTTAGCAGTCGCAGTTAGAGAAAACAATATTAGTTTTAATATGCTGGATAAAAAAACGATGTCTCGTGTTCAATATAAGAAAACTTGTGTTGATTGTAATAATAAAGAAGTAGAACCTAAAAATATTGTTAAAGCATATCAATATGAAGAAGGTAAATATGTTATTTTTGAAGAAAGTGATTTTGAAAAAATCAAAACTAATAAAGATAAAAATATCACTATTGAGCATTTCGCCACATTAAGTGAAATTGATCCGATTTTTTATGATAAATCATATTATGTAGTACCATCTGGAGGCTATAAGGCTTTTTCATTGCTTAAAAGAGCGATGGAAGAATTAAATAAGGTCGGTATTGCTAAAACGATTTTAGGTAATAAAGAAGTTTTAATTATGTTAAGAGTTAAGAATAATCAAATGTATCTAAATACCTTGCATTTCTTTGATGAAATTGCACTCAATCCTTATCAAGATAATGATACAGAGGTTGATAAAAACGAATTGGAATTAGCTAAGGCTATTATTAATAATATGACTAGTTCATTTAAACCTGCTTTATATCAAAATGAATATAAAGAAAGATTACTGCAGGCTATAGAAACAAAAATAAGAGGTCAAGAATTACTTCCTGCTAGAGAAGAACAACCAAATCAAGTGTCATCATTATTAGATGCATTACAAGAATCTTTAAAACAAACAACAAAAAAGAAATTAAAAGCAAGTGATGATGTTATTGATATTGAAAGTAAAGAAGTAAAAAGAACAAGAAAAAGGACAACTACTAAGAAAACTAAAGCAAAGAAGAATGATGCATGAATTTGTTTGAACAAAAGAATATTAGTCCAATGCTTTTATATGAGACTACCCCTTTTGATGATAAAGATTATATTTTCGAACTAAAATTTGATGGATCTAGATGTATAGCTTATTTAGATAAAAATGAGACCATTTTAAAAAATAAAAGGCAAAAGACACTAAATGCGACATTTCCAGAGTTAACTAGATTACATTTAGATGTCAAAGAAAAATGTATTTTAGATGGAGAAATAGTCGTAATGAAAAATGGGAAACCTGATTTTTATACTTTACAAGCTAGGAGTTTACTATCAAATGAATTTAAAATTAAATATCAAGTAATAAAGAATCCAGCTGTTTTTGTTGCCTATGACATCCTTTATTATAAAAATAAATATGTGACAACTTTACCTCTAATAGAAAGAAAAAAGTTATTAGCAGAGAATATTAAAGAAAGCCAGTATTTGGTTTTATCTAGATACATTGAAGAAAAAGGAAATGCTTTTTTTGATTTAGCTAAGAAGGAGAATCTAGAAGGGATTGTTGCAAAAGAAAAAAATAGTCTTTACTATATTGGTAAAAGATCGAAATCATGGTTAAAAATTAAGGTATTACAAGAAGAAGATGTCTTAATTTGTGGTTATGTTAAAGATGAAGAGGGAAAATTAAAAGACTTAGTTATTGCTAAATACGATGATAATAATGAACTAATATATTATGGTAAGATTTATATGGGTATTTCAAAACATGATGAAAAAGTTATTTTAGAATTTGCAAAGAAGAACAAAACAAAACTTCTTTTAAAAGAAATAGATGATGTAAATATTGTTTGGATAAAGCCCAAATTAGTTGGTGTTATTAAATATATGATGAAAACGAAAAAAGGTGGTTTAAGACAACCTGTATTTAAGGGGATTAAGTTAGATTAATCCTTTTTTGTTGTATGGAAAATTATAGTTTAATTTTTTTGAATATGAGTTATTACTTTTTTACTTATTTCAATTGGGAAAGAAATAGTTTTTCTTGGTGAGGAAGTAGAAGTGTAATGACCTTTCTTTCTATTTTAATTTTTTTATTAACTACTTGACCTGTCGTAGTAGTTGTGATATTCTAAAATTACTACGACAGGCGTAGTATATAGTAGGGAGGTATCTAGTATTGATTAGTTCTGATGTTATTAGAGGTTATAATGATACTATTATTCTATATTTATTATTAGATGGTCCTTCCTATGGTTATGATATATCTAAGAAGATTAGAGAAATAACTAATGAAAAATATATCATTAAAGAAACGACTTTATATTCAGCATTTACTAGATTAGAAAATAATGGATATATTGAGTCGTTTTATGGAGAGGTATCTTTTGGCACTAGAAGGACCTATTATCGGATAACCAATAAAGGTGTCGATTATTACAAAAGTAAATGTGAAGAATGGAAGGTAACTAAAGAAGTTATCTCAAAATTTATCAAGGAGGATATTTAATGGAGACTATAATCAGTTATTTAAATAATTTATTTGCTAATTTGCCTAATACAGCAAGAGTTAAAAGGATTAAGAATGAATTAGCGGTTTCAATGGAGGAAAAATACCAAGAGTTAAAAAGACAAGGTAAATCAGAAAATGAAGCGATTGGTATTGTGATTTCTGAATTTGGAAACATTAATGAGTTAATTGATGAACTAGGATTAAAAACAGAAAATAATAAATTAGTAGTAGACAAAGATGAGATAAAAGCTTATCAATTAACTAAGAAAAAAAGTGGGTTGTTTATTGCTTTTGGTGTTATGTTATGTTTGATGGGGGTCATTTCTCTTTTACTTTCAATTCAGTTAGTTAATGATAAAATTATTTTTGCTAATGTAAAAGAAAATTATGTTAATATAATTGGTATTATTCCATTATTCGTTTTAATTAGTATCGCAGTTGCTTTATTTATCTTTAGTGAATCATTTATGTCTAAATATAGAGTGTTAGAAAAAGGAGTTAGTCTTCCTTATTCCTTAAACCAAGAATTACAAGAAGAGTACCAAAGATTTCAAACTAAATTTACAATTAGTTTAGTTGTTGGGGTAGTTATTTGTTTAATATCAGTGGCTACGATGATTGTAAATGTTGTTGTAGTCGAATTAAATGCTTTATATGCCGTCTCAATTATGCTAGCTATGATTAGTATCGCTATTTGGTTATTTATTTACTTTGGAAGCATCAAAGAAGGTTATGATTATTTAGGTGTTACTCCAGAAGGCAAAGAAAGAAAGAAAATAAATAAAAAGGCTGAAAAAATAATCTCAACTGTTGCATCAATTATATGGCCGTTAACGGTTGTTGTCTATTTAATTCTAGGTTTCGGTTTTGATAAATGGCAAATAGGATGGATTGTTTTTCCAATCGTTGCCATCTTATTTGGTGCCTTTAGCGGTGCGATAAAAAATTACTATAAAGATTAAATTAAGTTATAAAAAGGCTTAATTCCAACTTGGAGTTAAGCCTTATTTTTGATTAACGTTCAATTAATACTGCTCGACAAGGTGTCGCTTCAACATTTTTAATTTTTAATGGTAAGGCAATTAATAAGTATGTACCTTCTTTAATATGTTTTAGCCTTAAACCTTCTAAAATAATGATATCTTCATTTAAAAGAGTGATGTGAGTAGGGAATCCTTCTTGATCTCTTTCAATACCCATACCGTCAGTTCCAACACCTAGAACACCTTTTTCAACTAGATATTCTGCTCCATCTTTATCAAGATAGACAAAATCATCTAAAAATAAATCAGTGTTAGAATTAGTTGTCTTTAATAATATAAACTCATTTTTATTGATTTCCTTAGTTTTTAAATCATCTACAGTAATTTTATCTTTAACATGAGAAAAATCAAGAACACGTGATTTGACAATAAATTGATTGAGGTTATAGTCTTCGATCTTATCACCATTTTTAATCATGTGTAAAGGGGCATCGATATGTGTACCAGTATGCATATCCATACATATCGTAGTTTCATAGACATCACTTGTTTGATAATTAACGGTTGTGATAAACTTTGGCTTCTTTGCCTCTTTATTATCCCAAACGCTCATATTATCATGAATAGTCATAGAAATATCGTATATTTTCATTTTTAACCCCTCCCTTAAAATGTAACCACATTATAATTTTATCCTATTATGGCCTATGTTACTAGTTTTTTTTAAATAAATATCAATTTTCGCTATTTATATTATACCTGTTTCTATTATTTTTCCCATAATTTGACTATTATAAATGGTTAAATAAGAATACCCAAAAGTGCGCAAATAAGAATCCCCAATTTTATGCACATAAGGGTATTCTTTTTGTTAAAATATTCATCATGAAAGGATGATGAATATTATGACAATAGTGAT
>DUOZ01000067.1 GCA_012838555.1 bacterium | reverse complement strand
TAGAACGCATCTTATTAATTGCATCACCAATTGCCTTTAAAGCATCAACGTCTAATCCAGAATCGATTTCATCTAATAAAGCAAAGTCAGGTTTTAAAAGTAACATTTGTAAGACTTCGTTTCTTTTCTTTTCTCCACCTGAAAAGCCTTCATTAACAAATCGATGAACAATATCTAAAGGAAGGTCTACTTCCTTAGTTGCATCTTCTAACTCTTTAATAAATTTATATAAAGATACAGGTGTATCTCTTCTTTGATTAATCGCTTCTTTTAAAATATCAGATATAGTAACTCCACTAATTTCTGGAGGATATTGCATCGCTAAAAACAATCCTTTTCTAGCTCTTTCATCGACATCCATAGCTAAAACATCTTCGCCATCTAATAATATTTGTCCACTAGTAACCGTATATTTAGGATTACCCATAATTGATTGAAGTAAAGTTGACTTACCATGACCATTAGGACCTAATAAGGCATGAAGTTCGCCACTTTTAATAGTTAAATTAATTCCTTTTAAGATCTCAGTGTCACCGACACTAACATATAGATCTTTTATTTCTAGTGTTTTCATGTTATTCACCCCAACGCTAATTTATTTTACTCCCTATTTCACAAAAATACAAACAAAATGGTAAACTCGAACAATTTATATTTTAACATTAGTATTATTATTAACAATATTTTATAAAAATCATAATATATAAGTGCATAAAAAAAAGGAGAGCTAAATGCCCTCCGAAGTGTCTAGGTTATGCTTTATGGTTGATTACCAGCCGCAGCAACCACAGCCGATTATTACTAATAAAATAAAGAGAACTAAAATTACTGGGAATGTATGACCGTACATAATGTGCCTCCTTCCATCCAAACTAAATTACCAGATACAAATACAACCGATAATTGCTAATAAGATGAATAATACTAGAACTAAAGTGAAAGTATTACCAAGTCCACAAGGGGTAGCAGGTTGGCATCCACAAGGTTGATTCATGAAGTTACCTCCTTTGTTTTCACGATATACTATGCAATCCTTATAAAAATTGTTACTCCTTTAATCGAGCATAAATTAACTTATGCTTTCGCCCAGAAAAAAAGACTAATATTTATTAATCAATTAAAAAACTATTGAAATAGGGCAACAATTAAGTTAGAATAATCTATGCATGTTATAGTCTAGATGCAAGGAGGAATTTGTAATGAAAGTAAGAACTCTAGCACTATCATTATTACTTGCAATCACTTTAGGCGTCACAGCTGGGTGTAACAATAATGATGGTGTAACTAGATCAAAAGAAAACGGAAAAGAAATTGTACTAAGAGTTGGAGATAAATCTATAAGCGTAGATGATTTATTCAATAATCTAGTACTTACTAAAGATGGAGTTGAAGGTGTCTACAATGCTGTAGATAAAGTCGTTATTCTTTCATCTTTCGAAGTAGGAGATGAACAACAAAAAGAAATCGATAAGAAAATTAAAGATTTTGAAGATAGCGTTCGCTCTGATGCAAGTAGCACAGGTTTAAGTTATACAGCCATGCGCGAAATTAAATTAGCAGAACTTGGACTTAAAAACATGGATGAACTAAAAGAATACTACACAATTCAAGTTCTACGTCCAGAAGTTGAAGAATTATATTTCCCAACTGAATATCCAAGTGTTGCCGGTCAACGTAACGAGTTAATTAAGGAGTATGTTGAAGAAGCAGCTCCAATGCATCTAAAACATATTTTAGTTAAAGTTGCAGATAGCAAATTATATACAGGATTCATTAGTGAATCTGAAGCTATCACCTTAGCACGTGTTGCTACTCGTTTAACTGATGGTGGATCTTTAAATACATTCAAACGTGTAGCATACGAAGAAAGCCAAGATGATGGTTCACGTGTTAAAAGCGGAGACTTAGGTATTGTTGATAGATATACAAACTATGTCACTGAATTTAAATATGGTTTATATGCTTATTTAGCTAAGGGTCTTCATAAAGGCGATGAGAAAGTTAGTGAAGTTCTAAATGTTCCTGCTGACTTTGATATTTATGACGATGGATTTAGAGTTATTCCAGTTTCTAAAGTTAAAGAATTAGCAGAAAAAGCAGAAGAAACAGTTGATAATCCAGATAACAAATCTGAAATCACTGCTACTTATCCTCGTAATGAGATCTTTAATGAATATTTCAATTTCCCATCTGTTGCTTTCTTAGCTAAAGATCCTGAATCAACGGCTACAAAAGTAACATTTGATGAAAATGGAAATCCTAGTGTTGATTTAGTAACTGATGAAAACGGTAACCCAATTGTTTTAGTTAGATCTACTTATGGAATTCACTTTATTAGTGTAACTAAATCAGCATTTGATGAAGATACAGTAGCTTACTATACAGAAGTTAAAGATACTAATGCTGTTGAAGGATTAGATCCATACATCTTACAAGGAAGCACAACTTCTGAAAAGAAAACTAGATATGATGAAATTACATCTGCAGTTAAGAACTATATTAATGGTGCAGCTCAAGGTTTAACAGCTGATCAAAACATCTTAAAATATCGTATCTTTAAATATTTCTTAGAAAAAGAAGATATCACATTCAATAACGAATTAGAATTTGAATATGGATATGATAACAAAAAAGCAAATCTAGAAACAATTGTTTTAAATTATATTGATGCTCAAGTATCTTATAAGAAACTTTCAGTAGATAACACAATCGAATTAAGCTGGCTCAACTATAAACGTCAATTAGAACGTGAAATTGAGCAAAGAGCTTAATAACACTCAGATAAGGGAGGAACAAAGTATGAAACATGTTAATAAAATTGCGGCCATCCTTGCTCTATCATTACTGAGTGTCGGTTGCAACAATGAAGAAAAAATTAATCAAATTACACATGGTCCAGAAAAAGTTGTTATCGTTGATGAAAACTCACAAATTAAAGTTACTGATTTACAAACTTTATTTGACAACTTATTCTATAAAACCAATAACGGTCCTGCAATGGCAGTTGAAGTTGTAATGCAACACATTGCAGAATTAGAAATTGCTGAAAACAATCGTAGTGGTGAAATTGAAACTAGAATTAATGAAAAATTAGTTGATATTGCTAAGAATACTTCTTATTTATTTGACGGTAAATTTGATGAAGAACTTCTTGCAGCAGACCTTAATAGACAAGGATTCCTAGTCACTTGTACAAATGGACACAGTGATGATGTTGAAGACTTAAAATGTGATTATACTGATTATAAACAAAGAAATTTAAGAAAATCAGTTCTTAGAGAAATGTTAAATGAACAGTATATTCTTGATGAAAAAGCTACTTTAATTCGTGATAGAAGAATTCGTGAAGTAGAATATATCTCATTAACTTATACTGACAAAACAAAAAATAAAGCAATTGAATTAATGGCAGATTTTGAAACAAGATTATTAGAGAATCCTAATCTTGATTTTGAAGAATTTGCTACAGAATGGAAAGACTATCGTAAATCATTAATCGATGAAGAAGTTGCTAAAATCGGTACTGATCAAGATAAAGACAAAACCATTCTTAATAAGTACACAAATAACAATGCCTACTCAATTGAACGTGGTGTTGAATTAGCTAAAAAAGCTATTGATGATGTTGAATTAGTAGTTAAGAAAACATTATCATTCACATCAAGTAACTCACAATTCGATTCTAATACTAATACTAAAATTAGAAATAACGAATACAGAGTTATTGATGAAGTAAGATTTGTTACAGCGCACTACGAAGATGATAAAGATGGAAGTATTGTTATTAACTATTCAACTAATAGTCAATACCAAATCATTAGAGTCTTAGATGTTATTGATAACACTAGTGAAGATGCTTCAAAAATCAAAGCTGCTAGATTATTAGCTCAAACTTCTACCAATGTTAGAGATGCTGTTAAACATTATTTAGAAAAATATAATGTAACAGTTCATGATCAAACAGTTGCTGATTATCTAAAAGGCTCATATTCATTTGAAGCAAAATAAAGATTAAATTAAAAGTTGTGATGTAAAAGTCACAACTTTTTATTATTAATATAATTTGATATAATCTACTTACAAATAAGCAAAGGAGGATATAAATGACTAATTGTATTTTTTGTAAAATTATTAATGGAAATATTCCTTCATATAAAGTCTATGAAGATGAACAGGTTTTAGCTTTTCTTGATATTTCTCAAACAACTAAAGGACATACATTAGTTATTCCAAAATCACATGCTAAGAATTTTGCAGAATGTGATGATAATGATTTAAATAAAGTAATGAGTGTAGCAAAGAAAATAGCTAATAGTTTATTAAAAACAGGAGCTAAAGGAGTTAATATCTTAAGCAATATTAACGAAGTCGCTGGTCAAAGTGTCTTCCACTTTCATGTCCATGTCATTCCTAGATACAATGAAAATGATACAATTAAAATTAGCTTTGTAAACAATAATGAAAAATATAAAGATGAAATGCAAAACATTGCTACATTAATTAAAAATAACTTATAGTTTAAAAGGAACTCGTTGAGAGTTCCTTTTAATTACTTCTTGTTTTTAGTAGGTTTATAAAACATTCTATCATCTAAAGAGAAGAGACGATGGGTAGTTTCCCCTTCTTCAATTGTACTTAATGCTTTATTAATGGTATTTAATTTTGCATCTAGATTATCAATCATGGATAATACTTCAGCTTCTTTAGTTAAAGGTAGAACTGGTGAGCCATATTCATATTTTCCATGATGTGATAAAATCATATGCTGTAATAAGATTGGTATTTCTGAGTTAATTTGAAGTCTATTTGCAATTTCATATACCTTTGCTTGCATAATAGAAATATGTCCAAGCAATTTACCTTTTACAGTATATTTAGGTAAAACAGACCCTGATAATTCTTCAATTTTACCAATGTCATGTAAAATAACACCAGCATATAATATTTCCCTATCTAAATCAGGATAGATATCACAAATTGATGATGCTAAATCAAGCATGGTAACAGTATGGTGAGCAAGTCCTGAAATATAATCATGATGATTTTTAACTGCAGCTGGATAATTAAAGAAAGAAATAAAGACATCATTTATTACTTCTTTAATAATTGCTGCAATCTCAGGATGTTTAATATTATCCACATAAGCTAAGAACTTGGCTTGTAATTCATTTTTTGAAACTGGAGCTGAAGTTACGAAATTTGTTGGGTCGATATCATCATTACAGACTTTACCTCTTAACACTTTTAGTTGTAAATCATTACGGAATTTGATAACATCAGCTTCTACTTCAACAACATTACCTGCTTTAAAAATCTCAACATCTTCATCAGTTGCATCCCATTTTCTTGCATCAATTTGTTTTGAAACATCTTGCAATAAAATATTTAGATATCTAGAACCGGCAGTAGTTACACCTGTTGTGGAACTAGCAACTAATAATTGTTCTTTAATTCTAGTATTTTCTTTAAAATCTTTAATCATCGGACTCTACCTCCTTAAGTACTTCCATAATGATATTACTACGATATCCTTTAGATAACATCCCTTGATATATCTTATTATACACTAAGCGCTTGTTAGGAAGTTTACTATATTTCTTTTTTAGTTTCATTAAATCTTTAATAGCATTTTCTCTTTCTTCTTCTTTATTATAACTTAATTTTATAGAATTAATTGCATTTTCGCTACATTCAACACTAAAACCCCTTTGTAATAGATTATTATAAACTGATAATAACTTTTGTTGATGTGATTTACCTCTTTGTATTTTAAATTGTTTTTGGGCTATTTCAATAGCTTTTTTTTCTTCAAATTGACGAGAAAACTTATCTCTAACTATATTAATGATATTTTCAGAAATACCATCTCTTGTTAATGATGCTTTAATATATTCAAAACCTTTAAGTTTATTAAAATAATCTTGAGTTTTATTTAAAGAATAATCTAAGTCATTTAAATAACCTTTTTCAATTAATCTTTTAATAACTTCACTTATTAAGTCTAAATCATCACTTATTTTTAATAATTGTTCCTTTAATTTGGCACATGATAATAATTTTTTAGATAAAATTTGATAAGACTTATTTAATAATCTCTCTTTTTTATCATTATAAATAAGTGAATCATAAGTTTCTTTACTTATTACTTGACCATTACTAAATGGTCCCACACTCAAATAAGCATTAATTGTTACATCAATTTCTTTCCCATTTGAAAATGATAAGGTGACTTCTTTTTCTTTAATTAATAGATCTATAACTTGCAAATCACCATTTTTTTCTAATCGCACGTTTGTAGACCTCCAATATTCTTAAACCAAAGATTTCACTGGAAAAGTCTCGGGCTTTATTCAAACAGAAAGTTCTCATATCATTTAATCTTTTTTCATCTAAATTAGCCAGTACAGTTGCTTTATCTTTAAAATCTAATTCGCTAGTAAAATAATATCCTGTTTTACCATCAACCAAGGTTTCTTCTAAGTTTTGATCATAACGTGCTAAAACAGGTAAAGAAGCTGCCATAGCTTCAATAAAGGTCAAACCTTGTGTTTCTGTGATTGAAGCTGAACAGAAAACATCTGACATATTATAATAAATTGGAACATCACTTTGCTCAACTCTACCAACAAAGAGAATTTTATCCTTACTCTTTAAAGTAGTTGCTAGTTCTTTTAATTCATCTAAAGCTGGTCCAATACCAACTATCACTAACTTATATGGTTTAGTTGGATCTTCATTAACTAAATTATCAAAACCTCTAATGACTACATCAATATACTTTTCTTTAGCGACTCTTCCTAAAGATAAGAAAATGAAATCATCTTTGTTTAATCCTAACTCAGTCCTTAAATTTAGTAATTCTTCTTGAGTAAAATTAGATGGTTTAAATCTTGTTATATTAATTCCTGTAGGGACAACATTGATATATTTTTCTACGCCATATCTTCTAAGTGCTAATTTAGTTTTATTTGAAGGTGAAATTAACTCTGTACAAGTATCACCATAAAACCTTGAAATTTCACCTGCCATCTTTTTAGCAGTATAATCAAAAGCACCTTTTGTTATATAATAAGTGTAATCTTCAATCATTGTGTGATAAGTATAAACTAATGGTAATTTTAATCTTGCAGCTAATAATTTTGCAAAAATGCCAATTCCGTATTCAGTATGAGCATGAATAACATCTAAATTCCATTTTCTAATAATTTTGGCTGCTGAAAATGAATATATACTAGTTAAGCGATAACCATATAATTGCTTTAATTCAATACCTGGGATTCTTAAAATATCATCGTTAAAATCAATGGTATTTGAGTATGGATTAGTTGTTACAACATAAACACGATGACCTAGTGCTTTCAGTTCATTCGCTAAAATAGATACTGAAGTTGCTACTCCATTAATTTCAGGTAAATATGTATCAGAAAATAATCCTATGTTCATTCTTCATTTTCACCATCTTCTTGTATAATTTCTTCTTCATTTTCTTCTTTTTTGTTGATATTAGTATAATCCTCATCTGAAATTGTTATTTTTGAGATTTCACCAGTAAGGACAATTTTTGGATTTGCCATTGTAACAAATTCTTTAGTTCCACTTTCTCTATAGAAAATAACAACGAATGCTCCAACAATTAATCCAATATAGAAAGTAGCAAAACGCCAAATTAACATAATTGAAGTAATAATAGAATCTAAACTAAATCCTGGAATCGAAATCATTCTCTTAAACATGATGACAAAGAAGGCTTCACTTCCTCCACTAGCACCTGGTATAGGGAAGAATGAAGTAATCATATATAAATAAGAAGCCATAATTAGTGACTCACCAAAATCAACATTTGCTCCTACTGCTTTAGCAGCTAAATATGGAACTGAATAAAAGACTGTTAACTTAATAAATTGTAAGAACGCAACTATTACTAATACTTTAAAATTGGTTAATAATTTTGTAAACTCTCTTCTAAACATTGATACTTGTAGTTCTGCTTGTCTTTGAACTTTTTCTTTATTCTTTATAATTTTTAGTTTTGCTAATAAATTGATGCCATGTACTAGAACTAAACGATGGAATAGTTTTGAATAAGCCATGAAAAATAAACCACCGATAACTGCCGCGTTTATACCAAAACCAATTAATGTTAAAGCTAAGAAACTTAAACGATAACCTGCAATTTCAGTATACGGCATTATCGTTGTAAAGTCATTAAAGCGGAAAATAAGAGTAACCAATACATATAAAACTAACACTAACTCATAAACGATAAAGTGCATGAACAATATACTTGCTGAGTTAGATATTTTAATTCCCTGTTTTTTAAATGCATATGCTTGAGCGAATTGGCCTCCTGACGCACTAGGGGTAATTCCACTAAAGAAAGTTCCTATCATCCCATTTAAAACACCTTTATAAAATTTGAAACTACGCCTATACAATTTCGCAAATATTGTTAAAGCTAATCCTTCTATCAAATAATAAATTACCATCGCCATTATGATTAAGAATATATACCATAAATCTGCTCTTAAAACAGTATCAACAACTTCATTAAAATCATCTTTTAAAAGTAAAATAAGAGTACCTATTGTAATTATAACAAGGACTAGCAGATTAATAATATACTTCTTGTTTGTTTTAGGTTTTTCACTAGCCATTAATATCGCTCCTTAATAAAATAATTATAACAAAACATAGTTGCAAATTCTAGATAGTTATATCATATAACTAAACTTATAATGTATTACAATTAAATTATTGCCATTATT
>DUOZ01000066.1 GCA_012838555.1 bacterium | reverse complement strand
CTACCAGTTAACTGACTTATTTTACTTTCATTTTTAAATGTAAAAAAAGGCGAAAAAGTCATTCTTTTACTTAATTAATATTGAAAATCCCTTATTTTACCTAGATTATTTCTTTTGCATTTATTTATTTCGATGTTATAATAATTTCTGTAATTACTATCTTTTTTTTATTTTAATTTAAGGTTGTGTAATTGCTCCCCCTTAAAATATCGATATAATTTCTATTGAGGAGGAAGAAAAGTGGATTTTAAACTGCATTATTTAGGTTACAAAGTTATTGAAAACGCTCCCTTTATGATTGATAGACCAGATGGTTCATATCGTTATATCTTTTTTCATTTTGTTTCTCCAGTATATTTGAGAACAAAAAACGGTATTGAATTTATTGAACCTGGAAGTTGTATCTTATATGAACCTAGAGTTCCTCAACACTTCTATGTTAGTAAAAATAGACTCAATCACGATTATTTAGATTTTGAACTTTTTGATGGGGAATTTTTTGAGGAAATAGCCTTCCCTTTAAATATGCCTTTTAATCCTCGGATTTCATCGTTTATAACCGAGGTTATTTATAAAATACATCAAGAATCTAATAGTTCTAAGGCAGGAAGTACCTATATGCAGTCTTCATTAATGACTAATTTATTCATTGAGATTTCACGCAAGATTCATAACCACGACATCGGGGTTAATCGTAAATATGGCGAAGAATTAAAAATGAAGTTTGAAGAAATGAGATTAGCTATGTATACCGATCCTAGTAACTTAACTATCTCAAAACTTGCTGAACAAAGTAACTTCTCATTATCTTATTTTAATTCTCTTTATCGAAGTTTCTTTAATGTTACTCCGATTGAAGATTTAACTAGAGCGCGTATCTCTCATATTAAGGTATTAATGAAACAAAATGAACCAACTTCATCTATTATTAAAAAAATCGGCTTCTCAACTCCTGAATATTTTTATCGTTGGTTTAAAAAACATTTTGGTATGACACCAAAAGAGTATCGAAATAAGGAGGATATTAAATGAGACATACTAAATCGTATTTAAAAGGACACCCAAATCCCCAATTCACGCGCAAAAGCTTTGTATTATTAGATGGTTATTGGGATTTTGCTTTCGATGATAATGATGAGGGGATTATTAATAAATGGTATCAAAACTTCCCAAAAGCACATAAAATATTAGTACCTTATGCTTATCAAACTATTAAATCAGAAATAAACATACAAGAACCACATAATATTGTTTGGTATCATAAAGAATTTGAACATAAAACCAGTAATAAAAGATGTATTTTAAACTTTGAAGGTGTTGACTACCAAAGTGATGTTTATATTAATGGTGAACATATTGGTTCAAATGTTGGAGCTTATCATCGTTTTAGTTTTGATATTACTAAATTTTTAAAAGATGGTAAAAACGATATAACAGTCCGGGTATATGATGACTATTCATGCTTACGTCCTAGAGGAAAACAAAGATGGATGGATGAAAGTTATGAATGTTTTTATGTTGATACAACAGGTATTTATAAATCAGTCTGGATTGAATATGTTGGATTAACTTATTTAAAATCTGTAAAAATTACACCTGATATTGATACAAATTTAGTGACATTTGATTATGATATTGATGGAAACTTAGATAATATTTATGTTGAAACTATTATCACTTATAATGATAAATTAATCTCTAAATCAATTAATAAAGTCAATAGGCCTCAAATGACATTATCAATGGATTTTTCAACTGACAGTGCAACTATGAAAGTAGCTTATTGGTCGCCATATTCTCCTAATTTATATGATGTTGAATTTAGAATTCTAAAAGATAATGAAGTAATTGATGAAGTATTATCTTACTTTGGTGCAGTAAGTTATGAAGCTATTGGTAATAGTATTTATATTAACCATGCACCATTTTATCTAAAACTGATCTTGGATCAAGGTTACTGGAAAGATAGTGGCATGACTAGTGATGAAGAAAAAATCATTAAAGATATTAAATTAATGCAAGATATTGGCTTAAACGGATGTCGCAAACATGAAAAAATTGAATCTGATTTATTCTACTATTACTGCGATATTTTAGGTTATCTCTTATGGCAGGAACTACCTTCACCATATGAATTTAGAGACCAAACGATTGAAAATGCTACTAATGAATGGATTAAAATTGTAAAACAACATTACAATCATCCTAGTTTAATGACTCACGTTATCTTTAATGAATCATGGGGATTAATGGGTATTGGCAAAAATAAAAGGCAACAAGAACTTACTGTTGGCTTATATCATTTAACTAAATCATTAGATCCTACACGATTTGTTATTTCAAATGATGGTTGGGAACATACTAAATCAGATATCTTAACAGTTCATAATTATGAACAAGATGCAAGTAAACTAAAAGAAGAATATGTTAATTTCACTGAAATCTTTGCAAAAAACCAACGTCACGCTCATCGCGGTACTAAGCGTTTATTAGCAGACAGTTATGAATATGAAGGTCAACCAGTAGTCTTTTCCGAATTCGCAGGTATTGCTTTTGAAAAAGATACAAACAAAGGCTGGGGTTATGGTAATAGTGTTAAAGATGAACAAGATTTCTTAAATAGATTAGAATCTCAAATTAATGTAATTGAATCTAATCCTGCGTTCTCAGGTTATTGCATCACTCAATTAAGCGATGTTGAACAAGAAGTCAATGGATTAGTCGACGAAAATAGAAACTACAAAGCAGATAAAGTAAAATTAAGATTAATTATCGCTAAAAAATAGGTATTTTAAAAGGGTTGTCATAAGCACAACCCTTTGTTTTATTTAAACTTGCTTATATTTTTATCAATCTCTTCTTTTAAAATATCAAACGGACAAGGTCCTGTATCTAAAACAATTTTATGGAAATCATAATCTTTAAAGAAACTAGTTCCAATCTCTTTCTCCATGTAATCTTTCAATTTAATAAATTGATAATAAGTATAATAATATTTAGCATAATTACCTGGATTCTCAACTAGTTGAAAATACAAATCATCAATTCCATCTTCGTTAATGCTGAAATATTTTTTAAGATAAGTTGTTAACTGTGTTTTATCCCATGAATCATAATTAACACCAATATCACACCTAGTAATTACTAAATGATAAATCAAATTATTATATTGATAAACTTTAGTTAAACCGGCAGAAGAAGATGTATATTTTATCACAAAGTTTTCAACATATTTTGCCCATCCTTCACTATAACCACTATAACTTAATAAGTGTCTAATAGGATGAGCTTTACTATTTTTAAAATAAACATGTTGATATAAATGCCCTGGTACTGCTTCATGAGCAATTATATTATATAGATAAGTTTCACCGATCATAACTTCACTTGGATTAATATAAATTACCTCTTTTGCATTTGAATCAATCGGTGAAATTAAGTACATCGCAGGTGAACTCGTTTCTTGAAGTGAAGGATGAACATTCTTAAACTCATATTCTAGATTCGCAGTCACTAGAGATGGGAAATCATTTTTTATCTTATCAACTAAATAATCAAGCAATTCATCCTCATCCATCCCTTTTGAAAAATCATAACTTTGAAATTCATAATATAATTCAGGTTTAAACATTATTAGAAGTTCTAAATCCTTTATTGTCTTATCAATTCTTTGTTCAATTTCATCTTTTATTTCATCAATCGAGTTAAAATTAATTCCTAAATCTTGTTTTAATAAACTAATATAATAAGCTTGACCATTCTCATAATGAGAAAGACCACCATAAATTGTTGAATTACCTTTTAGTTTATTTAATTCATCAATTAAGTACTCATAAGCGGGTACGAATTTATTATTTATTAGTTCTATATGTTCATTAATATAAGTTTCCTTAGATTTACGTAAATCTAATACGTATCCAATTTTTTCATTAAATACTGGTATTAAAAAGTTAAGTTCTTGATCTAATAAATTTTCACATTGAAGGATAATTTTATCAATTAACTCATCACTTAATCCTAATCCATAAACAATCTTTTCCTTTTCATAATTAATTAACGATTCAAATGATGAAGGTAAAGATTCAATAACTTTAAGATAATTATAAACATCCATATTATCATCAAAACGATATTCAGCTAGGATAAAAGGTAATTGAGCTTGATATCCTAAAGTTGAACTAAGAGGCCTCTCATAATAATAAAAACCTTTACTTAATAATTCTCTAGAAAAAGCATCTAAAATGATTCTTTTATCTAATCTTTGTTGACTTGATAATTCTTCATCATCAAATTCACTGATTTCTGCCATAACTTCTGTTAAAAAGTTCATATACTCATCATGACCATCTTTAGATAAGGAAGTCGGACTAACTTCTTCATTTTCTAAACCATATTTCTCTGGATATCTAAGCAAAAAATTAATATCTAATGGGCTACCTTGTAAAAAGGCAATAAATAATTCGTCTAAGTAATCATCAAATTCTTCATTATTATATTCAAAACCAGTTGAAATTTCACTGCTTGATGAAACACCACTTGTCTCAAATACTTTTTCACAACTTTGAAGTATAAATGAGGCTACTATTAATAAAAACACTATTATCTTTTTATATTTCATGTTCTTAACCTCCTTAATTTAGATTTTACCTTAAGTATCATCTATATTCAAATAGATAATAATTTCCTTAAAATAAAAATAATATTAATAGTGATGGAGGAATTTAAGTGAACCAAAATCCATTTAGTGATTTTATTAATGTTGACTATCAAAAACTAAGTGATGATTTAATTAAGTTTGGCTCAATCGAATTAACATCACTCGCTTTTATCTTGTCAATGATTATGGCTTTACCTTTAAACACGAATCAGCAAAATGCACTAGGTAACTTTTTTCAATTAATCGGGCAAGCGATTGAAACAGTTGCCTCCTTTAGTGAGTTAAAACAAGAAAATAATCAGCCTAAAGTTTCATTAAAAGATGAAATTGATAAACTTAAACATCAACTAAGCTACATTTTAAAAAACAAGCCAAAATAAAAGCATGAAAACTCATGCTATACGATTAAATATAATTAAATAATATTAGCTGCTTATTAAAGTTCATCAATCGTTTTAACAACAGCTTTAAATCCATTAATTATAATAGATAATTCACTACCCACGCTATAATAAGACATTCCTACTAAACTAGCTTGATTTAAATAATTGCGGTTTGTCATTATTATACCAGCTTCTTTGCTTAGTTTATTAGCTACAAAAACTACTTTTTCTATTGCATCTTTAATTAACTTACTATCCTTATCATCAAGACAATTTAGTTCATCACTTAAATCATTGGGACCAACAAAAGCATCATATACACCTTCAACAGATAATATTTTATTCAATATTATTTAACCCTGAGACAGTTTCAATTTGAGCAAAAACCTTTGTTGTTTGATTTGCTAATTCCTTATATACAGTTAATTTAGGAGGATTATAGAAGGTATGATTAGCTAGAGATTGATCTAACATTGAAATTTTAAATAGAACAATACTATCATTATCAAGTAAGTCCATTAGTACTTTTCGAACATCCTTTTTATCTTTTAAATAAATTACATTTTTCTTATTCATCCCTTCTTGGATAGCAGAATCACAAATCACTCTTGTTGCTTTATCTACTGTTATTAAATAATCAACACCATATTTAACAAACATCTTATCAATCTTTTTATGAGATTCACCTTCATACCTACCAAGGTAATTTATCTTACCAATAACAGCGATTTTCTTTTTATTTTTACCTCTAGCATTTAAAACTTTTAATGCTGATTCTAGTGAAGTTGGATTAGAACTCCAAGTATCATCAATGATTGTTGAACCATTAATTCCTTTATGGAACTCAACATGGGAACGAATATGTTTAAATGATTTTAAGTATTCTATTGATTCTTCCAAATCTTTACCTAACATGGTTAAACACGCTAGAGCAGCTAAAGCGTTCATAACATTGTGTTCTCCATAACCTGGTACAAAGACACGATATTGCTTATTATTATGAATAAGGGTTAACTTCATACCTTTTTGACTATAAATTATATTTTTAGCTCTAAAATCGGCATTTCTTTTAATACCAAATGTTATTATTTTTCCATAGAATCTATAGAAATCAATTTTTCTAATATGATCATCATCATTATTGATGATTAAAACCCCCATATAGTTAAGTCCTGTTAACATTTCTGCTTTCGCACGGATATAATTATTTAAATTACCACAGCCGTTTAAATGATCAATACCTATTTTAGTAATAATTCCAATACTAGGCCTAAAAAAGTGACACTCAGTAATGATATGTCCTGGGTGAGTTATCCCTGTTTCAAACACTCCATATTCAGTTTCATCATCTATTTGCATTAAATAATCATGATTAAATCTTAAAGCATTACGGCTATTATATGTATGAACAACTTTATGTTTGTGTTTTAATATTTGAGCAATCATTTCTTTTGTTGTGGTTTTTCCTACCGTCCCAGTAACTGCTATAACTGGTATAATAAATAAACTTCGATAATATTCAATGAATTTATCATAAGCTTTATGAACATTATCTACATAATAGATTCGATTCTCACTAACTTTCATTGATGTTAGTAAAGGTTGATCAGTTACAACATAACAATTTTTTAAGCGATTAAACTTTTCAAAGTCAAACTCTACTGCTTTATCTAAATGAAAGACTAATGTATTATCATTCATCTTTAAGATACTGTCACCTACATAATTTATGGCAGTATCTTTTCCTTTAAATTTTAAATTTAGAACCCTAATTATTTCACTAAGAAATAATCGTTTCACCTATAATCACCTTTTTTCCTTCTATTTTTTTTGGCGACATACAAAGCATACATGACGGCATTTCTCGCCCATCTTGACTCAATAAAGATTTGACCTGGATGCCAGTTTACTTCATAGATCCAAATCTTTCTATTTTCATCTAAACCAATATCAACACCAAGTTCGCTAAACTTATGATTATAAAGCTCTTCAAAATGTCTAGCAAATTGCAAAGCAAAAACTTGTAAGTAATTTTCGATTCTTTAATTGCCAAATTAACTTCCACACACAAACAGTCGCTTTTTAATATTATATGGAAGTTACCTTAGCAAGCCTTACTATGGAATTTACTTTGGCAAATTATTTCTATTGTTTTATAATTTTTTTAGTGGATGATGTGTTCATCAAATTGATTATAATAACTTAATTTATAAAGAATTTACAATTTTAGATAAATGTTTGTATTTAGCTAAAGAGAAACGAAATAACACCATCAAATCAACACAAATGATGTGTAAACTTTAGTTATTCTTGAATATATGGGGCCTTCTTTCTTATAATTAAATAGAAAAGAGGAGTCAGTATGAAAAATATGAGTACAATTGATTTACAATCAAGATTTTATCAAGATGTTAATGAAACATGTCCTTTAAGTGAATATCCTAGACCTCAAATGCAAAGAGATAGTTATTTAAACTTAAACGGAATCTGGAAGTGTCAAATAACTAAAGATGAAAAAGAACCATCTAACTATAATTTAGATATTCTTGTACCTTTTGCTATTCCTACTTTACTTTCAAAAGTAAATCACGTTCTCCAAGTTGATGAATTTTTACATTATAAAAAAGAGTTTATGGTGGAAGAAGAATTCATTAAAGATATTACCATATTACATTTTGGTGCGGTTGACCAATCTTGTGATGTTTATGTAAATGATAAATTTGTCGGTTCTCATCTAGGGGGTTACCTACCGTTTAGTTTTGATATTAGTGACCATATTATAGTTGGATCAAACACTATAAAACTAAGAGTAAGAGATTTAAGTAATACTAGTTTTTATTCTTATGGAAAACAATCATTAAAACGAGGTGGAATGTGGTATACCCCAACAAGTGGGATTTGGCAAACAGTTTGGTTAGAAAGTGTAAATAAAGGATATTTAAAACAATTAAAGATAACACCTAATATTGATGATTCTACTGTTAATTTTAAACTCACTTGTGATGATAAATTTAATGAATGCAAAATATCAATCTATAATTATTCTCATAATTTAATTATAGAAGAAACATTTAATAATAATGATATTACAATTAACTTAACAAACTTTATTTTATGGAAGCCTGAAGATCCTTATCTTTATTATGTAAAAATAGAAATTGATGATATTGATATCGTTAATACTTACTTTGCAATGAGAAAATTTAGTATTGGGAATTCTCAACATGGACCATGTTTCATGTTAAATAATCAACCTTACTTCATCCACGGTCTTTTAGATCAAGGTTATATTAGTGATGGTGGCTATACTTTTCCAACCGATGAAGCAATGAAGTTCGATATTATTGAAATGAAAAAACTCGGTTTTAATACTTTAAGAAAACATATTAAAATTGAACCTTTAAGATGGTATTATCATTGTGATACTTTAGGGATGATAGTTTTTCAAGACTTAGTTAATGGAGGTAAATATGATTTTAATTTCATGACTTTACTTCCAACTATAGGATTCAAAAAGTTTAAAGATAATAAATATAAAAAGTTTGGTCGAGAAAAATTAGAAGCAAGAACTAATTTCATTAATGAAATGCATGAAACAGTTAATTTACTTTATAATTCGCCTTCAGTTGCTTCTTATACTATTTTTAATGAAGGCTGGGGTCAATTTGATGCTTTAACAATAGAAGCAGAAATTAAAAAACTAGATCCTACTAGAGTCATTGACCATGCTAGTGGTTGGTTTGATCAAGGCGGAGGAGATATATGTTCATTACATGTTTATTTTCGTAAAATTAAAATCAAAAAAGATAAAAGACCTATTATGGTAACTGAATTTGGTGGATATTCATATAAAGTTCCTGGTCATGTCTATAATATTAATAAAGAATATGGATATAAAAAGTTCAAGACTTTAGATTGTTTTGCTAATGCTTTTATTAAGCTATATGAAAAACAAATTATTCCGAATATTGAAAAAGGCTTATGTGGTTGTATTTATACTCAAGTAAGTGATGTTGAAGATGAAACGAATGGAATCTTAACTTATGACCGCAAAGTAAATAAATTAGAAAACTATCAATTTGAAGAAATTAGTGAAAAACTTAAATTATAGGAGGTTATCTAGATGAAACATTTATTAGATGCAATTAAAAAAAGAGAATCGCGTCGTGATTATCTTAGATTTCCAATTGAAAAAGAAAAAGTTGCAAAACTAAACGAGCTAATTGAATCTTTTAATGATAAAAACAATTTTACAATCAAACTAGTCGTTGAAGATGACGAACTTTTTAAGTCGTTTATAAGTAGTTACGGATTGTTAAATGGTGTAAGAAATTATTTTGCTCTAATTTGTAAGAAAAATGATTATCGAAGTATGGAAATGCTAGGATATTATGGTAAGTTACTTGTTTTAGAAGCCACTAATATGGGATTAAGTACCTGCTGGGTTGGTGGCACTTACGATAAAGCAAAAGCTAAATCTTCCTTAAATGTTAAAGATGATGAAGAATTAACAGCGATTATTGTTGTAGGTTATAGTAGGGAAGATAAAGGTTTAAAAGAAAAAATAACAAAAACATTAACCAAGCGTAAAACTAAGGATGTAAAAGAAATGTATTATACAAATGAAGTTGTACCCGAAAACTTTATTAATGGCATAAGAGCAGTCCAAAAAGCCCCTTCAGCGATGAATAAGCAACCAGTTTACTTTACATACAACCAAGGTAAAGTTATCGCTAGGGTTAATGGAAATAATATTTTTAATGCTCTTGATTTAGGAATTGCTCTTCTTCATTTTAAAATCGGTTCACAAACTCCTAATGATTGGTACTATGAAGATGATCATTATTCTTTAATTTTATAAATAAACTAAAGAATCTAAGTTTATTTTCTCAACATTTAATGTTTTATCTTTTAAAGATGGTTGTTCGTTAATAATAGCATCTACATTAAAATATAAATCTACATCTTCAATAAAAGCATATTTTGTTCTAAAATCAATGATGTCATTAAAATTAGATCTTTTAGTTAGGATTTGATACTTCATTGATAATTTACCAGCATTTTCATTTGCTATCATCAAATTATAAATGTATTTAAAAAAGTTAAAAGTAAATTTAATATGATCAATTTCTTCTATCTCATAAGGTAAGTTATCCAAATCTTTCATAATAAACTTTGATACTTTGATGTTGTTGATTGTATTAATTAGATATATTTTATTATTATCTTTATTAATCAACTTATCAATCTTCGATGATACTTTATTAAAATATAGGTAATCTAAATAGGTGTCATCTTCTAATTCTTCAATCAAGATACGATAATCTCGACAATAAATATAATCATCTTTTTTCCTATCGTTTAAAAATAAGGCAAATATTTTATTAATAACAAAATCTTCTTGATTTGTTATATTAGCATGAGCTAGTTCATGATAGTATTTATCATAAAGTTGTTTAAGATTTTGATAATGGTCACTTATATAAAAAACACTTTCATCATTTAATGTAAATAAATAATCACCAAGAATCATGATATTATCATTTTCCTTAAAAGTTAAGTAACGATTCATAAAGTAACCTAAAGCAAAATGAAAATAAACTAATTTTTTATGTATTTTATATTTTGATTTAATTTTTCCTAAGGCTTTTCTAATACTTTTATATTGGATTGAATCATAGTGATAAGGACAAATGAAGATATATTCTCCATCTTTATCAAATTTATTAATTAAAAATTCTAAGTATTTTTGAACAATCACATTATATTTAACATCTTTATTTAAGGAATTTTCTTGATAAAAAATGAATCTAACATCTTTTATCGCCTTATCTATTGCTTCAAAATCAACATCTTCTGCATCATATTTAAATGCATAAACCGAAACATGACTATCGACATACTTTAACATCCCATTTTCTTCATCAAGATAATAAAGATCACTTTTATAGGGATTAAGTAAAATGAAATATTTTTTCATATGATTCAACCCCCTAGCTTATTTTGACTTTTTCTTTTTGTAAAAAGTGAAAATTTTTAAAATCATTTGAAAGTTTATCATAGTAGTCTAAATCAAAATGTCCGATTAAAACTTTAGCTCTTCTAGCATATTGATAAATAAACTCATGAATATCATCACTAGAAATGTGTAACCCCAACTTTGTTTCACAATATTTTGCTTTTTCTTGACTTTTTGATGTAATACTTATAGTTCTAGGATATTTAGATTTCATCATCTTAATAGATAAAATTCGATTCTTTTCATAAATATCATAACCTTGTTCATATAAAATGTTATTTACATTAGATAAGTCACCTTCATAAAAGATTTTACGGTCATCAAATTCTTTTGCTAATTCAAAAGCATAGAAAACAGCTTTGGTTTTATCCTTAACATAAATACGGTAATTCTTAAACTTACGTTCTCGGATATCCTTTTTAATTTCACTTATCCAAGTTTTCTTAAAACTATCAGTATAAAGTTTAGTTCCATCAATTAATAAAATATCAATTCTTTTAGAAGCATCAAAATAATAACTTCTTACCTTATTACCTTTAACATAATCCATGTCACCTGTATATAAAAAAGTCCTCTTGCCTTCGATATATAACATACTAGCACCAAACATGTGACCAGCAGGATATAAAGTGAACACTAACTCACCACAAGCAAAAGGTTCTTCAAAATACTTCTCTTTGATATTCATAAAAATACTTCTTATTTGCTTCTTTTCATGACTAGATAGATTAGTTTCTCCATTTAAAAAGTCATTTACAATCGCATTAATTAGTTTCTTCGTTGTTAAAGTCGCAAATATCTTACAATCTTTCTTTAAATGCTTATAATTTTCATAAAGACCGATCCAATGATCTAAATGCGCATGCGAAATAAAAATATAGTCAACATCCATAAAATCTTCTCTTTTTAGTAGATTTGAACCACAGTCGAGCATTATCTTATAACCTTCAAAGTTTAGTTTATAAGTTGTAACCTTTTTATCATCTAAAGTAAATTGATATGGTATTATTTCCATAAGTAATCATCCCCATAAGTTATACTTTAACTATATTTTAGCATATATACCATAGTTCGTAAATATGAAAAACTACCATCATTAAATGGTAGTTTTCTTTTAATTATCTTTTAAATGTAAATATAAAGATGCCAGTTCATTCGCCGTTCTTGAATAGCTTTTAATACCATCACTGACTCCTGAAGATTTCAAATAGGCATCATTTACTTTACTTGAAATCTCATTAATTATCCCTCGATATTTTTGATAATGCTCATTTGCATTATTATATTCTTGCTTGACAACATCAGGTATCTTTTTAGAAATTTCTTCTCTTTCTTCTTTATTTAATTGTCTATAAATAACCATAAATGCTTCCATAGCGCCTGAATACTTTAAATATTCATTGTCACTAGTTAAGCAGAGATAATAAGCTGTAAAGTTAGCCTCATTTTCTCTTAAAACACCTTTAGCATGAGCCATTTCATGAGCGATTGTCGTAGGTAGTTCATAAGGGAAAGTATTAAAATTTACATTTGCTTCTGATGTAAACGGGAAATAAATTCCTAGAATTCCTAAGTAAGATAATACTTCACTTGTGAAAAAACTTTTTACCTTTACATTATATTTAGCAAAGTAATCACTCGTTAACTTATCATATTCTTTATTAATAATCTCACCTAGTTCTTGAATGGTGTAGGGATATTTAACATTGCCATTTTCATCTCTATCTATTTCATTATTAAGTTCGACAAGTAAATCAGCATAATAATTCGCTGCTTCAACGGCTAATTCATCATCAATTACAACATATTCAAGATTAAAATGCTTAAAGCTCTCTTCTCGATTATACATAACTGTTAATGTAATTGAAGAAATTAATAATATAACAAAAATAAAGTTTACTGTATTATGTGCTAGAGTAAAAGCGTTAAAGATTTTTCTTTTAAAGAGTAAGACAATGAATCTTATTACAAGGATTGTCATAACTAAAATAAATGAGTAAATAAGAATTTCAGCCAGGGATATTGGAATTAAATTGGAAATAAGACTAAAAAAGCCACTTAGGAAGCGAGTAATACCTTTAGCAAAAACATTTTCCGCGATATATGGATCATTATATAAAATATTTAAGCCATAAAGTGAACCAATTAAAATCGCACTTATAGTCGTATTTCTAATAAAAGTTGTTACTTTCTTCATACTGCACCACTCCTACTGCTTAAAAAAATTATATCACATCAATTACCATAAAAAAAACTGAATGCATAAACATCCAGTTTTATCCTCTATTTAGTGACTGTAACTTCAAGTTCCTTTTCCGGAATTTGTGTTTTTAATGTTTCCAAGATTTTCTCATCTAATACAAATGTTTTTTCATTTGATTCATCTTTATTAACTCTAATAGTTATCTTAGATTTATTTACAATTAATAAGTTATCAATTTCCTCTAATACATCCTTACTACCGTTAACAGATTCATCAACGACAACACTAATTGATTCAATCTCATCTTCAGATAATGATTTTAAATAATTTACTAAATCATCATTTGATTCGAATTCCGTAATGTTTGTATTCGGAATAGCCTTAACTGTAACATTTTGAGCTTGCTCTAACTCTTCATCGCTAATTGGTGGAAACAATTTAGCATAATCAATTGTTTCAGCATTATCCATTTGATCTATATTGTGATCTTGCATTACCATTGTGATTAAGTCTTTAGCATATTTAGTTGCACGATCTGAGCGAACTCTTAAATATGCTGGTGTATCTCCATAAACCTTGACATTTGAAGCGTCTTTAACATGATATTTACTAGGCAATTCAGTTGGATGATCAATTGCCAAATACAATTTTAGATTACGTCCTAGAACTTTAATCTTAGCTAAAACATTATTCTTAAATCTGAATGTATCAAATCTTTTTGTAAAACGACTCTTCACATCCTGATAACTTAATAAATGGTTTTTAATCTCACTATATCTGCGTTTTAAATCATCATCACCCATTCTTAATCGATGTTCTAGTGTTAATCTTCTTCTTCTAACAACTTCTTTTTCTTCTTCAACAATATTAAGTATCAATGAGGCTGCAGGTACTTCACTAATTACTTCTTCTACTTTATCTGTTTGGAGGGCTTCTTCATCTTTAACCTCTTCAACTTCTTCAGTTTCCTCGGTTTCTTCTTCTTTAGTTTCTCCATCTACTTCTTTTACTTCAACAGCTTTTAGATACATTTGTTTATAATACTCGTCTGCATCGATTTCTCTTGGCACAATACGATTGTAAAAAATTACACCCAATACAGCTAGAGCAATCAAAAGGGCGACTACGATCATAACAACTGTGAACTCTGGATTAGTAAATGTATCAACCAATACTAGTGATATTTTATTGAATATAAATTGCACGTAAATCCCCTCCGTCTTTCATATATATATTTTACAATGTAACAGCCCTAAAAATCAACCTAACTTAACTTTTAATGAAAAAATAACGCTTTTCGCGCTATTTTTAAGATAAAGCAACATCAAGAATCATCATAATTGTAAACCCAAGAATGACTCCAACAGTTGCCAGATTTTTACTCTTATGTGCTGATTCTGGTATTAGTTCAGCTGCAACAATACCTATCATTGCTCCAGCAGCAAACGTAAACATAAATGGTAAAAAGGCTCTAATAGAAAAAACTGAAATTGCACCAATAACTCCAGCAATGGGTTCTACTACACCAGATAATTGACCATACATGAAACTTTTCTTCTTAGAAAAGCCTTCTCTATATAAAGGTAAAGAAACTGCAGCACCTTCAGGAAAATTTTGCAAACCAATTCCAATTGCTAAGGATATAGCACTCAATAAACTTAAACCTTCTAGGCCTAGTTTAGAACCACCAAAAGCTATACCTACTGCAAAACCTTCTGGTATATTATGTACAGTAACTGCAACAACAAGCAAAATCGATCTTTTAATCGTTGATAGTTTATTTGAGTCCTTACTAATTGTAGTAAAAGAATATTTATCCATTAATATCGAAGCAGCAACAATAAATAGTCCACCGCTAACAAAACCTAATGCTGGCATTAGCCATATTGAGTATCCCAAATCTTTACATAATTCAATTGAAGGTACAATTAACGACCAAAAACTAGCAGCTATCATCACACCAGCAGCGAATCCAAGCATAGCATCTAAAATTTGTCTTTTAACTCCTTTAAAGAAAAATACTAAAGATGCCCCTAAAGCAGTTACAAAATAAGTGAAAAGAGTAGCAATAAGTGCCTGAATTACAGGATTTAAATCACCAAAAAACTGCATTAAACTTCTCCTTTTGTTAAAAACATAATCACTAATATAATATTCATAAGTAAGTTTAATGCTACTGTTTAAAAAGTAAATAAACTACATACAAAATATATTCTTTTTATTTTAGTCTTAAAGCTTTACTTAGATTATAAATTGACAAATGAAGTTAATAGCTTAACCTAACATTCCTAGAGGTATCATAAATATTTCTTAAGTATGAAAAAAATTATGATCATCAAGGAGGAAAAAGAAGACAACACTTACTAATAATAGAAAAATATAAATGGTTAAATAAGAATACCCAAAAGTGCGCAAATAAGAATCCCCAATTTTATGCACATAAGGGTATTCTTTTTGTTAAAATATTCATCATGAAAGGATGATGAATATTATGACAATAGTGAT
>DUOZ01000065.1 GCA_012838555.1 bacterium | reverse complement strand
TCCATGTTATGCGTTATAAAAATAACGACCAAATAATAGGTATTGTTGAGGGTGAAGGCCATTATCTTGCATCATTAATGATTAATAGCAAACAAGTTGTTGGTAAGATAATTAAGAAAATTGATAGGGATAATGATTTAAAGGCTGATGTCATTTTAGTATGTGCTTTACTTAAAGGTGATAAATTTGAATTAGCTTTACAAAAAGCATGCGAACTAGGTGTTAAAGAAATATATCCATATCAAGCCAAGCGTTCAATTGTTAAAATTGACCAAAAAGGTGAAGATAAAAAAATTGCTAGATGGCAAAAGATTGTTAAAGAAGCTGCTGAACAATCTGAACGAATAACTTTACCTAAAGTACAAAATATAATTAAACTTGATGATTTAATTAAGATAGAAGCCGATGTAAAATTACTAGCCTATGAAAGAGAATCAGAAACAAGTACTTCTAAACTATATAATATTTTAAATCATCAACTAGATAAGAAAAAGATTGTAGTAGTTATTGGTCCTGAAGGTGGTTTTGATAATAGTGAAATTAAGAAGTTACTCGAAAATGGGTTTGAATCAATTTCACTTGGAAAGAGAATTTTAAGAGCAGAAACGGCTGCGATTTCTTTATTATCAACGATTGCCTTTATGCTAGAAAGGAGAATTTAAATGTTAGCAACGATTTTTAAAAATGTAAAAGATAGAAATCATTATAAAAACAGTGCAGAATATGAATTCTTTAAGTCTAATACATCTTATTTGGAATCTTATCCTTATTTAAAGAAATATTTAACAGTTAAGGATGATTTTTCATTAATTAGATCAAATATTATTATTCGTTCTTTAATTAATAAGAAGATAATTGAGGCTACATATGATTTTGCAAAAGCAACATATGCTTCTAAAGATGAAAAAGAAAGAAAAGAATTAATTGATGAAAAATTAAAACAAATGAAAGATACATTACCTTATATTCTCAAAAATGAAACTAAGATTTATATTCCAATTTTTGATTTTGCCACAAATGTAATTTATGAAGATAATATTGAGAAGATTGACAATTACCCTTATTCATTATTAAGAGATGAATTTAAAGAATCAATGGTTAATCCTTTTGAATATTATAATTCTTGTTTGTTTTCTTCATCACTAACATCATTAATTTATTTAAATAGTGATACGACCAGTGATGCCTTTTATCATCCATTTTTTGAAACAATTTATTTTATTAATCATCAAGGTGAACTAGATTATTTTATTCCCATCTTTGATGATAAAATTTTTGAAAAAAATACTGACAATTTAAAAGAAAGACTAACTAAAGTGGCTAATAGTTATTTTGAAGTTAATAGAGATAAAATGATTAATACGTTATATGATGAAGGATTAATTTCACTTAGTTTATATGAACAATTGGTAAAAGACATTAAAAAAAGAAGTAAGAAAGAAAAGTAGGAGGATTTAATGAAAACATTTCATTTTATAACCCTTGGTTGTAAGGTTAATTCATATGAATCTGAAGCTATGGGGCAAATATTATCCAAACATGGTTATGAAAACTCTAGTTCATTAAAAAATAATGATCTAGTTATTATAAATACTTGTAGTGTTACTCAAACAGGAGCGGCTAAATCACGAAAAATGATTAGAAGAGCTATTAAAAATAATCCTAATGCTATTTGTATAGTTGTTGGTTGTTACTCACAACTTGAAAGTGATGCTGTTAAAGATATAGAAGGTGTTAATATTATTTTAGGCACCAGAAATCGTGAAAAAATCTATGATTATATTTTAGAATTTAAACAAAATTGTGAACAAATTATTGATGTTTCTCCAACTAGAATTAATGATAAGTTTGATTATTTAAGTGTTACTTCGTATTCTGAAAACACTAGAGCTTATTTAAAAATTCAAGATGGATGTAATAATTTTTGTACCTATTGTATTATCCCTTATACAAGAGGTGAAATGCGTTCAAGAAACAAAGACGATGTAATTAATGAAGCAAAAGCCTTAGTTGAAAACGGATTTAAAGAACTTGTTTTAACAGGAATTCATACAGCAGGCTATGGTGTTGATTTAAATAACTATTCATTCTCTGATTTAGTTGAAGATTTAAGTAAAGTTGAAGGATTAAAAAGATTAAGAATTTCATCAATTGAAGCATCACAAATTGATGATAAATTAATTCGTTTAATTAAAGAAAGTGGTGTTGTTGTCAATCATCTACATATTCCACTTCAATCTGGATGTGATTCAACTTTAAAAAGAATGAATCGTAAATATAATACTGCATATTATTTTAATGAAATTTCTAAACTAAAAGAAGCGATTATGGATATAGCTATTACTACTGATGTCATTGTTGGCTTTCCTGGTGAAACAGAAGAAGAGTTTCAACAAACCTATGAATTTATTAAAAAGGTAGGATTTTCTTCATTACATGTTTTCCCTTATTCTAGAAGAAATGGAACTGTTGCTGCTAGAATGCCTAATCAAGTTGAAGATATTACTAAAACTAATCGTGTTAATGAGTTAATTAATTTATCTAATGAGTTACATAAAGAATATGCTTCTAAATTCATTAATCAAACATTAGGTGTTCTAATTGAAAGATTTGATGAAAGTAAACAGTTATATTATGGACACACGACAAATTATCTTAAAGTAGGTATAAAATCTGAGATTAACCTACATAATCAAATTGTTGATGTTAAATTAACTAAAGTTAATGAGGATGGAACAATTTTAGGGGTTTTGGTATAATTTTTTAAGAGGAGGAAAATTATGGAATATAATAAATTGATTGATCACACCTTATTAAAAAGTGATGCTAGAGAAGAAGATATCATTAAATTATGTGAGGAAGCTAAAACATATCATTTTGCTTCTGTTTGTGTTAATCCAACACATGTTAAGTTATGTAAAGAATTATTAAAAGATAGTGATGTTAAAGTGTGTACTGTTGTAGGTTTCCCTTTAGGTGCTAATTCTCCATTAGTTAAAGGTTATGAAACAAAAATTGCAATTGAAGATGGTGCAGATGAAATTGATATGGTTATTAATATCGGAGCTTTAAAAGATCAAAAATTTGATTTAGTTGAAGAAGATATTATGGAAGTAGTTAAAAACGCTAATGGTAGAACTGTTAAAGTCATTATTGAAGCATGTTTATTAACAGAAGAAGAAAAAGTTAAAGCTTGCTGGTGTGCTTTAAAAGCGAATGCAAATTTTGTTAAAACATCAACAGGATTTTCAAAACATGGAGCGACTATCGAAGATGTTGCATTAATGAAAAAAGTTGTAGGTGATAAACTAGAAGTTAAGGCTGCTGGCGGAGTAAGGAGTTATGAAGATATGGTTAATATGGTTAAAGCAGGTGCAACAAGAATTGGCACTTCTAGTGGCGTTAAATTAATAAGTGGTGAACAAGTAAATAAAGGGTATTGATCATGAAAGCATTAATTAAAAAAGATAATCTTTTATACTATATTGTTGCGATCATTCTTGTTGGATTGCTTTTATTTGGTACATTTTATGACTTAGAGATTTCAAAGAAGATTGTAACTGAACCTAATCCATTTAATATTTTTTTTGAATCATTTGGTTGGATAGTAGGTTATTCTTTTGTTCCTTTTCTATCTTGTTTATTCTTCTTTAAAAGAACAAAAAGTAGACCACTTGCCTATCTATACTTAATTATTGGTAATATTATCGGTATATTAGGTTATACCTTAACTTTAAAAAATGGTATAGATTATTTAGTTGAAAAAAATGTAATGAAAGAGATAAATATCTTTCTAATTGCTTTAATTGGTTTAATTTTAACACTTATAACTTATTTTATAGGATATTATAATCGAAGACATTACAATAAAATGGTTGCTTTAACATTTATAACATTAGCATTATTTATAACCTATCTTATCGGAGTTGAATTAATCTTAAAACCATTATTCTCTCGTACGAGATTTGATGATATGAATGGTGTTTATGATAGTTTTACTAATTGGTATATAAGAGGAAACGGTGGGTCTTCCTTCCCTTCAGGACATACTGCATTAAGTGCGATTATCTTATTTATTTGCTGCTTACCTGATATTTTTAAAAATATGAAGATTAACAAAAAGGTTCTCTATATTATTTCTTTATTATATATTGCTTTAATGGCCTTTGCTAGAATTCAAATAGGTAGGCATTTCTTAAGTGATGTAGTCTTTTCTATAATTTATATGCACTTAGGCTTCTTAATAATTGTTAAATCAAAAGCTTATAAAAAATATGTTTTATATAAGAATGGAGATATTTAAATGAATTTAGGTGCTTTTTCTGTTAGTCTAAATGTCAAAAATATTAATGCTTCTGTTTCTTTTTACGAAAAATTAGGATTTAAAGTTTTTTATGGTAATGTTGATGAAAATTGGGTTATTATGAAAAACGGAGATTGTGTTATTGGTTTATTCCAAGGTATGTTTGAAGATAATATTTTAACATTTAATCCTGGATGGGATAATAATGCTAAGGAAGTCAATCCATTTATTGATGTTAGAGAATTACAAAAAGAACTTAAAAAACAAGGGATTGAGTTTAAAACTGAAGTAGATGAAAATGGAGAAGGTCCTGGTTACTTTGTAATCCAAGATCCTGATGGAAATACGATTTTATTTGATCAACATCGATAAATTTAAAAATGGAATTAACTTAATTGTCTAATTCCATTTTTTATACTAATTATTTTTATTTAATAAAATGACAAATATCTAGAATAATTTTTCCTTCATTATCAGGAGTAGTAAATCTTGGACAGCCATATCTTTCAAAAAACCAGATGGATCCTTTTTCATCTCTAACTATTTCATAACCTTGTTCCATTAATATTTTAGCACATTCTTCTTCCTGACAATAAATTTCATATTCAAATCCTTTTACATAACAAACACCTAAGTTTGAAGCAGGAAAATCAACATATTCAAATCCCTCAGGCACACTTACATCTAGAGGTAAGAACATGCCTATCCAATATTCAAATTCCTCATCTTCTTTATAACGCATTAATCCGATATAAGCTTCAACATCGTCGTAAGTTTTTTTAAACTCATCACTAAGTAAAACTTCTAATTTCTCAAATCGTTGATTTTTAAACCAATCTTCCCATTTACTACCAAAGTTACCATTAACTCGATCCTTATTAAAATATTTGATGCCTATAAAACGTGAAGGTGGAACGACTTGTTTATATACTTTTACAATTTCTGCCATAAATTAACCTCCTTTGAAGATAATCTTAAACTAGAAAAATAAGAATATCAATATATTTTTAGTCTATTAGAGCGATTAAGTTATATAAAACATTTTAGAAAACTATAATATTTTAGTTATTTTAAATTTACACTTTTTTTAACTATGCATAATATGTATAATAAAGTTAAACAAAATTTAAACATTGTTTTAAACTTTATTTTGAATTGAGGTAGTAATTATGTTGGTTGTAAAAGAAGTACGTAATTGGATCGATCGACATCGATTTATTGAATTCCCTAATAAACTGTATAAGGACAATCCTTATTATGTTCCTTATTTAAGTATAGATGAGAGGACTTTACTAAATTCAAAGAAAAATCCAAGTTTTGAACATAGTGAAGCAAAATTCTTTCTAGCTTATAAAAAAGGTAAAATTGTTGGTCGTATTGGTGCGATTATAAGTCATTTATATAATGAAAAAACTAATGAAAAACGAATTAGGTTTACTCGTTTTGATTGTGTTAATGATATAGAAGTTGCAAAAGCCTTAATAAATAAGGTTGAAGAATATGGTAAAGAAAAAGGTTTAGAGATAATTCATGGTCCAGTTGGCTTTAATGATTTAGATAAAGAGGGACTTTTAACTGAAGGCTTTGATGAAATGTCAACTTTAGCTACTCTTTATAACTATCCTTATTATAAAGATTTATTAGAGAAACTTGGATTTGTTAAAGAAGCTGAATGGATTGAATATATTATTTATCCACCTAAGTCTTATGAAGATCCCCTATATACAAAAGTTGTTGATTTATCTTCTTTAGTTGGTAGAAGATATAAGATTAGATTAGTAGAGGAAACTAATAAAAGAAAATTTCTTAAAAGATATGCTGATGGAATTTTAAATTGTATTGATGAAGTTTACAGTGAGTTATATTCTGTTGTCCCATTAACTGATAAAGTTAAAGGAGAAATTATAAAACAATTTAAACTTGTTTTAAATCCAAAATATATTGCTACAGTAGTAAATGAAGATGATAAAGTAGTTGGTTTTGGATTGTGTTTACCTAATATTGCTAAAGCTTTAAATAAATCAAAGGGACATTTATTTCCTTTTGGCCTATTTAGAGTTTTAAGATCTTTAAGAAAACCAAGAATCCTTGATTTAGTTTTAATTGGTGTCGTTCCAGAGTATCAAAATTGTGGGGTAAATGGCTTGATTATGAAGAAATTAATGAAAACAATCATTGATGAAAAGATTGAATATACAACTGCAGCACCACAATTAGAAGATAATCTTTCAACTTTAAATCAATGGAAAAATTTTGAGAAAAGGTTGTATCGGAAGAGACGTTGCTTTGTTAAAAAGATTTAGCAAGATTTGTAAATTATCTAAGTTGATAGTCCGATTTTCTCAATGAAATTATGGATTATTAATAAAACTAGTTGCAAAATATTCATATATTAGTTATAATGTATGCGTAGTTTAGATGCTTCAGAAGGAGGGAAAAGCTGAATGCCAAAGACCATCGTTCGTGAAAACGAAACATTGGACGATGCACTTCGCCGTTTTAAGAGACAAGTGTCTAAAGCTGGTACTCTTGCTGAGGCGCGCAAACGTGAATTCTATTTAAAACCAGGCGTCAGGCGTAAACTGAAATCAGAAATGGCCCGCCGCAAATCCAATTAGTTTCAGTATTCAACCGGTAAGTATACCGGTTTTTTTAATATCAAAATTTAAATTCTTGTTTTTATTAAGTAATCTTCATATAATTATTTAGAAGAAAAGGGGTATTTATATGGAAAAAAGATTTTCACCATATTTAAGTAAAATTAAACCCACATTGAAATTACTATTAGATGAACTCCTTAAATTATTTCCTTATGCCTCAATTTTAGCAGTTGATGTTAAAGGTAAACGATTTACTGTTAATACCAGAACTGTTTCAATTGCTGATTCAAGAACAAGTGAAAGAGGTTTTGTAGTTAGAGTTAACACAAGAAATAACTATTGTGAGTATTCATTTAATAACATTAATGAAGATAACTATAATGAAATATTACTTCATATAGTTAAACAAACGCGGATGATAGAAATAATCGGTGATAAAAAAGAAGTTGATTTAACTGATTTACCTTTAATTAATGAAGAAGTTATTAATAAATCTTTTTATCGAGACACTCTTAAGGTTGGACTTTCAACTAAAGAGATTATTGAAAAGTTGAATGAACTAAAGGATGAAATACACAATCATTCTGATATGGACGTTAATGGGATTGCGAATTTAGAACTTACTGAAGTCTCAAAAATGTTTTTATCATCAAATAAAGATTTAGAACAATATTATAATTGGGGAGACGGAGTTATTTTAGCTGCGACTTCTTCTGATAAAGGAGTTAAATATAATTTTTCTTCAGAAAGCGGATGTTCTTTAGAAGAAATACTAACTAAATTAAAAGAAAAAACTGCTGAATTAGTTGATGTTGCCTCTAAACTTCATCGAGCACGTCCAGTTAAACCAGGTACATATGATGTTATTTGTTCACCTGAAGTTACAGGATTAATTGCCCATGAAGCCTTTGGTCATGGTGTTGAAATGGATATGTTTGTTAAAAATAGAGCTAAAGCAATCGAATATTTAAATAAAGAAGTAGCATCAAATAAAGTTAATATGTATGATGGGGCGAATGTATTTGAACAAGTTTCTTCTTATTTCTTTGATGATGAAGGAACTCTAGCTCAAAATACTCAAATAATTGATAATGGAATCTTAAAAAATGGTATTAATGATGTTTTAACAGCGATGAGATTAAATGTTTTACCTACTGGTAATGGTAAACGTGAATCATTTGAGCGTAAAGCTTATACGAGAATGACAAATACATACTTTGCTCCAGGTAATGATAAATTAGAAGATATGATTAAGAGTATTAAACATGGTTATTTCTTAGTTGGATCTTTAAGTGGCATGGAAGATCCAAAGAACTGGGGTATTCAATGCATTGCAAGTTATGGTATTGAAATAATTAATGGTAAGTTAACCTCTAATTGGATAGCACCTGTATTAATAACTGGTTATGTTCCTGATTTACTTAAATCAATAACAATGGTTAGTGATGATTTAGAAATGTTTGGCAGCGGCTATTGTGGCAAGGGATATAAAGAATTTGTCAAGGTCAGTGATGGAGGACCATATTTGAAAGCCAGGGTGAGACTAGGATGATTAAAAATCTAGTTAATTTTTTAAATAGTAAAAAAGAACTATATGGATGGAGAATTATTCATACCTATTTAGATGGAAAAGAAGCTTATTTTATTAAAAATACTTTAGATATGTGTCGTGGAAAGGATATTGAAAAATGTGAAGTAACCATTTTTAAGAAATTCCAACAAAGTGAAAACACATCTGTTGGTTCTTACACCTTTTTTGTCCATCCTACGATGAGTGGCGCTGAGATTGAAGAAGAACTAGATAATGCCATTTATGCTTGTCAGTACGCTTTAAATCCTTCTTTCTCATTAACTCTACCAAGCAATTATCAACCTTATCCTATTTTGAGTAATCTTAAATCTTATCAATTTGATCAATTATTAGGTGAAATTGTTAGTTGTGTCTTAAATGTTGATGAAATACATGAAAGTGAGATTAACTCTTTTGAGGTCTTCCTTGAAAAGAAAGATATTAGACTTATTACTTCAACTGGAATTGATTATAAGGCAACTACTTATTTAGGTAATATAGAATATATAACTAATTATCAAGGTGAAAAAGAAGAAATAGAACTTTATGATTTCTATAGTTTTGCTAATTATAATGAACAGGATATTAAAAGCAGAATCTTTGAACAATTAAGAATTAGTAAAGACAGAGGAAATGCAATTAAGACACCGAATTTAGGTTTATTTAACGTTATTTTAAAAGATGAATCAGTTAGAAAAGTTTTAAATTACTTTAATGTTCAAACAGATCTTCAAAGTATTTATCAAAAAGTATCTAAAGCTAAACTAAATCAATTTATTCAAAATAGTGATGCTAGTGGTGATAAAATCACTCTTCAAAAAGTTCCATTTTTAGTTAATTCACCAAAATCATTACCTTTTGACTTAAATGGAGTAATTTTAAAACCAATTACTGTGATTGATGAAGGTAGAGTTATAAATTATCACGGTGATAGTAAAATAGCATCTTATTTAAATCAACCTACAGTAGGAATTATGCCAAATTCTAAATATAATTGTGGTTCAACTTCAATTAATGAATTAAAAACAAAACCTTATCTAGAAGTAGTTTCCTTTTCTAATTTACAAGTTGATCCATTAATCGGCACGATTGGTGGAGAAATTCGCTTAGGCTATTACTTTGATGGTACAAATGTAATTCCTGTAACTGGAGGAAGTATAAGCGGTAATATTATGGATATTATTAACAACTTTAAATTAAGTAAAGAATCAGTCTCATTTGATTCATATGAAGGTCCAAAATATTTACTTGCAAAATTAATTGTAACTGGTAATGATTAAACGACCATAAAGGTCGTTTTTAATTATAATTTCATCCAATTTTACATATATTGTAGGGGTGATACCATGTTCTACTTTGATGGAAAGATTTTACGGATTATGAATTATACAAAAATTAATTTCTTAGAAGAAGATAAAATTGAACTAACATTTAATGATAATGTTTTTTTAAGTGTTAGTGGAAGTGAATTAAAAATTATCTACCTCGAACCTCAAGAATTACATTTAAGCGGAAATATTGAAATCATTAAAAGAGTAGTTAGAGATGAAAAAGCTTGAATTAGGGAAGAATGTCTATCAACTTGTTATCTATGATCCAGTTATTGCATTAGAAAATTTTAAATCAAAAAATATCACTATTACTTCTTTTGTTAAAACAGACCAATATACTTATCAGTTTAAAGCTTCACCATTGCATCATCATAAAATTATGCAAAGTTTTAAGGGCGTCAAATTTGTTAGAAAAGAAGGTGTTCTTGGAATCATTCGTAATTTGATATCTTCAAGAACTACCATTATCGCACTCATCATTGGTATATTGTGTATTAATTATTTTTCATCTTTCATTTTAAGAATATCAATTAAAGGTGATGCACCTTCTCTTGAACCTTTAATAGTGAAAACATTAGAAAAATATAATATCAAGCCATATAATTATTTACTTGATAATGAAAAGTTATTAGAAATTGAAACCGAAATTGCTAAAGAATTAAGAGAACAAGTTGAATTCTTTCAAATAAGAAAAAGAGGTAGTTTAATTACTATAAGATATTTTAAACGTAGAGTATCGCCGATTATTCCTGTTTTAGGAGAAAATTTATATGCTCAAAAAGATGGACTTGTTAGATACTTTCGCGTAAGTAATGGACAGGTCATGGTTAAAGAAAATCAATATGTAAGAAAAGGTGATTTGTTAGTAAGTGCTTATGTTGATAAAACAGATGGTACAAGAGAATATGTAGGGACATTAGGTAGTGTTTATGCAAATACCTGGCATCGAATCACAGCCTCAGTAGATGAAGAAAAAGTTAAAGGATTAAGTGATGCTGACCCTTTAGTAGGAGTACAAATGATCAGCTCTGGGTATTTTCAAGCTGTTGGAAAACCTA
>DUOZ01000064.1 GCA_012838555.1 bacterium | reverse complement strand
ATATTTTCAATAATTAGATTAATTTTAGATTTTTATTACAAGGATTCAATTTATTTTATACTTGAGAAAATATGTATTTCTCAAGTTTTTTTTACATAACTCTATAATTGATTAAAGGGCTTAGAAAGTGTATTATATATATGATTAAATTTAATGACTATTGGAGGACAAAATGGTGCTAAATATGGGTAAACAAGATTTTGAAAAAAGAATCAAACAACGAAAATACGCTAGACGCGCCAGAATTAATAAAAGATTAATGCTTGTTAGTCTTTTAATTTTAATGGTTACCATTTATTTAGTAACTCCTTTATCTAGAGTTAAAACACCAAAAATTGTTGGAAATGTAATATATGACAAAAATGAAATCATTGAGAAGTCAGAATTAAAAAGTACTGATTTCTTATTTAGTACTGATTATAAAGTAGCGATTAAAAAGTTAACTTCAGATCGGTTTATAAAAAGTGCAAAAATTTATTATGATTTTTTTTCTTGTAAGATTGTAATAAATGAAATCGAGTTTGTAGGTTACGTTAACGATAGTGAGTTAGGTAAAATCTATTTATTATCAGATTATTCAAAAATTTATGAAAATGATTTAACAACCAAAGAGGTTTTACATTTAGAAAAGAGCCAACCAATAGTTGAAATTGATGAATTATTCTTAAAAAATGAAACTGAATATAATATACTTATTTATGGGCTTAGCAAGATCGATAAAAGTGCTAGAGGGTTTATAAAAACTATTAGTCCTTATCAAGATGATTTATCGTTGTTATATATCGAATTAGCAAGTAGTGATGATAAAAAAGTTTATCTTATTATTGAAAATGAGAAAATTGCTTCGATTTTGTCTAATCAGAACCTAGAATACTTTATCAGCAATGTTAAAGATGAATATGAATGTTATCGCTACGGAATCTCTGAAAATAAAAAAGACATATTTATACCAATAAAAGTATGTAGGGAGGAGAGTTAAAATGGAAAATCAATATTATTTCGTTCTTGATATTGGAACAACACTAACCAAATTAGTTGCCTTTTCATTTACTAAAAAGACTCTACTTACCTTACATAGTTCAATTATGCCCACTAAAGGGGTAGATAATGGTTATATTGTTGATGACGATTTGTTAAAAGAAATGATTGCAGAAATCTTTAAAAGTATTCCAAAAAATTTAGAGTTAGATGGTATTTTACTTGTTTTACCAAGTAGTGATTTAAAAGTTTATTCAAATTCTATTACGACAAAAGTAGATGGCGTTATTACTAGCAATATGATTGAAAACATGCGCTTAGATTCATTAAAGATTAAAATACCTGAAACACATGAATACATAGCTTCTTATCCAGTTAAGTTCTTAGTTGATGATAGCTATTATTATCGGCCACCAATTGGAATAAGGGCTTCAACAATTAGTTTGAATTCGACTGTTGTTACTTCACCAAAAACAATCGCACATAATTATGTAAGATTGATTGAAAGTGTTGGTGTACCAATTAAAGATATTAGCATTAATGCTTGTACTAATATTAAAACAGCTTTATATGAACAAGAAAGTAAAGATGGCGTCTTTTTAATCGATATAGGTGGTAAAACAACTTCAATTAGTTTAGTTCAAAATGATGTCATTAAAGTCCATAAAAGGATTGAAATTGGCTCTGAACTTATCACTGACTTAATTATGGAAAAACTTAAAGTTGATTACATTACAGCAGATGAATTAAAAGTTAGATTTGGCAATGCTTTACCTTCTAAATATAATCATCCAATTTATTATTATCATGAAAGTGGAGACTACTTGGTAGAAAATGTTTTATATGATATAGTAAATGAAGGATTAAATAACTTATTTAGTCAAATAAAAGAGAACCTAGATTTAATGTATAAAGAGAATGATTATCCACTTGTCTTTACCGGTGGAGGATCACATTTAATTAATTTAGATAAAAAAGCTAGTTTATACTTTTCTAGAAGTGTAAGAATTGCTAAAATTAAGTTATTAGGGATTAGACATAATTCTTTTGCTTCATCAGTTGGTGCGCTAAGAGATTATATGGCTAATAAACTTAATTATTACTTAGAACATTCGCGGATTGTTGGAGATGAATCATTTGATTTAGTAACTAAGGCTATCAAGAGCAATGTTACTACCGATTAGGAGGAGCTATAAATGGAAAACTTCAATGTTGAAAATTACAAAGACAAACCATTTTGTAATATTAAAGTAATTGGTGTTGGTGGAGGCGGAAATAACGCCGTTAATCGAATGAAAACCCTCAATATCAGTGGTGTTGATTTTGTTATTGCTAATACTGATGCTCAAGTATTAATTAATTCACCAATCGAAAAGAGGCTGCTCCTTGGTAGGGGAGTAACTCATGGTTTAGGAGCAGGATCAAATCCAGAAGTAGGAAAGAAAGCTGCTTTAGAATCTGAAGAAGAAATTAAGGAAATGTTACAAGGTGCCGATATGGTCTTTGTTTCAGCTGGTATGGGTGGAGGAACAGGAACGGGGGCTTCGCCTGTTATTGCTCGAATTGCTAGAGAACTAGGTGCTTTAACCATAGGTATTGTTACACGTCCTTTTACATTTGAAGGAAAAAAAAGAAATGCAAATGCTGCTGAAGGTATTCATGAATTAAAACAAAATGTTGATTCTTTAATCATTATTTCTAATGATAATTTATTAAGAATTAATGGTGGAATACCTTTAAAAGATTCATTTAAAGAAGCAGATAATGTCTTGGCTCAAAGTGTTCAAACAATTACCGATTTAGTTGTAGGAGTTTCCTTAATTAACCTAGACTTTGCTGACGTTAAAACAGTTATGCATAATAAAGGAACAGCTATGATTGGTATTGGTATTGGCGAAGGCGAGAAAAAAGCTTTAGATGCAGCTTCTCGAGCGATTACTTCTCCACTTTTAGAAGCTTCAATTATTGGTGCTAAACATGCAATTGTTAATGTAACAGGTGGAGCTTCAATGACTTTATTTGATGCTAATGATGCTGTTGAATACATTCGTGAAGCTGTAGGTAGCGATGGTGAACTAAATGTTATCTTTGGTGTTAGTGTAGATGAAAATCTTGGAGATAAGATGAAGGTATCTATCATTGCGACTGATTTCCCAGAAAATATAGGTAAAGAAAATGATGAATCTATGACAATTAAAAAACTTGAACCTCTAAGTGAAGTTCAAGTTAGGGTTGAAGATAAACCTAAAGAAGAAGTTAAAGAACCTGTAAGTGTACCTTCTTCTTCTGTCGATTCGCCTAAAGTTGATGAAAAAGAAAGTATTATTCCATCTTTTTTTAGAAAAAAGAAATTAAAGTAAATGTATTTAAAGAGTGAAAATCACGAGTTTTCACTTTTTTTTTACTGGCTTCTAATTATTTTATAACTTAAAATGTCTTTTAAATTGAAAATAACAAATAAATGAAAAGATAATACCATTACCAATACCTGAAAGAAGGCCAATAGGTATATTAGAAACAATTAATCCAAGTATTAAGCCAAATATTGCACCAAAGATAATACCTATTAATAAACAAAGGGCAAGGAAGTTCCATTCTTCTTTGATTTTCATAAACTGATACTCCTTTAATTATCGATAATTATCTTTATCGTAGCAGTAACTGACAAATTTTTCAACTGTTCTATTTTATACTTATTCTAGGTGGTGAATATGGACAGTTATATTGATATTGCAGGCTTAAGCATTATGATCAATATTTATGTTAGTAATAAGTTCTCTAATATCTTAGTTTTTAGAAAAATAACTAATACTAAGGCTTGGAAATTATGGCTAATAAGTTTGGCTATTACTAATATAATCTTAATCATAATTGTCGATTATATTAAATATTACCACCTAATAATATT
>DUOZ01000063.1 GCA_012838555.1 bacterium | reverse complement strand
GCATTTTAGCGACACACTTTTAATCACTCAAATAAGTTATCGTCATATTAACTACATTAGATGCAGTTAATACTGTTTCACCTTGAAAACTCTCTAATCTAATTGGTGTATCATTTAAGTTAATTAATTCGTATAAAGGTTGAGTGTCCCTAACTCTAAGTGCTCCAGTTCCAACAATTAAATTAGATTGAGTTGTTATTCTCATACCAGCTGTAAAGATTGTTTGAGGTTCTGTAATTTGTCTAAATCCAATCGCAATTTGATCAATTTGATTTGGATTGCTAGTAAATGTAGCTATTACAAAATCAATTTTATACAATCCAGGACGATTGAATCTAATTGTATCATCATTTAATGTAATAATATTATCATCATTTAATCTTAATGTCGTTAATGGTATTCGACCTCCAGCTGGTACATTAAAGCCATCAACCAAACCTGATGTCGTAATATATGCTAGAGCTGTTGCATCTTCTCTAGGAATTGGGAATCGACCGCCGAAATTTGATGAGTTCCTTTCTGTAAAGTCTGCCTCAATCACATCATTTTCTTTTAAAACAGTATTAAAGATTTTTCTATCTGAATCATTTCTAGAATGGTCCGAATCTCTTCTCATATCACACCCACCTTCCCATTCTTCTTCCTGTTCCCAGTCCCAGTCTCCATGTTTCCTTCTTGGACAACGACGCTTTTTTTTACAGTCACAGTGATGGCATTTTCTAAAGCAACAACAAGGGCAAAAACCCCATAAGAGCAATGTCAAGCAATCACAACATTTATGTGAGCAATGGCAATCGCAATCACAAAATTTGCTCATCTTACCACCTCTGCTTTCACATCATAATATGTAATGATAATAATCCCTTTTATATAAAAACACATTTATTATAAAAAATGTGCTTTTAATTGTATAAGGTCAAAATCTAGGTAAATACTATTGTTGTAAACATCTAAATGATGTTTATATTTAAAGCGCTCCTCAAGGAGCGCTCCCTATTTTATCTTGTTTACGTAGTCTAACAAGATTTTTTTATTATTATCCAGTTTCTCTTCAATTACTAAATTTAATAATAAATCTAATATTTCGCCAACTCTTTTACCTTCAATTCCTAAATCGTTTAAATCATATCCGTTGATCGCTAGATGTTTTAATTTGTAACATTCCTTATTTTTTATAATTTGATTAAACAAAATAAGTTCATTTTGATATAAATCTTTATCTATAACTTTTTTAATATCAATTAATTTTAAAAATATATCCTCATCAAGATGCTTTAAAACCTTCTTAATTGAAACTTTATTACTTATTTCAATATCGATGTTTTCTAACAATGATGTGATTTGATTTATAGTAAAATTATCAACTTTCAAATTTCTTAAAATCGATTTAGCATCTTTTCTAACAAATTTACTTGATAATAAATATGCTAGTCTAGTCACAATATCTTTTTCTAATTCATCAATCGAATTTAAAATTAAATCATAATTAACAAATGAAATATTAAAAATAAGTTCAAAAACACTTTGAAATTTTTTTAAGATAAGACCGACATTTAAGCCTACAATTAACTTTTTAAGTTCAATATAAATCCTTTCAACCGAGATTTTCTCTAATAAATGATAACATTCAAATATAGCCTTACTAGTTTCTTCTTCAATTTTAAAATCTAAGGTAGATGCAAACCTTAAAGCTCTTAAAACTCTTAAAGCATCTTCATTAAACCTCATATACGGATTTCCAACCGCTCTAATTCTCTTATTTTTAATATCTTCAATTCCGTTAAAATAATCAACTATCTCAAGGTTTTTATTTAATGCTAAAGCATTCATTGTAAAATCACGACGTTTTAAATCTTCTAATAGTGATGTAGTAAAACTCACACTACTAGGGTGTCTAGCATCTAAATATTCACCATCGATTCGATAAGTTGTTATTTCTATTAATCTATTATTTATAATAACACCAACTGTACCATGTTTTATTCCTTGATCGAAATTACTAAAATCTTTAAAGATGTCTCTAATGTTTGAAGGTAGACATGAAGTGGCAATATCAAAATCATGAGGTATTTTACCCATAACAAAATCACGAACACAACCACCAACTAAATAAGCTTCAAATCCGTGTTTTTCAATTAACTCTAGAGCAAAAATAACTTCATCAGGTAACTTGATGTTCATATAACCACCATCTTTATTATACATTATCTAATTTGTGTAATTGTTAAAAGTTTTATAAAATGTTAAGATTGTTTTTACAAGGAGTTAGATGTTATGAAAAGAATTTGGTGGTTAATCCAACAACTAGATGCAATCGGTGGAACCGAAATGGTGTCAACACAAATTATGAATGGTTTATGTGACGAATATGAAATTAATCTTGTTTGTCTAGGAGAAAAACCAGAAAAAATAAATTATCAAATTGATGAAAGAATTAAAATTCACTACATAAACATTGATAAATTATATTTAAAATGCGATGAACAACTTAGTAATATGATTAATAAAAAAAGATATTTAAAGTTTATCATTTCGATTATAAAAATCGCCTATTTTTGGGCATTTAAAAGATTTCATTTTCGTAAAAAAATCAAAGAATTAACTTCTCATGATGATTTAATCATTGCTTCCTCTTTAGATAATTATGCGGTATCTCCTAGAGGAAGAAAGGTGTTTTTCCATTATCATTTTAATGCTAAGTTCTTTTTTGCTTTATCTTCAAGACTAGGATTACTAATTTGTCGTAAACCTGATAAATGGATTTTTATTACTAATACAACTAAAGAACAAGTAACTAAAAAGGTTGAAGGTTTAAAAGATAAAGTCCATGCGATTCATAATCCAACCAGATATGAAAGATACCTTGATACAACATATAAAAATAATAATTTAATATTTATTGGTAGATACGCACCACAAAAAAGACCACTTCTAGCCATTGAAATGGCTAAAATCTTAAAAACAATGACTAACGATTTTACATTAAACTTTTATGGAGACGGTCCATTAAAACAAAAAATGATTGATTTAGTAAATGATTATCAATTAAATGATAATGTTATTATTAATTCATCTAATCCTAATATACTTGATGAAATAAGAAAAAGTGATCTGCTAGTTATGACAAGTGAATATGAAGGATTTGGATTAGTTATTTTAGAGGCCAATTCACAAAGTGTTCCTTGTATCACCCTTTATTGGGGGGATGCTACTCAAGAAATTGTAAGTAACGGTAAAAACGGTTATATCATAATGAACGATGATATAAATAAACAAGCTCAAACGATCTTTGAATTATTAACTAATAAGGAAGAATTAATCACATTAAAAACAAATTCATATCATTATGCTGATTTATTTACCAAAGAAACAATTATTAAAGAATGGAAAGAATTATTAAATAGGGAATAGATAGCCTAACTCAGTTAATAAACTAGTCATTATAAAAATTGTAAACACTGATAAAATTGTTTGAAGAACAACTAAAGAACATGCTAAATCTTCATCTCCACCCATGGCTTTTGCCATTGTGTATGAAGAAACTGCTGTTGGAGCACCAAACATTATCATTAAAGTAGCAAGTTCGATTCCTCTAAAACCAATTAATATTGAAATACCAACAAAAATAAAAGGTACAACAACTAATCTTCCAATAATACCAATAATATTTTGTTTTAAATTTTTCCTAATATTCTTAAATACAAAAGAAGAACCTAGAACAATTAATGATAATGGAGTTGTAATTTTAGCTACATCATTAATCGCACTATAGATAACATCATTTATTTTAATTTCAGTAAATAAGAAAATTACACCGATTATAGATGCTATTATTAAAGGGTTTTTAATGATTCCTAAAAGAACCCTTTTTATGTTGATTTCGCCTTTATTAAATATTTCTAAAGTAATAACGGCTAAAGTATTATAAACAGGTACAACAGCAGCTATAACTATTGAAGGAATTCCTAAATTATTTTCACCAAACAGTGAGGCAATTACAGGTATACCAAAAATAACAAAGTTTGTTCTAAATATTCCTTGAATTAGAACAGCTGTCTTTTTTTTATCTTTTTCTATTAAAAAGATAACTAAAAAAATTAATAAATAACAAATTATAGATACTATTATGGCATAACCAATAATATTAAAATCAAAACCTTGAGCTAAATCTGTAGAATATATATTCTTGAAAATTAATACAGGAAGAAAAAGTTTAAAAACAAGGGTATTTAATTTAGAAATTGTCGTTTCATCAATTAACTTAATTAATCTTAGAAAATAACCTAAACCCATCAAAATAACTAAAGGTATAATTACATTAAAACCAACAGTTAAACTATCCATCTTTTAATCCTCATCTTTCACTTCTTTGATTAAATATAATCGACTACCAAAATCAGACATAACTCTAACTTTTTGTGAGTAGCCAGTGCCTAAAAACTGTGATGAAAGTCTAATCCCTGCATTTTTAAGTAAACTTCCATAAACTTTATAATGATCGACTTCACCTTTTAATTTATAAAAATAACAAATTGCCTT
>DUOZ01000062.1 GCA_012838555.1 bacterium | reverse complement strand
TCATCCATTAAATTAGCTTTTGTTTGTAATCTTCCAGCTGTATCACAAATTAATAAATCATAATTATCTTTCTTTGCTTTAACTGCAGCATCATATAAAACACTAGATGGGTCAGCATTTTCTTTACCTTTTACAATTTCTACTCCTAAGCGATTCGCCCATATCTCTAATTGTTCAACAGCTCCTGCTCTAAAAGTATCACCGGCTGCTAATAAAACTTTCTTACCTTGTTTTAAGTATTTGTTTGCTAGTTTTGCAATCGAAGTTGTTTTACCACTACCATTGACACCAACTAACATGATAACACCTAAACCTTCATTTGGTAAGTTAAGTTCACTGCTAATATCATCGTTAGAGGCATAAGCTATAAACATTTTATCGATTAAAATTTCATTAATTTCTAGTGGATCTGTAACATTTTGTAATCTAACTTCTTTTTTACTTTGTTCAATAATTTCTAATGTTGTTCTAACTCCAACATCAGCCTCAATTAAAATTTGTTCTAATTCTTCAAAGTAATTTTCATCAATAGTTCGATATCTAGCAGTTAAAGCGTTAAGTTTATCAGCAAGGGTTTTCCCACTTTTATCTAAACCTGCTACATATTTATCTTTTTGGGCAACACTACTTCCAAAGATTCTCTCTTTAATTCTTCTAAAGATACCCACTTTTTCACCTCACTTAAGTTTTTGCAATTTTGGATAAGGCATCTTTAGCTGCTTGTTGTTCAGCTTCAGATTTACTATGGCCTTTCCCTCTTCCGTATACAACATCATCAATAACGACCTCAACCTCAAATAAATGACGGTTGTTAGGTAAAATTTGATCTCTTATTGTAACAAACTTCATAATATTACGCGAATCCGTTTGAATATATTCATAAAGTAATGATTTTGGATCTCTAATTTGGGTAATATCGTTTTGACATTTCTTAATTAAATCAAAAAATAATTTTCTTACTACTCTTAAAGAAGTCTTATATCCTTGGTCTAAAAAGATTGCACCTAAGACCGATTCAAAAACATCAGCAAGAAGTGACTGTCTTTTTCTATCTTCACCTAGACCAATTAAAATTAATTCATCTATTCCTAAATCTATTGCAATTTTTGCAATTGTATCTTCTTTTACCAACTTTTGTCTTAAAAAAGACATATTTCCTTCATCAAGATTAGTGTTTTTATAAATTAATTCTGTAATAGCTAGTTCTAAGACGGCATCACCAACAAACTCTAAGCGTTGATAATCTTCAGCGTCAGGTTCTTTTTCATTGACATAAGATGAATGAGTTAAAGCTGTTTTATACAAATGATAATTGTTCTCATTCATTTTAAGGTCGAACTTATTTAAAATATCGTCAATTCTCTTCTTTAATTCCATTTTTTAATTCTTCCTTTAATAATGAAATAACATCTTGTTCAACCATTTCTTTAGCAACTCTAATTGCATTAAAGAAAGCATAAGCATTTGATGAGCCGTGTGCTTTGACTACGACATTATTTAAACCTACTAACATCGCCCCGCCATAACGGCGATAGTCAAGTTTTTCTCTCATTTCATCAAAACCAGATTTTGCAAATAAATATCCAATTTTTGAGATTGCAGACTTTTTAAAAGCATTTTTAATCATGCTGTTCATCATGGATGCAGTTCCTTCAATTGATTTTAAAAGAATATTACCTTCAAAACCACCAGTAACAACAACATCAGCTTCACTTGTTAAGACATCTCTAGCTTCAATATTTCCCATAAAATTAGGGAAGTTGTGTTCTTTTAATAACTGATGAGCTTCTTTAATTAAAGGTGAACCTTTTTTCTCTTCACTACCATTACTTAATAAATATAATTTTGGTTTATGAGCATTAAGGATTTTTGAAGAGTATAAAGCACCCATAACTGCAAATTGGTAAATTTGATGTGGAGTATTTTCGTTATTAGCACCAATATCTAAAATCGTAACAGCTTTCCCATCATATCTAGGGAAAGGTGAGATAAGTGCTGCTCTAGAAATTCCCTCAATTAATTTTAATCTAATCGTTGATGCAGTAAGAAAAGCACCTGTCGAACCAGCTGATACAACACCATCACATTTACCTTCTTTAACTAGTTCAACTGCTTTTAACATTGAAGTGTTTTTCTTCCTCATCACTTCTAAAGCTCCATCTTCCATCCCCATAACATCACTTGCTTCAACGAGGGTGGCGATATCTTTAGCCTCTTCGATTTCATCTAATTTCCCAACGACAAATAACTCAACATTAGGATATTTTTCTTTGAATTGTCTAACACCTTTTAATAATTCTTTTGGACCTAAATCAGATCCCATTACATCAATTGCAATTTTAACCATATTCACACCTTCTTTCAATAATTTTATCATTATTAACCTATCACTTCCACATTTTTGGCTAAATATTTATTTACCTTATCATTTAATTTAGAATATTCCCATTTTTCTAAGGAAGGATAAATTCGTTCTGCTTCAACTTTGGCTACTTCAAAGATTTTCATATCATCGACGATATCAGCAATTTTGAAATTTGCAATTCCACTTTGCTTAACACCTGTTAATTCTCCTGGACCTCGATTTTTTAAATCAAAATGAGATATTTCAAAACCGTCATCACAATTTTCTAAGAAAGTTAAGCGTCTAATTACATTTTCATCTTTAGAACTAGTTAATAAATAACAAATTCCTTCTCTACCGCCTCGACCGATTCTACCTCTTAGTTGATGTAATTGAGAAAGACCGAATCTTTCAGCATCATAAATAATCATCATATCAGCTTCTCTAACATCAACACCAACTTCAACTACAGTCGTAGATACTAAGACATGGACATCTTCATCTTTAAATGAAGTAACGATTTGTTCTTTTTCTTCATCACTCATTTTACCATGAAGTAAACCTATTTTATATTTTCCCTTAAAAAAGTCGACTAAACCTTGATGAACTTTAATCACTGAATGTAAATTGTTCTCTTCATTATCGATTTGAGGGCAAATAATATAAATCTTACGTTTGTTCCTTATAAAACTTTCTACTTCATCAATAAATGGATATATTGATTTACCCATAATTAACTTTGTTTTTATTTTTCTTTTACCTAAAGGAAATTCATATAAAGTTGAAATATCCATATCGCCATATAATGCTAAAGCTAAAGTACGAGGAATTGGTGTCGCACTTAAAAGTAATAAGTCTGTATTCTTACCTTTTGTTTTAAGCAACAATCTTTGATTAACCCCAAAACGTTGTTGTTCGTCAATAATAACTAAACCAAGATTAGCAAAATTTACTTGATTTTGTATTAAAGAATGAGTTCCAACTACAATATCAATCTCACCATTACTTATTCCCTCTAAGACTTCTCTTTTTTCACTAGTAGGCATATTTGAAACTAATAAAGCAACTTTAAAAGGTAAATTTTTAGTTAAAGAAGAAATATTATAAAAATGTTGACGAGCTAGAATATCAGTCGGAGCCATTAAAGCAGCTTGTTTATTATTAGTGCAAGCTCCAATTAAAGTAATAATTGCAACTAAGGTTTTACCTGTTCCAACATCACCTTGGATTAAACGGTGCATTGTCTTTGATGAAGTTAAATCATTAATAATATCATTAACTGTTTCTACTTGATCTTTTGTTAATGAATAAGGAAGAGAACTAATAAAATTTTTTATTAATTCTTTATCAACATACCGTTTATCAAAAGCTATACTTTCTCGTTCATACTTAGTTTTAATAATGGCAAGAGCAAAAATTAATAATTCTTCAAATTTTAAATACCTATAAGCTTGCTTTAACATTTCCTTATTTGGAGGATTATGTACATAATTATAAGCATCTTTTCTAGAAATTAAGCGATATTTTTCTCTTAAATAAATAGGAATAATATCATCTAATAAATTTGCCTTTGAGGCATAATTATAGGCACTTCTAACTAATGATACGATTTCTCTATTAGCAATACCACTAGCTAAACCATATATAGGTTTTAAATATTCATCAGTTTTAATTTTTTCACTAAAAATTAAATCATTAACAACGATTTCTTTTTTTAAATGATTATATTTCCCGCTGATAATTACTTCAGTTCCAGTTTTTAGTTTGCTATACATATACTCTCGATTAAAAACTACACCTTTTAATTCAATGTCATTATAATCAAGATATACAGTATATCTAACTCTAGTTCTTTGAAATCTTGCCATTGGTGAAACATCAATAACTTTAGCTTTAATAACTGTTATTTCACCATCACTAGATTCATCTAATACTTGGGTTGTATAATCATTATAGCGACGCGGAAAATAGTTTAAAATATCCATCAAAGAATTTAAACCTAGCGTTTTAGTAATAATTTTTCTTTTGGGAGTAAGTGAAAATGCCACATTCCTTCCTCCTTTTTAAAAAGAGGGATAAACCCTATCATCTTGATAAGATCTTAATCCCTTCAATTATTTAATAATTTAAATATGTTTTAATTACTCTACACTAATTATATACGAATAAACTGGTTGACCTCCATTATGAATTTCAACATCTAGTCTCTTATAACTATTTTGAACGAATTCTTCCAATTCTTTAGCTTCATCACTAGATGTTTCTTCTCCATAAATAATGGTCACAAGTGAACTGTCTTCATCAATTAGTTGTTTAATCATTTCTTTAGTTGCTTCTAAACGATTTTCAGAACAAGATAAGATATGTTTACCATTAATACCAATGAAATTACCTGCTTTAATGTCAATGCCATCAATTTTTGTATCTTTAATGGCAAAGGTAATTTGACCAGTTTTTACAGAAGCAATAATATTAGACATTTCTTCAAAGTTTGTATCAACATCAACCTCTGGATTAAACACCATACAAGCGACTAAACCTTGAGGAATAGTTTTAGTTGGTATGACTTTACAATTTACACCTTCAACAACTTCACAAGCTTGAGTCGCAGCCATAATAATATTTGAGTTATTAGGTAAAATAAAGATGTTTTTTGCATTACAAGCTTTAATTGCACTGACAAAATCTTCTGTTGATGGATTCATCGTTTGACCTCCGCTTACTATTTGGTCTACACGTAAATCACTAAACATCTCATTTAAACCTTCACCTATTGAGACGGAAATTAAAGCATACTCTTTTTTAGCTTGGTTATTTAATTCAACATCATGTTGTGTTTCACCTTCGATAATGTGAGAATGTTGTAATTGCATATTTTCAACTTTTAAACTAACAAATTCACCATATTGTTGAGCATAGTTAAATATGACACCTGGTTTTAAAGTATGTACGTGAACTTTAACTAAGTTCTCATCTCTTACTAAAACAATTGAGTTACCATGACTTTGTAAGAAACAATTCATTCTCTTTTCAGTAAATTCTTTTTTATTGTCATAATTTAAATCTAAGATAAACTCGGTGCAATAACCAAATTCTTCATTTTCTAGTTCTTTGCCTGCAATTGCAATTGGAGATTCTAAAATTTCGCTAATTTGCTTACGTTCGACAACTCGTCCTCTTAATCCTTCATTGAAACCTTCAAGCACTTTAACTAGACCGGCCCCACCAGAATCAACGACTCCGACTTCTTTTAAAATAGGTAATAATTCAGGTGTTCTGTTTAATGAAGATTTTGCTTCTTTAATAAAAAACTCCATTGCATCTTCAATTGAACGGAAATTAGTAGCGTTATTTTTTAAAACTTCGCTACTTTCTCTAATGACAGTAAGAATTGTTCCTTCAACAGGACGCATTACTGCTTTATATGCAACATCTTTTGCTTGCCACCACGCTTCACAAAATTCAATGATATTTATTTTTTCTTTACCTTCTAAGGCTTGAGCAAAACCTCTAAAAATTTGAGATAAAATAACACCAGAATTACCTCTAGCTCCCATTAGTAAACCTCTTGAAAAGGCTCTAGCAACATCGTAAATATTTGTAGTATTTAGATTTAGCACTTCTTTTGATCCAGAAGTCATTGTTAAATTCATATTAGTTCCTGTATCTCCATCGGGAACAGGGAAAACATTAAGTGCATCTACTTCAGGATAATGATTGAATAAGTTATTAGCACCAGACACGAGCATCTGTTTAAATATTACACCATTAATAGTATTCATAGTAACCTCCAGTAACAAAATTCACTCAGATCTTTTTAATGCTTTGAACGTAAACGTTAACAGCCTTAAACTTGATATCGAGTGATTTTTCTAACACATACTTAACTCTTTTTTGGACTTCGCTGACAACTTCGGTCAATCTTACTCCAAAAGCAACGATAATATAGATATCAATATCGATTCCGTCTTTAGTTTCTTTGACGAAAACGCCTTTGCTATAGTTCTCTTTTTTAAGTAATTCGACAATTCCAGAAAATAATGATGTTCTAGAAGCCATGCCGACTACACCATAGCACTCAGTACATGCATTACCAGCGATTTCAGCAATTGCTTCCATCGTAATGTTAATATTGCCATGTCTAGAATTTCTTTCAATCGGCATAGATTTACCTCCTAGCATATACATCGCTAATCAATTATACTCCAAGTTAGTTTGAATTTCAACATTTTGCATAATAGTTATCAATATAGTATATTTATTAGGGTTTTTACCGAAAATAAAGTATAAACTAGCCTATATGGGAATAAAATCCCTTATTAGTTAGTAACTTTTTCTTGATTTTAAACTATCAAGATGCTATCATATTTAGGCGTATGTAATTAACGTTTGAAAAAAGGGGGTCATGTAAATGTCCAGAGTATGCATTATTACAGGTAAGGGAACTTTAAGTGGTAACACACGTTCACACTCATTAAGAGCAACCCGTCGTAAATGGAAAGCTAATTTACAACCTGTTAAATTGGTAATTGATGGAAAAGTTAGAAGAGTTAAAGTTTCCGCACGTGCTCTTAAAACCCTCAGAAAACAAGGTTAATAACAAAGGAAGGAAAAAGCATCCTTCCTTTTTACTATTCTTCATTATTTAGTGGTTCAACAATTATTAGTAAATTAATTTTATTATTCATTCTTACAAGTGTTCTTATTTCTTCAATAACTGGTGTAATTAATTCCTTATTTTTATACTTTATAGTTAACTTCATTCGATATTGATTTCTAATTTTTTTAATGTATGGTTGGACTGGACCTAAAACAACAACATCATCTAAATTTTTACTTTCAATTAATTCTTTCATCTTCATGGCAAATGAATAAGAAAAATCCTGGTTTTTACTTAAAAAAGTTAAATTTATTAAAAAGCGATATGGTGGGTACTTTCTAATATTTCTATATCCCATCTCTTTAACAAAAAAACCTTCATAATCATGATTAGAAGTTAAAGTTATAGCATAACTTTCCGGATTGGTTGTTTGAATAATTGCCATACCTTTTTTATTGCCTCTTCCACTTCTACCTGCAACCTGAGTTAACAGCTGGAAGGTTCTTTCTTGAGCTCTAAAGTCACTACTATATAAGCCAATATCAGCATTAACAACTCCTACTAATGTTACATTTTCAAAATCATGCCCTTTGACAATCATTTGAGTACCAAGTAATATATCAATTTCTTTATTAGCAAATTTATTCAATAAATTAGTTAATTTGATACTGTTATTTATACTATCAGTATCCATTCTTGCAATCTTAGCATTAGGGAATAAACTATTTAATTTTTCCTCAATTTTTTGTGTTCCCATTCCATAATAAGAAAACTTAGTATTCTTACATATCGGACACTTAGAAGGAACTTTTTCTTGATGTCCACAGAAATGACATTTTAAGGTTTGATCTTTTTTATGATATTTTAAGGAAATATCACAATCGTTACATTTAAAAACATAATGACATGACTTACATTCTAAATAATAAGAATAACCCCTTCTATTTAGTAATAACATCACTTGTTCATTTTTGTTTAATCTTTCTTCAATACATTCTTTTAGTCTTAAAGATATAGGTGATAAATTACCTTGACGATATTCATTTTTCATGTCAACTATTTCCACATTAGGTAAGTTCGATTGGTTAAATCGAGTCTTTAAATGTAATTGATGATAAACATTTTTAACTGCTCTAGCTTTTGATTCTAATGAAGGAGTTGCTGACCCAAGTAAGACTTTAGCATTCCATTTTTTAGCTCTAAAAATTGCAATATCTTTGGCATGATAACTAGGTTGATTGTCTTGTTTATAAGACTCACTATGTTCTTCATCTAGAATAATTAAACCGATATTTTCTAAAGGAGCAAAAATCGCACTCCTCGCACCAATAACTAAATTAACTTTTTTCTCTTTAATTTTTGCATATTCTAAATAACGTTCACTATCAGTTAAACCACTATGAAGAATAGCGATTTCACAATTTACTCTTTCTTTAAATCTCTTAATAATTAAAGGTGTTAAAGAGATTTCAGGTACTAAAATAATTACTGTTTTATTTAAAGATAAATAATATTTTGTTAAGTTGATATAGACTTCAGTTTTTCCACTCCCTGTAACACCTTCAAGAAGATAAACGGTATCATTAGAATTTTTAAATTCATTAATCACATTTTCTTGTTCAATTGAAAGTTTTGGATCTTCTTTTAATGTAACTGGAAAATTATAAGGATTTTTATCAATAGTAACATCGATAACTTCAATTTTATTTAATTCGATTAGTTTATTAATTCCTCTGCTGCTTTTTAAATCTTTTCTTAAAACAATTTCATTTTCATAGATAAAATCATAGACATCTTTAATCTTTTCAGGTACATCGTCATTATTATAATTCCCTTTAATTTGATATGCTTTTAATTTTCTAACACCTTTTATTTGACTACTTGTAGGTTTTAATTTAGGTGGCAAGATAGTTTGATAAGCACTAATTAAAGGAGTAAAATATTCATTAGCTAAAAATAAAGCTAGTTCATCTAATTCATCATTTAAAAGTGGCTTTTTATCAATAATTTCATCAATTCTATGCAATTTATATCCATATGTATTTTCATACTCTTTTGGTGTTATATTAACTTCCTTACAATCTAAAACAAAACCTATAATTTTTCTATTATTAAATGTAACTCGAACTCTAATTCCTTTATCAATTCTATAAGGAGTAAGATAATCAAAAGGTTCATTTAAATTATCAGTAGAATATTCAATTAAAACTTTAGCTATGAACATAATCTTCCTCCTTGTCTTCTTATATTATACATTAGTAAGATTTTACTAAAAAGCATTTAAAAAAAGAAATAGTGTCGAAACGACACTATTTCTTTAAATATGATTCAATAATCTTTGTAATTTCTTCTGCTGCTAGTAAAATGTCCTTATTTATTACAACATGACTATATCGATCAAGTAGATTCATCTCACGTCTAGCTTTTTCTAAACGTTTGCAAATAACTTCTTCAGGCTCTGTCTTTCTATTTCTAATTCGACTCTCTAACTCTTCAAATGAGGGAGGCATCAAGAAAACGGAAATGGCTTCAGGGCATTTAGCAAGAACTTGTTCAGCCCCATTAACTTCTATTTCTAGAATGACATTTTTGCCTTCATCCCTTAATTTATCAACATAGTCTTTTGGTGTTCCATAATAATTACCAACAAACTCTGCATACTCCAATAAATTACCATCGTTTATATTTTTCATAAACGTTTCTTGATCAACAAAGAAATAATCAACACCATCTACTTCACCTGGACGTTGTTTTCTTGTTGTCATTGAAATCGAATAAACAAGATTTAAATGCGCGTTTGTCATGAATAATTTACGGACTGTACTCTTGCCAACTCCACTAGGTCCGGAAAAAACAATTAGCAAGCCTCTTTTTCCATCCACGCTCTCACCTACTTCACTTTTAGTTATTATAGGGTAATTAATTTTGGGTGTCAATTGATGATGTAGAAAAAGTGTTAATTTAATAGTAATTAAAGTTTAGTAATCAAAAAATCACCTAATTTTCATATGCATATACTAATTTATTAATGTCGATTTTCTTCATTTGAAGTAAAGCTTTCATAACATTTTGTGACTTTTCTGGATTTGGGTCATTTAACATCTTAGTAAGATTGGATGGAACAACTTGCCAAGAAATTCCATATTTATCTTTTAGCCAACCACAGACTTGAGCTTGTTCGTCTCCGCCTAGAGATAATCTTTCCCAATAATAATCAATTTCATCTTGAGAATCACAATTTATAATAAATGATATTGCAGGATTAAATTAAAAATTGGATCCACCATTTAATGCCACGAATACTTGTCCTTCAATTTCAAATTCAACAGCCATGACTATACCTTCATTACCTTGGCGAACAACCTTATTGATTTTTGAATTTTTGAAAATAGAAATATAAAACTCCGCGGCTTCTAGGGCTTGTGTTTCAAACCATAAATTTGTCTGTATTTTTTGTACCATCAATAATCATTCTCCCTTTTAATTATTCTAGCCTATATTACTTAAAATAATAAGTTGACTTACATAACTATCTTACTAAAATGGAATATTTACTTCATTAAAAAACTCAAATTGTTTATTTTATTATGCTATTAAGCATCTTAATTGCTAAATTTAATTTATTTGCGATAATAATTATAGAACTCGTAATTATGACTACCTAAATATTGTCAATAATTATATAAGTGCATATTAATATATTAAATGCTTCAATAAATTGAAGTAAATATGGGGAAGGTGAGGACATGGAAAATAGAAAAATTGCCATTATAGGAGATGGCGCGGTTGGTTCAACTACTGCCTATACAATGATGCAAAATGATGCTATTAATGAAATTGTAATTCTTGATGTTAATAAAAATAAAGCTGAAGGCGATGCGTTAGATATGCATCATGGAATGTCATTTGTAAGTCCAAAATTAATTTATGCTGGAGATTATAAGGATGTAAAAGGATCTAAAATTATTGTTATTACAGCTGGTTCTCCTAGAAAACCTGGTCAAACAAGATTAGATTTACTAAAGAATAATCTAGTTGTCTTTGATGATATTTTAGATAATTTAAAACCATATTTAGAGGAAGATACTATTATTTTAGTAGTCTCAAATCCGGTTGATATTATGACTTATTATACATATTTAAGATTAGGTATTGATTCTTCTAGAGTTATCGGTAGTGGCACAATGTTAGATACGACTAGATTAAAATCGATTATTAGTGAAGAAATTGGAATTGATCCTAGAAATATTCATACCTTTGTTGTTGGAGAACACGGAGATTCTGAAGTTGCAGCCTGGTCAGTAACATCAATAAGTGGTATGCCTTTAATGGATTTTTGTCAAGTAAGTGGGTATTGTGATTTTACTACTAAAAATCATCTAGATGAACTACAAAATAAGGTAAGATATGCAGCTCATGAGATTATTTCTAAAAAAGGTGCGACATTTTATGCAATCGCTCTAGCTATAAATAAAATTGTTGAGGTAATCGTTAATGATCAAAACTCAGTTTTAACTGTTTCGACTTTAGTAAATGATTTATTTGATGGTAGGATTAAAAATACATATTTTTCTTTACCAGTTGTTGTAAATCGAAAAGGTGTTAAATATATCTTACCACTTAAATATTCAGACGATGAAGTAGATCAAATCGTTAAAAGTGCTAATATCTTATCTAAACAATATGAAATTATTGAAGAACACTTAGCTAATAAAAAATAGATTAAAAGAGGTTGAGTTTGGTATATATCAGATTCAACTTCTTTTTTTATTATCTTGTATTTTTTAATTTGTTAAAAGAACCTCATTGGGGTTCTCAAGCGTGCAATTCATTTTACGTTAAGTTATTCTTGAAATAAAAAAGCTTTCGTTATTTCATTTTGAGGGTTATTAAAGATTTGGGTAGGTGTTCCCATCTCAGCGATTTGTCCACCACTTAAAAAGATGATACGGTCAGAAACATTTTTAGCAAAATTCATTTCATGAGTAACAATAAGCATTGTCATCTTTTCATCTGCTAGTTCTTTAATAACCTTTAAAACTTCCTTTACCATTTGAGGATCTAAAGCACTTGTTGGCTCATCAAAGAGCATGACTTCTGGATTCATACATAAAGCTCTTGCAATCGCAACTCTTTGTTTTTGACCACCCGATAAAGATCTAACTTGATAATATGCAAATTCCTCCATGCCAACTTTTCTTAAATAAGAAAGTGCAATTTCTTTTGCTACTTGCTTACTTCTTTTTAAGACGACTGCTTGAGGTAAAATACAATTATCAATTACATTTTTGTTTAAAAATAGATTAAAGTTTTGAAAAACCATGCCTATTTTACTTCTAACGTTATTAATATTAACATTTTTATCTGTTATACATTCATTTTTAAAATAAATTTTACCTTGATCAATTGTTTCAAGTAAGTTAATACAACGTATTAATGTTGATTTTCCACTTCCTGAACTACCAATGATTGAAATAACTTCGCCTTTACTTACACTAAAAGAGATATCTTTTAAGACATTTAAATTATCAAATGATTTAGATATATGTTCAACTCTAATAATCTCATCCATGACCATTTCCTCCTTTGATAAAGACTTCTGGGACTGTTTGGCTAGTTGGAATAGAATAACGATTTTTTCCTGCTAGTTTTTTATCAAGAAGAGCTAACAATCTTGAAGAAAGTAAGGTAATGATTAAATAAATAATCGAAGTAATGAAATATACTTCAAAGTAGACATAATGGATCATGGTTATTGATTTAGAGTTATAGAATAAATCGGTAACAGCTATAACACTTAAAACTGAAGTGTCTTTAACATTGACAATAAATTCATTTCCAATTGCTGGTATAACATTTTTAACAGCTTGAGGTAAAATAACTTTTCTCATTGCTTGATAATGTGTCATACCAAGTGATCTAGCCGCTTCCATTTGTCCTGGGTCAATAGCATTAATTCCTGAACGAATGATTTCGGCAATATATGCAGCAGTGTTGATTCCTACAACAAAGATACCTGCACTAAAGGCTGTCCAATGACCTCCAAGTTTTAAAAATCCATAATAGATTAATGAAGCTTGAACCATCATTGGAGTGCCTCTAAAAAACTGAATATAACTTGAACTAAAGATGTTTCCAATCTTTTTAAAGATTTTTGATGTTAATGTATTATTGGCTCTTGATTTTGTGATTTTTAGGATTGATAAACCAAGTCCTATTACAAAACCAATTAATGTTCCAAGTAAAGAGATGATTAATGTCGTAATAACTCCATACAAGAAAAGTTGCCAATAGTTAGTAACAAGGTACCATACGGCACCAAAGAAATCAGAAGGCATATAAATTACCTCCTTAAGGTTGACGATTAATTGCTTGTAACATCCACTCTTCGCGAGTCTCTAATGATATTTTGTCTAAAGCAGCATTAATCTTATTTAATAAATCTGTATCATTTTTCCTAACACCAATTGATACTAAAACTTCTTCATCATCTACATGGAAACCTTCACCAACTTCGAATCTAACGATTGTTAAGGATTGATTACTAGCCGTAGCACTTAAAGCGACAGGATATTCTGCAACCACTCCATCAATTTTTGTATCGTTAATTAATGCGGTAATTGCTTCAGGATAAGAATCATAAGCGGTTCCATGAATAATACCTAAATCTTTAGCTTCTTTGATTAAGCGATCTTGTAAAGTTCCAAGTTGAGAAACTAAAGTCGCACCACTAAAATCTGATAACTTTGTTTTTGTAGCAAATTCTGAATTTTTTCTTACAATAACTACTTGTTCAGAAGAGTAATAGTTATTTGAAAAACTAATTTGTTGCATTCTTTCTTCAGTTGGTGACATACCTGCAATAATTGCATCAATTTGATTTTCTTGAAGGGCAGTAATTAATCCTTCCCAACCAATTTTCTTAATTTTTAATTCTAAATTTAAATCTTCTGCAATAGCTTTAGCCATTGTAACATCATAACCATCACAATAACCAGCATTAATAAGACCTGCATCAATTTTGACATTATCTTCATTCTTATTAGGATCTGTCCAATTAAATGGAGCATATCCACATTCCATACCAACTCTTAAAACACCATCTTTTGAAGTGTCAGAGCCATTTTGACATCCTACTAACAATAGTGCTAATAAGGACACGAGATATAACATTTTTTTCATATAATAACCTCCTTTAAATGAAAAAATGCATCTATCGATGCATACCAATTTAAGTAGGTTATGTTCATCGATAGCGCCTCCGTTATATAACGGGAGTCCGTAGGGATATTCTCCCACGAACCAATCTAAATACTTGCCAGTACTTAGTTTCGGCAATCTCGCCTTTCATTAACTTCATAGGGTGCCCCCTCCATTAATTACTCATCTTGATTGCTCCTCTATCTCGAGTATGCAAAAAGTATAACATAGCCTTTTATTTAAAACAACTATTTTTATACTTTTCATATTCGCGATAACTTTCGCTTATAGAATATGCTACAAAATTTAATATCATTATTCAATTAACCCTACTTAAATCTTTTTTGATTAAATATACTAATATTTATTATAAATTGATGTTTGTGCTATAATCTAAAAAAGGGTGATTGATATGGGTTTTGATGGTTTGTTTTTTAGAAGGGCTACTAAATTATTAGAAAGTGAATTAGTTGGTGGAAGATTAAATCGAATCCATCAAATCTCTAATCAAGAATATTTATTTAACATTTATAAAGGAGAAACAAAAGCATTTTTAGTTTCTGTTCATCCTAATTATGCTCACTTTACTATTAGTAGTGATAAATGGAGTGATTTTCTATATCCAGGACACTTTGTTAGTTTATTAAGAAAGCATCTAGAAGATGGTAAAATTGAAGAAGTAACTCAAATCGGTTTTGACCGTATTTTAGAAATAAAATTTCAAACTAAAAACGATATAAATGAAATTGTTTATAAAAATCTTATAATTGAATTAACTGGTAAATTTACTAATTTAATTTTAATAAATGAAGATCGAAGAATTATCGATGCTCTTAGACGAGTTCCACCATTAGAGCAAACAATCAGGACTGTTCAACCAGGTGCAATGTATTATCCTTTACCCCTAGATGAAAAAAAGGACCCTTTAATTGATAAAGTTGATTCTACGTATAGTTTATCTAAACAGTTTCATGGTATCTCTGCTAGTTTAGAAAACGAACTAATATATCGAATGAATAATGGAGAAAATTTTCATTCAATTATAAATGAGATTAAAGTAAGTAATAAAGTTTATCTATTTAATAATAAAGGAAAGAAGGATTATCACTTTATTCCCTTTTTACATGTAAGTGAAGAATCTAAAGTTTATCCATGGGATGAAGGTTTAAGTGTTTATTATAAAGAAATAATTAATGAGCAAAAAAGACATCTTTTAACTCATGAAATAGAAAAAACTCTTAAGCGCGATATTAAACATAATAAGCAAAAATTAATTAAACTAGAAGATGAATATAGAAAAGCAACAAATTATGATAAAAATCGTTATTATGGTGATTTATTATTTACGTATGCGATGGACTTTGATAAAGGTGAATCAAATATTACAATTCTTGATCAAGAAACAAATAACGAAGTAACAATCCCTCTTAATCCATTATTATCAATTAGTGAAAATGCTAATAAGTATTATCAAAAATATCAAAAAGGTAAAACAGCAGTTATTATGATTAAAGAACAAATTGATAAAACAATCACTGAGATTGATTATTTAGAACATATCTTATTACAAATTGAAGATAATGATGTTGAAGGTATCAATCAAATTAAAGAGGAATTAATTGAAAATAAATATTTAAAAGCAAAATTACAAACAAATAAAAAGAAAAAGAAAACTAAGTATTTACCTGATACATATTATTCCCCAACGGGAATTAAAATAAGTGTCGGTAAGAATAATTTGCAAAATGAATATTTAACCTTTACTCTAGCTAAACAAAATGAAATCTTTTTGCATGTAAAAGATTATTCAGGAAGTCATGTTGTTATTCATAATGATGATTTTGATGAACCTACATTAAGAATGGCAGCTAATCTAGCCGCTTATTACTCTAAAGCAAGGTTTTCTTCTTCTGTACCAGTTAATTATACATATATTAAAAATGTTAAAAAGTTAAAGAACGCAAAACCAGGAAAAGTAACTATAAAAAATTATAAGACTATTTATATTGATCCAAGTGAACCAAATAAAAACTGACCTTGAAAACCAAGATCAGTTAAGTTAATTAAACCTATCTAGGAATGTTTTGCCCAAAGCCAGGTGCAGTTCCTGGAAGTTGGTGACAAACTGTTTCTTCAGAACAACTTTGAGTTGGATAGTACCTTACACGCGGGAAGAAATTATTAATTACTCTGACGTGTGTAGGAACAATTACTGGCTGTTCATAGCAGAAGCAGCGGTTAACGCAAACAACACGTTCTGGGCATACTATAGGTGTAACCGGGCAAGGATTTTTTGGACAGCATGGGTCGAAATGACCATGTGGATAATTTCGCATTACTTTTCCTCCTTACTTTCATTGTTAATTTATGATGAAAAAGAATTAATGAATAGGTCAATAACACAATTTAGATAAAAATATTATATTAGGAGTGATGAAAGTGGAATTTATTCGTTATAATCAGTTTGTAAATGTTGTTGGTGTCACCTCACTTAGGACTAATGGTGTCTCTAAAGGACCGTATGAGTCGTTGAATTTGGCCTTACAAGTTAACGATGATTATGATAATGTGATGAAAAATCGCGAAATTTTCTTTAATAAGCTAGGTGTCGATATAAATAATTCTGTCTTTATGTATCAAACTCATTCTATTAATATTCAAAAAGTTGATGTTAGTGATGCTAAAAAGGGTTTAAATGAATTTAAAGATGGAGTTTATGATGTTGATGGCATTTATACTTATGAACCTAATTTAGTTTTATGTTCATTACATGCTGATTGTGTTCCTCTTTTCTTCTATGATAAAGAAAAGAAATTTGTTGGTGTTATTCATGCTGGCTGGCAAGGAACGTTAAAATATGCAACTAAACATATGTTAAAGAAAGTCATTGAGGATGAAAAAGTTGATATAAAAAATCTTTATGTCTATCTAGGACCAAATATTCAAGATCAATTATTAATTGATGATGAAGTTAAAGAATTAATGACAAATGTTAAGGTTCCAAGTGAATGCATCGTTAAAAAAGATGATAAATATTATCTTGATATTGAAAAAATGAATGTTATACAACTAAAAGAACTTGGTATCACAAATATCGAATTATCTGGTCGTAATACATATAATGAACCAGAGTTATTCTTCTCCTTTAACCGTGATAATAAAGTGTGTGGTAGACACATAAGTGCGATTTATAAAGTGAAATAATAAAACCCATTCCTTCATATTCTTGGATGAGGGGGTTTTTTAATGAAAAAATATGTAATAAGTTCATTTGTTATATTTGTTTTTATTGTCTTATCATTTATTTTATCTCCTCAAACAGTAAGTACAACTAAAATTACAATTGATATAATTTTAAACGTAATTTTACCGACTTTGTTCCCCTTAATGTTACTAACTTTATTATTTATTGAATTTGGCGGTGTAGAAATTTTTGCTTTTCTATTTCAAAAAGTAGCTGGTAAACTATTTGGGATTTCGGGAGAAGGTTTTTGTTCGTTTTTAAGTGGTTTGCTTGGAGGTAGTCCTTTAGGGGCGATGGTGCTTTATGATTTAATGGATAAAAAAATGATATCCTTAAAGGAAGGACAAAAATTATTCAACATAGCGGCATACATTTCTCCTGGCTTTATTTTAGTTACTCTATCTACTTTAAATAATACTCCAATGTTAGCCATAACATATTATCTCACTATTGTTTTAATTTTAATTTTGAGTGGTTTTTTTTATCAAGATGAAGTTAGTTATTTTGACTTAGAAGCATTAAAAACTAAATTAAAACAAAGGTATAAAAACCTTCAAGTCGCACCTATGATTATTTTAATTATAAAAAAAGCCTCAATATCACTTTTAATAATAAGTGGTACAATGGTTTTATTTAACTTACCATATGTCTTTTTTAATCAATTTTTAGATAATAAACTAGCAATTTTCTTAAGTGGTTTATTTGAATTTTCCAAAGGATCAATTTTGTTAATATCAAATAAAGATTTATTATCTTATTTAGGCGTCATCATTATTTTATCTTGGGGTGGTATCGCTATGTTGTTTCAAAATGCTAGTTATGCTTACCATAATATAAAAATAAAACCATATGTTATAACTAGGGTTTGTTCAATTATATTAAATCTAATCCTTTTTTACTTATTCTATTCTTTTTAAAATCGTAAGACAGACTCTACCATAATAATATTCTTTAATTTGATAATCTTTTACATTCAATATTGGAGGCTTTAAGTCTGTTTCACAAACAATAACTGCTTTTTCATTTAGTAAATTTCTTTTTTCTAAAGTAGTAATAACTTCATTAATCACACCTTCTTTATAAGGAGGATCTAAGAATACTAAATCAAATTTTGTATCTATAGTCGATAATAATCTTTTATAGTCCATTTTTGTTATTTGGTAAGGTTCTTTTATTTTACAATGAGCAATATTTTCTTTAATAACTTTAATTGATTCATAACTTTTATCGTTAAAATGGACAAAAGAGGCACCTCTAGACAATGCTTCAATTCCTAGAGCTCCGCTGCCTGCAAATAAATCTAAACATTTTGCATCAAATACTTTATCTCCAATAATGGAAAAAATCGCTTCTTTAACTTGGTCCAAAGATGGTCTAGTGTTATGACCTTTTGGAGCCTTTAGTAATAAGCGACGATATTTACCTGCTATAACTCTCATAATTATTTCCACCTTTGAAATGGATTATTTATAAGAGTTGAGTCAACTACATCTTTAAAAATTAGATGTGTTATTTTATCTAAAAAACTATTCATATTCTTATAACAAGTTAAATAGTTTTTTACAATTGGATCTTTTTCTAGTTCTTTTTTAACTTCTATAAATTCTCTTTTTAGTTTAGTCGTATCAATGTTTTGCTTTAAAGCATCATCAATTTGACTTTGAATAGTTTGGTATTTAGAAAATAAGGGAAATAAGTTCATATCATTTTCTAAATCTTGTTCAGCCTTTTTTAAATCTTGATATAAATCTGTTTCTTTGATTTTATTACATAATTCTGTTATAAGAAGTAAATTCATTAAACTTCCTCCATTAATCCTTGCATTAATTCAATCATCGAAGCTGCATCTTCAATTTTATCGATTAGCCTTTTTCTTCTAATCACTTTATATTCTACCATAAAATCATTAATTTTCTCAGGATAACGTGAAAGAATTCGATGCCAGATTGGAAATTCTCTTAAAAACATCCAGTAATCTGCATTTTGATCCAAATAGTTATTTACATCACTTCGCATTAATCTTCAAACCTCCGATAAGGTCTCTTAGGAGTTACCGGTGGTGTTCTTGGTCTTTCAAAAATTGAAAATATATTTTTAAGGGAATTTAAATTATCAGATAATTTGTCAATATCAATATCTTGAAGTGCTTTTAAGATACTAGTAAATCCTTCTCTCCATGTTCCTGCATTTGCTTCTTCGTTTGTGTTTAGATTAACTTCTGCATTTCTAACTTCTCTTTCTAAGTTTTTTGTTCCATCATCAAAGATATCATGGTTAGGACCATAAACATCATATATTTCATAGAGTTTTTGCCAGGTTGTAAGTCCACTATGGACTTTATAAGCAAGATGTGGTTTGGTTTTAACAAATCGCTTGAATGAATCGAGTTTGTTCATCTAATATCACCATATTATCATATGCCTTGAATGGTAGTTTGTGACATTTGGCCCAGTGTTTCAGTGCGTAAAACTAAACCTCTAATCATAGCTAAACCAAGGTTCCACCATAAATAATCTATGTTCGATGCAAGTAAAGGATGAGTAGCATCACTAAAAGGTAAGATTCCTAAAACGGATAGATTGAAAATAATTAGTTCTAAGGTAAATGCCCAAAAGATGCCTTTACATAATAACCGATGTGATTCTTTGGAATTAATGATTAATTTATTTAGTTGATGTAAGGTTATTATTAAATAAATTCCTGTAAAGTTTGTACAGATTAGAGCAAAAATTCCTATTTCATCAATTAATAATCTAACAATATTAATGTCGTTATATGTAAAATTGGAGTTATTAATGATTGATGATTTACCTAAGCCATTTCCAAGCAAAGAAAAATAAGGATTTAATGTGTAGTTAGGTTCAAAGTTCGTTAATAAATGCCTATTATTATAAACGTATATCATGATAGTTATCACGCTAATAGAAAGGACGAATATAAATATATTGCGCCACATAACGATCTTTTTAAGTTTAAATGAATTATATAAACATACAAGAAAGAATAAGGTCACTATTGCACGTGAATAGTCCTTCCTATAAATCAATAAAAGGAAAGTTAAAATAATAATTATTAAAGGAAGTAAAAGCGAAAAGAAAGGAAATTTCTCTTTATCTATTTTTCGATAAAAAATACCTTGATATAAACAAAAGGTAAATAGTAAACAAAATAGTATCGATAAAGAAGTATAATAGACAACATTAGGAAATAAAAGTGATAGGATAAACCACCATAAGGAAATAATTATGGTAGCGCGATAGATATTTTTAAATCCGTTTAAATAAAAAATATTGCTTATTTTCTTTTGAATAATAATGCCTCCAACAATACAAAGGATAATCAAAATAATTCTTTCAATTAAATTATCATAAGAATAATAAGATGTTTTTAAGGCACTATTGATTAGTAAAAAGATTGTCAGCCATATATTCATATTAATTATGCCTGCAATCTTACGTTCCATAACTATTCCTCCTAAAGTAAGTACCATGATTATATATTCTCCTCCTAGTCGAAATTATGGGAATTTAGCGATAGTGACCTAAATGGATATGAGTGAATATTATAAATGTGAGGAGGTGCACTTCATGTACTATTACGGTAATGTCGGCGGTGGCTTCGCACAACCTGGTTTCCCTGGACAAGGTTTTGGTGGCTGTGGATGTGGCTTTGGAGGCTTCGGTTATGTAGCTAGTTTCATCCTAGTTTTATTTATTCTACTTGTTATTATTGGCTGCTTCTGTGGTTGTGGCGGATTAAGATAGACTATTAAAGGGATTGAAATATATCCCTTTTTTGTTGAGCAGAAAAAAGTTTATCTAATAAAAATCACTTAATTTTTTTATTAAGATGTATATTTATTGCAGTTAAGACCATATAATTGGTATACTAAAACTGATGAATTTCAACATATTTTAAATTTATTATTAAATTTGCTTTTTTAAGAAAAATATGTATAATACTAATATCGTGAGGTGTTTTTAAATGCCAGAATTTTTTCCGCGCGAAATAATAACAGATAGTGATCCTTTATTAAGACAAAAATCTGTTGATGTTTCTTTACCATTGTCGAAAGAAGATGAAGAAACTCTACTTTACATGTTACATCACCTTGAAGTTTCCCAAGATGATGAATTAAGTGAAAAATATGGTTTAAGACCTGGTGTAGGATTAGCTGCTCCTCAACTGGGAATCTTAAAAAAAATGATTGCAATTAGGCTTCCTTATCATCAAGATGATGGAACAACAAAAATAGTTAGTTATGCTTTAATAAATCCTAAAATTATTTCACATAGTATTAAAAAAGCTTACCTTGAGGGCGGAGAAGGTTGTTTATCCGTTCCTGATGATATTGTAGGTTATGTTTATCGTTATGCTAATATAAGTGTTAAAGCCTATGATTATTTTACTAAACAAGAACGTATTTTTAAATTTAGAGGGTATGAAGCGATTGTTGCTCAGCATGAAATAGATCATTTACAGGGAATACTATATTATGATTATATTGATGAAAATAATCCGTTTAAAAAAGTAAATGGAGCAATAGCAATATAGTTAGATTTTGATTAATTATATTAGTTTACATGCATATTGATTATGGTATAATAAAAGTGGATTTAATTTTATTTGTTTTCATAATCATTACAATTATTAAGAAAATTTATAAAGAGATGGAGAGATTATATATATGGATTATGCTTTGAGATCAGACACAGCAATTTTTGCTTTGGGTGGACTAGGCGAAGTTGGAAAGAACATGTACTGTATCGAATACGAAGATAGTTTAATTATTATTGATTCAGGTGCTAAATTCCCTGAATCTGATTTACCGGGCATTGACTATGTCATTCCTGATTATTCATATTTAGTAAGGAATCAATTTAAAGTCAAGGCTTTATTTATTACCCATGGTCATGAAGACCATATTGGTGGAATTCCTTTCTTATTACAGAAAATACGTGTTCCTAAAATTTATGCTCCTAGACTAGCTGCGTCTTTAATTAGAAAAAAATTAGAAGAACATCGTTTAAAAGACAAAACAATTATTGAAGAAATAACTGAAGATAAAGTCATTACGGTTAAAGATTTAAGTGTTAAATTCTTTAGAGTTACTCACTCAATACCTGATGCTTTTGGTATTTGTGTAGATACACCAAATGGAAGAGTTGTTACCACAGGGGACTTTAAAATCGATTTAACTCCTGTTGGTCCAGATTTCAATATTCATAAATTAGCAAAACTTGGTGAAGAAGGTATTGATTTACTTTTAAGTGACTCAACAAATGCAGAAGTTGAAGGTTACTCGAAAAGTGAGCAAAATGTTATTAAATCAATTAATGAGATTTTTAGAAATGCACCAGGACGTCTAATAATTGCTACTTTTGCTTCAAACATTAATAGAATTCAGCAAATTATTGAAGCTGCTGTTTTATATAAACGTAAAATTGTCGTTGTTGGTCGTTCAATGGAAAAAACTGTCCAAATGGGTAGAGAAGCAGGTTATATTGTCTGCCCTGATAGTTATTTCTTAACACCAGAAACGATTAAATATGCTCGAAATGATGAAATTTTAATTTTATGTACTGGCTCACAAGGTGAACCTCTTGCAGCACTATCTCGTATTGCTCAAGACCAACACCGATATTTAAAAATTATGCCCGGTGATACCGTTGTCTTCTCTTCTAGTCCAATCCCTGGAAATACAACAAGTGTTAACAAAGTTATTAACTTGTTAACTAGAAGTGGAGCCGTTGTTATTACTAACTCAATATTAAGTAATATCCATGCTACAGGGCATGCTTCTCAAGATGAACAAAAATTATTAATTAAAATTGCAAAACCGAAATATTTCATGCCAGTTCATGGTGAATATCGAATGCAAAAGCTTCATGCAGATATTGCTAATGAAGTAGGTGTACCATTAGAAAACATCTTTATTCTATCTAATGGTGATAGTTTATTATTAAATAATGGCGTTGTAAGACCTGGTAAGAGAATCGATACAGATGATATTTATGTCGATGGTAATGATTCAAGTGGTTTATCAACTGCAGTTATTAGAGATAGAAGAAATCTAGGTAATGATGGTCTTGTCGCTGTTTTAGTCAGCATGGATTCAAGAAACAATAAATTACTTTGTTCACCATCAATTGTAAGTCGTGGATTTATGCACTTTAAAGAAAATGATGAGTTATTATTACAGGCTACAACATTAATTGATAATGCTCTAAAAGAATTATTTAAAGATAAAGTAACATTCTCTGATATTAAAAATACAATTAGAAATGTTATCGGTAATTTCTTTTATCAAAAATCGAGAAGAAATCCAATGATTATACCTGTATTAATGAATAAAATCGAACACCATGATACACTAATTTTAAGTAATGATTTCTTTGAAACAATTAAACCAGTAAAAAGAGGAAGAAAGCGTAGTATTTAATATGTTAGTATTAGCCTCAAAATCTCCAAGAAGAAGAGAATTACTCGCTTTATATGGGTATAATTTTAAAGTTGTAACAAGTTATTTTGATGAAAATAGTATCAAAGAAAATGATCCGCTTGAATTAGTTAAAAAACTCGCTTATTGTAAAGCTAATTCAGTTAAAGAAAGTTATCCTGATGATATTATTTTAGCTGCAGATACAATCGTATATGTAAATGATAAAGTTTTAAATAAACCTATAGATGAAAATGATGCATACAAGATGTTAAAGTATTTAAGCGATGTTAAAAAACATTATGTTGCTACAGGTGTATGTATCATTAAGAAAAATAAAGTTTACAACTTTGTGGAAAAAACTACTGTTTACTTCCATGATCTTAGAGATGAAGAAATCTGGGAATATATTAATTCAAAAGAACCTTTGGATAAAGCTGGAGCTTATGGCATCCAAGGAAAAGGAAGTTCATTAGTTAAAAAAATCAATGGTGATTTTTACAATGTAGTAGGTCTTCCGATTTCAAGAATCAATCGAATTCTCAAAAAAATTAGTTAAATGTAACCCTTAAAGCCTCCTTGCATACTATAAAATGTGAAGGAGGCTTTTATCATGAATGAAGAATTAATGTACTCAAATCCATTTGATTATACAATGGAGCCGCCAATGGGAACTAGTTGTGGTTGTTCAGGAGGCACTTGTCAACCTTCATTTGCTACTCAACCATTCCCAACTCAAAATATAGGACAACCATATCCTATGTATCCGTTTAATCAACCAACCTTACCTCAAGGTGGATTTAGTTACGCTCAACCTACAACTAAAGAAAATGAAGAAAGAGTTATTCCATTACTAATCGGTGGACTATTAGGAGCTTCATTAGCAAGACCTTATTATCCATATTATTATCCATATTCCTATCCTTTCTATTCACCGTATTATTATGGTTATTATAATTACGGTTATTTTAGACCAAGGAGAAGGTATCCTTATTACTATCGTTAATTAAATCAAATTATCAATTTCACCTCAAAAAAAATAGGTATTGATTACCTATTTTTTTATGATATTAAGTTATAAATTGTCAAATTTGTTATTTTTAAAGCGATGGGATTACTTAAGCCTATTGTTAATATACATAGCGATATCTTGACTTAATCTTCCGACGATAATAGTAACTTTTTGTCCTGATTTAACTACACCGGTAGCGCCTAAACTCTTAAATGCATCAGAGTCAATTAAATTTGGGTCATCAACGAAAAGTTGTAATCGAGAATGATTAAATGTTGCTTTTTGAATGTTATTTAAACCACCTGCAGCAGCAATAAAATTTTCAACATTAGCTTCACTAATGCCTTTCTTTTTCTTATTAGAACTAACACTAATGACTATTATAGTTGTAACAATTGCAGCTAAAAATAAGACCACTACACCAATTATAATATAAATATTTGCAGTCATAATTAATCTCCTCTCAATTTAATCATTAATAAATGAATTTCTTAATCTTTGAGCGAAGGAAAAACCTTTTTTTCTTAAAAATGGTACTTTCCTTGTGCTTAATCTAGTATCTACTTGAATTACATCATCAACATTAGCAACCACATGGTCAAACACAAGTGAAATATCTCTAAAATCACTTGATGTAAAAGTAAAGGTTTGTTGGTCAGATGCAATTAAAGGAGATCCAAGAGAATGATAGCGATTATGATGAATTCCAGCGACTTCACATAATTGCATTACTTCAATACCAGGACAAATTACTGCACCACCTAGCGATTTATTATAGGCAGTAGAACCTGATGGTGTTGAAACACATACACCATTAGCACGTATTGTTTCTAAATGCTCACCATCGATTGCAACTTCAATAACTTGTGTCCTCATAATATTTTCTAATCTCATTTCGTTAATAGCATAAAACATATGCTTACCATCTTTAGTCAAAACATCTGCTTCAAGCATGCGACGATACTCTAAAATATATCTCTTATTAATTAAGGTTTCTAAAGCTTCATTAACATCTTCGCAATTATATTCAGTGAAAAAACCTAATGTACCAGTATGAATCCCTAATAACCTTATTGATTCAATTTTATCTAAATAGCGATGAATTGCTCTTAAAATTGTCCCATCACCACCGATTACAATGACATAATAAGGATCGTTTTCATCATAAATCCAACTATTTGCGATCAAAGTAGATTTAACTTCCTCTTCACACTTCTTAGAAATTAGATCGGGTTTTGCCACTATTGAAAATTTAAACACTAAGACTTCCCCCTTTAAGTAAAATGATAACATTTTTAAATATTGTTAACAATAACATAAAAGAAGTTAACATTTTTTTATATTTGATAATTTAACTTATCATAGTATGATATAGATGCAAAGGGTGAAAATTATGCAAGAAAATTTAGAAATTGAAATTAAAGCGTTAATTAATAAAGAAGATTTTGATAAGTTGTGTTCTTATTTTAATATTACTGAAATTCATTTTTTTAAACAGACAAATCATTATTTCGATACTTTAGAGCAAGAAATTCTACATCAAAAATCAGCTTTAAGGATAAGAGAAGTTGATAATAAATACATATTAACCTTAAAGCGGAAAGAGCAAGATGAAGTCATTGAATATGAACAAGAGATTTCAAAAGATGAATTTGAGTTATATAAAAATAATAAGAAAGGATTCAATTGTTATTTAAAAAGTGAATTAATTAAAATGAAAATTGATGATTCAGAAATTATTTACTTAACATCATTGACAACAAAAAGAGCGGTTATTAAATATCTTGATGGTGAATTATTTTTTGATATTAATTATTATAGCGATAATTGCGATTATGAAATTGAATATGAAACTTATTCTTATGATTATGGAGTTAAAGTAATTAAAGAACTTTTTAATAAATTAGGGATAAAATTTATTGCTAATCCAATTTCTAAAAGAGCTAGAGCGACAAACTTTAGGTAAATAAAAACCTCCAACAAAAGTTGGAGGATAATTTTTATTTACTACTTACTGTGTCCTTAATAGGTTCAACTTCACATTTACCCTTTACATAGTTAGGGCAATCTTTTCCACAATTTTGATTTTGCATATATCGTAACTCATGAGGAATGAAAACGCGAATTTCTTCTTCGTTATAACCGACTTGTACTAAACGATCATTAACTATAATCGGACGTTTTAAGACGGTAGGATTTTCACGGATGAATTCAATTAATTCCTTAATTGTCATGTCTTCGACATTGACATTACCTTCTTTAATGATTTTAGATCTTTTAGAGATAATATCATCAGTTCCATTTTCAGTTTTGGCAAGGATTTCTTTCAGTTCTTTTTCATTTAGAACTGAGGAGAAGATGTTCCTTTCTACAAAATCAATATTCTGTTCTTTTAGCCAAGCTTTGACCTTGCGGCATGATGAGCAGCTAGGTGAAGTATAAATCTTTAACATATCATCCCTCCTTCAAGATATTTTAGCATTTTTTGACTAATTATTCAATACAATATTGTTGATGTTATATATCTACTTGGTATATTATGGTTAGGACTTTATTGTTGATTTTTTATATAATAATATAAGAAAAGATAAATGATTTAGATAATTTTTTCATTTGGTATTTTAATGCTTAATAAAATAATTGTAATTGACAGAAAATAATGGCATATTCTATAATTAATAAAAGCGTTGAACAGATTGTTGATAGCATTTATCTTTATCTTTAGAGAGACACTGGTTGGTGAAAAGTGTTGATAATAAATGTGAAAATTGGGATCTGGGAGCTTTAATTTAAATAAGGTGAACTATGTTCATGAATTTGGGTGGCACCACGTTTAACACGACGTCCCATATTAGTGTTATTGAAAGGGAGAAATTGATATGGAAAGAATGTTAAGCGGAATAAAACCTACTGGTAAAGTTACCCTTGGTAATTATATTGGCGCGATTAAAAACTTTATTAAACTTCAAGATAGTTATGAAATGTATATTTTTATAGCAGATTTACATGCTATAACAGAATATCAAGATAAAAAAGAACTTAAACAGAATATCAAAGATTTAGCAGCCCTTTATATGGCTTGTGGTTTAGATCATGAAAAGGTTAATTTATTTATTCAATCTGATGTGTTAGAACATGCGAATTTAGGATATGTACTTTCATGTAATTCTTACATGGGTGAGTTAAACCGAATGACCCAGTATAAAGATAAAGTTCAAAAGAATCAAGGAGAAAATATTTCTTTAACCGTTGGTTTTTATAACTATCCAGTGTTAATGGCTGCAGATATTTTATTATATGATGCTAAATATGTTCCAGTTGGAGTTGACCAAGTTCAACATTTAGAACTTACTCGCGATATAGCAGTTAGATTTAATAATCGATATGGAGATACATTTGTTGTCCCAGAAGCCATTATTCCTGAAGTAGGTGCTAAAATTATGTCCTTATCAAATCCAACTAAAAAGATGTCAAAGTCTGATGAGGGTGATAAAGGATGTATTTATTTATTAGATGATTTAAAAGTTGTTAGAAAAAAGATTATGTCAGCAGTTACCGATTCTGATAATTTAATCAGATATGATGTTGAAAATAAGCCAGGTATTTCAAATTTATTAACCATTTATTCTTCAGTTACAGGTGTAAGTATTAAAGAAGCTGAAGAAAAATTTAAAGATTTTAATTATGGTGAGTTTAAAAGAAGCGTAGCCGATGCTGTTGTTGGATTAATTGGCTCAATTCAAGAACGCCACAAGCAGATTATTGCTAGTGGAGTCATTAATGATATCTTTAAAGAAGGTGCACAAAAAGCACAATTTCTTGCCCAAAGAAAACTATCTAAGGTGAAAAAGAAAATAGGACTTGGCATCTAAAAACGCCTTTTCCTTTTTTTTAGGGCGTATACTAAGAGTATGATTCCAATTAATGTTAGGTAATTTTCATATCTACCTAAAATTATTTGCAAAGATGATAAAAAATCTCTATCATTATCAAAATAAGCTAGAGAAATGATATTAAAGACTAGTCCCCAGCTAGTAATTATGATACCGAAGAACAAACTTAGTAATCGCCACATAGAATCACCTATTTAATTAATATTCGTGAAGTAGTAGTATTTGAACTTAAAGGAGTAAATTATGAAGAAAAAGTTAATTGCAATTGATTTAGATGGAACAACTCTTGATACGAGAACTAGTATTCATCCTCTTAATATAAGAGTGGTTGATTATTTAGTTTCTTTAGGTCATTATGTTGTTATCGCTACAGGAAGACCTTGGAGGTCAACTAAAGAATTTTATGAAACATTAAAACTAACAACGCCTGTTTGTAACTATAATGGTTCATATATCCATCATCCAACTGATAAAGGATTTGAAGTGGATGCTGTTTCTATTCCATTAAATATGATTTTAGATTTGGAAAATAACTTAAGTGATTATTTAACTAATATTATGTGTGAGTTAGAGGACCAAGTCTATTTAAAACATGATGAAAAAACACTTGAAGGTTTCTTTTGGCGTGATAAAGCTGATGTTTTTATAGGAGACATGAAGGATGTTTTAAAAACAAATCCAACAACAATTATTATAGAAACTAAATCAAGTGACTATAATCAAATTGTTCTTGATTATGTAAATAAAAACTATCCGGATTATATATGTCGATTCTGGTCAAATAGTTTTGTAACATTTGCCGAAATCTTTCCTAAAGATATTAATAAAGGAAATGCTATCTTAAAAGTAGCCAAAAAACTAAATATTAGTCAAGAAGATATTATTGCTATAGGTGATGCACCTAATGATATTGAACTTTTAAAAATAGCCAATATTGGAATAGCAATGGCTAATGCTTCTGAGGATTTAAAAGAAGTCGCTGATCAAATCACTGAAAAATCTTGCGTTGATGCAGGACTTGCTTATCATTTTGTTAAAATATTTGATCTTGATAAATCAATTTTAAACGATTAGAGTTTCTAGTCGTTTTTTCTTATATATAATAAGATTTCATTGCCATTATTAAAGATTTCTTGGTCAAAGTTAATGTTATTAATATTTAGGTTATCGGTTATTTTTTGATATTCTTCTTTACCACCTTGATGCAATAAATAGCAGCAAATAATCATAGTTCCTTCATCATTAAGTATCTTGTAGGCATTTAAAATTGCTTCTTCACTATGATAATCACTAGTTAAGACTTTTTTATTACTTCCAGGTAGGAAACCTAGATTAAAGATAATAAGTTCAACATTTTCTTTTACATATTGATATATTTTATTAAAATCATCGTTAATTAATGTAACATTATTTAAATGTTCAGTTTTTTCTTTAGTCCGTTTAATTGCTAATGGCTGAATATCAAAAGCATAAACATGATTAAAAAGTGTAGCAAGAAATAAGGTGTCATGACCATTTCCGCACGTAGCATCAATTGCTATTTTTTTGTTTTTAACTTTTTCAATATATTCATGTGATTTTAAGACAATTTTTGATTTATTCATTAAAAAGTCTCCCTTGATAAGTATTTTCTCTAGCCATTTTTTTATCGATACCATTTAAAACTGCGACTTTTTTTAAAGCCCAAGTTGGTGCGATTAAATCTTCTTTAGAAGGATCACCAGTTAAACGTTCAATTACACAGTCCTTAGGTAATAATTCTAATTGACGAACGACTAAGTCAATATATTCATCTTGTTCCATAATCTTAAAAGGTTCTTTTTCATATAATTTAGCGTACATCGTATTTTTGATTACATAAAGTGAATGGAATTTAATTCCCCATGGTTTTAACTTACCTACTACTCGAGCATTTTCTAACATCATTTCTTTACTCTCATTAACTAAACCATTAATTAAGTGAACAAGAGTATTAATTTTTAATTCTTTAAGCCGATTAAAAGTTTCTAAAAATGTAGAAAAATTATATCCTCGATTAAAACTAGAAGCGATGTCATCATGAATAGTTTGTAAACCTAACTCAATGGTTAAATCAGTTTTTTGTGCTAATTCACTTAAATACTCATATATTTCTTCATTAAAACAATCAGGTCTAGTCGCAATTGATAAACCAACGACATTTTCTTTACTTAGTAAAGGTTCATAGACTGACTTTAAATAACTCACTGGAGCGTACGTATTTGAAAATGATTGGAAATAAACAATATATTTAGCTATAGGCCATTTTCGATGCAACATATCTCTAACTTGATCAAATTGTTTAAAAAGTGAATCTTTACGGTTACCACCAAATTCTCCGCTACCTAAACTAGAACAAAAATGGCAACCACCAATACTAACTTTCCCGTCTCTATTCGGACAAGTAAATCCACCATCTATAGCAACCTTAAAAACCTTACTACCATATTTTTGTTTTAAGTAATAATCATATGTGTAATATCTCTTGTTTGTGTTTGAAAAAGGATAAGGGTTATTCATATTAATCACCAACCAACATTTTAGCACATAAAACTGGGCTAATTCCATTAGTTTAGGGTTTTATCGTGCATATTATAGGTTTGTAGTAAGGTGGTGAAGGTGATGAATGTCTGTGTATTAAAATTCGGTGGAGCAATCTTAAAAGATGAATCTGATCGATTAATCGTTATTAATAAAGTTAAAAAGAAACTAGAAAGCGGATGTAAAGTTATCGTTGTTGTTTCAGCGATGGGAAGATATAATGACCCATATGCTACAGATACATTAATTGAACATGCAAAGTTTTTAGAGAAAAAAGATAAAGATCGTTTAATCTCTTTAGGAGAAATTATTTCTACGATGGTCTTAGCAAATCAAATAGCACAAGAGAATATTTGCACTCATCCGGTTAGTGAAAAAGAACTAGGGATTTACACCAACTCTGAATGGGGAAAAGGTAAAGTAATCTCATTAAATCCCTTAAGATTAAATAAATTACTAAATTTATATGACGTCTTGGTCGTTCCAGGATTTATTGGTGTTAATAAAAATGGTGATGTCGTTACCTTAGGTAGAGGAGGTAGCGATTTTAGTGCGGTGTTAATCGCTCATATGTTAGGTATTGGTAAAGTTGAGTTTTATAAAGATGTCGAAGGTGTTTTAAGTGGAAATCCTAAATATATTAAAAATCCAAGAAAATATGATTACCTTTCCTATAACCAGATGTTATTACTCAGTGAAAATGGGGCGCAAATCCTTCAAAAAAATGCAATTCTTGCAGCTAGAAATTATAATATAGAACTAGAAGTCTTACCAATTTATTCAAATGATGTTGGAACTACAATATCTTTAAAAGGAGTTAATGAAAACTATTTAGCCATCATGAATGAAAATGACTGTATAAATATCATTGGAAATTATACAAATGAAGAAATTGAACTAATAAAAAAAATGTTAAATAATAATGAATTTGAATATGAATTAACATTATTAACTAATGTGATTAAAATTGATCTAACAAAAGGATCTGCTAATGAATTATCAAATTACTTACATGATGAACTGATTCGTAACCATCACACTAATTTGGGCATATACTTAAGTGGTGATGTCGGTGAAGAAAAAATATAAGGTTGCGGTTGTTGGTTCTACAGGCTTAGTTGGTAGGGAGATTATAAGATGGTTGAATAAACTATCTTTTCCTTTTGAAACAATTATACCTCTTGCTTCAAAAAGGAGTGCAAATAAAGTCATCATGATTGATGGTAAAGATTATTTAGTTAAAGAATTAAAAGAAGATAGTTTTGAAGGAGTTGATATAGCATTATTTTCAGCTGGTAGTGCTGTTTCAAGAGAATATGTTCCTATCGCAAAAAAAAGTGGTTGTATTGTAATTGATAATACGAGTTATTTTAGACAAAATGATGATGTTCCTTTAATTGCTTATGGTGTTAATGATGAAGAAGTGAAAAATCATAAGGGGATTATAGCGAATCCAAATTGTTCAACGATTCAAATGGTTGTAGCATTAAAACCGATTCATGATGAATATAAGATTAAAAAAGTTGTTGTTTCTACTTATCAATCAGTATCAGGTGCAGGAATTTTAGCTTTGGATGAATTAAATAATCAAGCTCATGATTTAAACACCCCTCCAAAAGTTTTACCTTATGCAGCAGGTAAAAAATTCTATCCTATTGCCTATAATTTGCTTCCACAAATTGATAATTTTAATAATGAAACTTTATATACTTTAGAAGAACATAAGATGATTAATGAAACACATAAGATATTATCTCCTTCTATTGAGGTTATCCCTACGTGTGTTAGAGTCCCAGTTAAGAGAGGTCATAGTGAAAGTTTATATATTGAATGTGAAAAGGAAATTGACATAGATAAAGCAAGACAATTATTAAGCAAAATGCCAAATGTTATCATTCAAGATGATTTAAATGAGCAAAAATATCCTCAACCAATTGAATGTGAAGATCAAGATTATATTTATATTGGTAGAATAAGACCTGCATTAAATAATAAAAAAGCACTTTGTATGTGGGTTGTAGCTGATAACTTATTAGTAGGAGCAGCAACCAATGCCATTAAAATTGCCTTTAGGCTATTGGAGTATGATTTAGTATGAGGTTTTATAAAGCCCATGGATTGGGCAATGATTTCATTATTTTCCCTAAAAAGATAGAATTAACTAAAGAAGAAATTATTAAACTCTGTCGTATTCATTATGGTGTAGGTGCTGACGGAGTTGTTATTTTAAATCGGCTAAATAATAATGAATATGAAATGGAGATTTATAATCAAGATGGTAGTAAGGCTCTTACGTGTGGTAATGCTTTAAGATGTGTTGGAAAATTAATTAATCATCTTGAAGGTGTCAATAAAATTACTGTTAAAACATCTTCAGATATAAATGAAATAGAAGTTACTAACAAAGGAGTTATTACGTATTTTCGGTTACCATCCTATTTAGAACCAAAAAGTATTACAATTAACGATTTAGAGTTTCATCTTTGTGAGATAGGAAATTACCATGCAATAGCAAGGAGTAGTAATCTATCTAGTTTTAATTTTGAACCTTATGCAAAAGTATTGCAGAAAAATTATCCATATAATATTGAAGCTTATCAAGTTATTTCACCTTCAATCATAAAAGCACGTTTTTATGAATATGGTGTCTTTGAGACAAATAGCTGTACAAGTGGCAGTGTTGCATTATTTTATCATTTAGTGAATGAAAAAATAATTGATAAAAGTTGTACGATAGTCTCCATGGGTGGAAGTCTAAACTTAGCCCTAATTGATGACAAAATAAAAGTTGAGGGGGATGCTAGGATTATATTTAAAGGAGAGTTGA
>DUOZ01000061.1 GCA_012838555.1 bacterium | reverse complement strand
TTTTTTATGACTATAGAACATAAGTATGAGACTTTCTTTTTAACGATGCACACATTTTTATGTAGTGTAATTAAAGGTCATTTAGAAATTAAAGAACATATTAATAGTCGTTGGCTGCCTAAGGATGAATTACTTAGTTTAGATTGGGCTGCTGCAGATTTGCCAATAGTTTTAAAACTTATTGAAGTTTTATAAATTGTTGGAGAGAGGGAGATGACTTGATGGATAAAAGTAAAGACAACCCTTTCTTAATTACAAATTTCAAAGAGAAAAGTTTTTACGATGAGTTAATTTCATCTCTTGATGGATGTATTAATTTTTATTTTTCTGTGGCTTTTATTAATTTTTCTGGTTTACAGTTATTGCTAGATAAATTAAGTGAATTAAATCAAAGAGGTGTAAAGGGAAAAGTAATCACCACAACATATTTAAACTTCACAGAGCCAAAATCTTTAGAAAAACTTTTAGAGTTTAATAATATTGAGACACGGATTTTTGTTGCAAAAAGTCATCAAGGATTTCATACTAAAGGTTATATTTTTGAGTATGAAGATTATTACAAAGTTATAATTGGTTCTTCTAACATTACACAAAGTGCTTTAAGAACTAATGTTGAATGGAATGTTAGAATTTTTTCAAAAAAGGATGATTCTTTTATCTTGGATATTATCTATGAGTTTAATACATTATGGGATAATATAAATACTCATGAAATTACAATCAACTTTATAGAGGAATATAAAAAATTCTTAAATGAGCTCAATGTCTATATAAGAAAAGAAAAAGATGCGTTTGAATATCATACAAGAATTGAACCTAACAAAATGCAAATAGAGGCTATGAAAAGTCTTCAAAGACTTCGTTCTATAGGTGAATCTAAAGCTCTAGTTATAGCTGCTACAGGAACAGGTAAAACTTATTTATCTGCTTTTGATGTTAAGCAATTTAATCCTAAACGTGTTTTATTTGTTGTGCATCGTGAAAAAATATTAGATGATGCAATAAAAACATTTAAACGCGTGTTAAGTAAAGCTAAAATAGGTAAAATAACAGGAGATAAGAAAGAAACAGATAAGGATTTCATTTTTGCATCAGTAAATTCGATTTATAAAGATGATATATTACATAGTTACCCAAAAGATTATTTTGATTATATTATTATTGATGAAGCCCATCGTGCAGCAGCCATGATGTATACTAAAATTTTGGATTACTTTGAACCTAGATTTTTACTAGGTATGACAGCTACTCCTGAAAGATTGGATGACCATAGTATTTATGAAATTTTTGACAATAATATTGCATTAGAAATACGATTAAGACAAGCGTTGGAATCTGATTTAGTTGTTCCTTTTCATTATTTTGGTATAACAGATGTGACAACTGATTTGTCAGATATTAATATAACAGAAATTGATAAAGTAGCTCAAAGATTAAATATTAAGGAACGTGTTGATTTTATTATAGAGAAGATGAATTTTTATGGCCATGATGGTAATAAACGAAAATGTTTAGGCTTCTGCGTTAGTAAAGAACATGTCAGATATATGACAGAAGAATTTAATAAACGAGGTTACACATCAATTGGATTAATTGGTTCAGAAGCATCTGAAAAAGAAAGGGAAAGTGCTATTGAACGACTCGAAGATAACAAAGATCCTTTAGAGTTTATATTTACTGTTGATATTTTTAATGAAGGTATTGACATACCAAGTGTAAATTTGGTTTTAATGTTAAGGCCTACTCAATCACCAATTATATTTACTCAGCAATTAGGTAGAGGATTAAGGAAACATTATGAAAAAGAGTTTTTAACAGTTCTTGACTTTATCGGTAATCACAATAAAACATTTTTAATACCAATTGCATTAAGTGGAAGTAACTATTATAACCAAGATTCATTAAAAGTACTTGTTGATAGTGATTTTAAAGTTATTCCAGGTCCGACTTATATCCAATTAGATAGGATTTCTAAAAAAAGAATTTTATCGCAACTTGAAAATGTTGATTTTAATGCAATACCCTATTTGAAAGAAGAATATTTTGAGTTTAAAAAGTTGTTTAATTTTAAAGTTCCAAAATTAATTGATTATTTACATAAAGATATGGCACCTGATCCAGTTAGATTTATAAACCATAGAGATACTAAGAGTTATGTTAAATTTTTAAGTAAGGTAGAAAAAGTTGAGAGCATAAAAGAATTTGTTAAATTCAACAACTTATCATTCTTAGAGTACATTTCAAAAATGCTACCTTTAAGAAGAATTCACGAATATATAATTATTAAGTATGTCATTTTAAATGGAAGTGCTTCATTCAATGACATTAAAATTGAGTTAAAAAAATATTTGGACTATGTTAATGAAGAAACAATAAAACATGCATTTTCATATTTAACAAACGATTTATATTCAGTTAAAGAAAGAGCAAAAATGAGTAAATTCTTTGTTTTAGAAGAGAATCAAATAAGACTTAATAATTTTGTTAATGATTTATTATCATCTGAATATTTAGAATATGTTATGGATACATTAAACTATGGTATTGAAAGATATTTATTAGACTTTAAAAATGTCGATTATGGTATTCCATTCTTTAAACTTTATGAAAAATATACAAAAGCGGATACGTTAATACTTTCTAATTTGTTTGAGCGATCTCCAACATCACTTCGTGAAGGTGTTTTTAAAATTGGTAATAACTACTACATCTATATTACTTTATATAAGGATGAAAATGAAGTAAAAGAATCTCAAATGTATGACGATAAATTCAAAAGAAGAGATATATTACAATGGGAATCCCAAAGTACTACTTCATTAAGGTCACCAACAGGACAAAATTCAATTAATATTGGGAGAAATAAATATAGATTACATGTATTTGTTAGAAAATATAAAAAAGATTCTTACTACTACTTAGGTAAAGCAATTGTAATTAAATATGAAAATGAAAAACCAATCAAATTTGAACTTAAACTGTTATATCCAGTTCCTTTGGAGTTATATAATGATTTTACTAGAATAGTTTATAAAAAGAATAAAGACTATGTTAAGAATTGATTAATGTTAACATAGTTTTTCTTTAGTTAACATATGTGAGCATATTAAAAGTAAATTTGTCAACAATAATTTATAATATAGGTACCCAGCAAGGGAGGTTGAATTATGAGTATATATGATTATACAGTAAAAGATGTACATAAAAATGATGTAAAACTTGATAAGTACAAAGGAAAAGTCTTATTAATTGTTAATACTGCATCTAAATGTGGTAACACTCCTTAATACGAAGGTTTAGAAACTTTATATAAAAAGTATAAAGATAAAGGATTTGAAATATTAGATTTTCCTTGTAATCAATTTTTGTTTCAAGCTCCTGGCTCGGATGAAGAATTAGCAGAGTTCTGTAAATTAAATTATGGTACAACATTTACAACTTTTGCTAAGATTAGAGTTAATGGTAAAGGAGCACATCCTTTATATACTTACTTAAAAGAAAATGGTCCTGAAGATATTTGGCCAAAAGATATTGATCCTGCAAAGATTAAAAGAGGCAAAAGTATCAAATGGAACTTTACTAAGTTTTTAGTAGATCGAGAAGGAAATATTGTTGCTAGGTTCGC
>DUOZ01000060.1 GCA_012838555.1 bacterium | reverse complement strand
TTCTTTGGGGAGATCAACCTCATTACGACTTATCATCAATTATTGATGTTAAGGAATAATTATGAGTGAAGTAACTAAAGCAAATAAAATCGAAAAATATGAATTAATAATTAAACAAGCAGAATCATTAATTGATAAAGAATGTAATTATGTAACTAATTTAAGTAACTTAAGTGCATTACTATTTGCTCATATTGAAAACATTAATTGGGCAGGTTTTTATTTAACTAATAATGATGAACTCCATTTAGGACCTTTTCAAGGTGAAGTAGCATGCACTAGAATAAAAATAGGTAAAGGTGTCTGTGGTACTTCAATGCAAAGAAAAGAAACAATCATTGTACCTAATGTTCATGAATTTGAAGGACATATCGCTTGTTCAGATAAATCAAATAGTGAGATTGTTGTACCTATTATCAAAAATGATCAAGTTCTAGGTGTCATTGATATTGATTCACCTTTATTTAATAACTTTGATGAAGTAGATCAAAAATACTTAGAACAACTTTCAACTATTATAGCTAATGATGTTTTATAAAGTATGGTGTTAATCACCATCTTTTTTTAACCATATTAATTATCAATAGAGTAGAGTAGTAATAAATTGTTATTACCTTTTTATATAATAATTTGTCTTGTGATAATTTTGGAAATAAATTATTTGTACTATAACCATAGTTTCATTATCTAAATTGTAAAAATGTTTAAAATATCATTTAACTTCGCATAATTAATATTATGTCAAGTCGTTGTCTAAAACTTTACAAAATAAAATGAGTGAATGCCTCTCATCAATTTTTTTATGAAAGGAGACTCATCGTCTTTTGATTTAAATTTAATAAAAGGTAATCTACTAAGATAATTATAGTTGTTATGATAGTCGTCCAAGCAAATAGATCTGCTATCTCTAAATTAAATCGAGCTTGTGATAATTTATAACCTATTCCAATTAATGATGTTGAGCCTACCAATACTTCAGCCATAATACTTGATTTAAATCCTAAACCAAATGAACTAATAATTGAAGAAATAATACTTGGTAAAGCAAGTGGTAACCTTACTTTAATTAAATTGTAAAAAAAGTTATCTTTACTATATATTTTTAAGACATCATTCAAATCTCTAGGAAAAGTATCAAAACCATGATTAATTCCTTCATAGAGTAATGGGAAGGTTAATAAGACTACAATAATATAAGGTGATAAAGTAAAACCAACCATAATTATTAGAATTAAAATAATAGAAATTGTCGGTATTGATTTAAAGATGCTTATTATGGGACTAAAGATATATCTAAATGATGGTAAAAATAAACCTAGTAATGAAAAAGTAAAAGCTAATAAAAAGGAAATTAAAAAACTAATTAAAGTACGAGAAAAGGTAGTTAAAAAGGCATTATAAGTTTCTTTCTCTTTTAATAATGAAAAAAAACTAGAGATAACTGAATTTAAGGATGGTAAAACTAGTTCATTATTAACTAGTATAGAACCAAGTAAATATAAAATAATTAAAATAATAATTCCATTAATAAACGATAATGCCTTTTTCATACTACTCTACCCTACTTCATAATAACATCTTCTTTAATTTCATTTAATCCTAATATTTCAAAATAAATGTTTAAATCATCTAAATAAGATGATGCATCTTTAAAACCTAAATTAATTCCATTGTTGTTTTTTAAAACTTGATTAGCAAGTTCTGTTGGTATTCCAATTTTTTCACTAAACTTACTATTATCTAAATCTAGTAAAAGATCAGGATTTATAGTAACATTGTCTATATCATCTTTAAGTGAACTTAAAAAGTTTGTTATATCCTCTTTATTTGATTCAATTAAACTCTTTTTAATAAAAACACCTGCTTGAGGAATACCATCTGTTTGATATTTTTCTTCAAATAACTCTTTAATATCAGCATAGATAAAAGTATTTTCATTAGTTTGTAATACTTTTTGCATCACTGGTTGAGCGATAAAGACATAATTAACGGTTTTGTTATCAATTAAACCTGAAATAGCAACTGCACTTGCTTCACTAACACCATTTACATAATAATCTATACTTATATCAGGGAATAGACTTTTATAAATTAAATCAGGTGTTGTATTTTGTCCAAATGAAACTATAATATCTTCTTCATCAATTGTTTCATTTTCATCATTTCCTAAACTTAAAAGATAAAAATTACCAAAAGTTATAACGCTTGTTAGTAAATACGAAGCTCCTTTATTGATAATATTAATACCACCTACAACATCAAGAATGGCGACATCATATTCGCCATTTACCATTGATGCTTGGATGTTACTTGGTAAAGAATTGGTAATAAAGTTATCATCATTTATATATTTGTAAAATGCTATTGAAGGTGCACCAGAAGGTGCAATTATTTTTAATTCTTTATTATTTTTATTAGTGTCATTACATCCACATATTAATAAGAAAATGCTTAATAAACTAAATACTACTTTTTTCATTTACTTCAAATCCTTTAAAATACTCTCTCCAACTAAATCGTTCTTACTTAAATTAAAGTTATTTATTATTGTTACACCAACTGTACCAAAACTCTTTTTAGGAGGTAGTACCCTACCCTCTTTAAACTTAGGTGAATAAACGATTAATGGTACTGTTTCTCTAGTGTGATCTGTTCCTTTATGAGTTGGATCATTACCGTGGTCTGCAGTTAACATTAAGAAATCATCTTCATCTAGATGTTTTAGTAATTCTCCTAGTCTTTCATCAAAACGTTCTATTGCCCTTCCATAACCCTCTACATCACGTCTATGGCCAAAGTCCATATCAAAATCAACTAGGTTAACAAATAATAATCCATTCCAAGATTTATCTTTACAAATCTCAATTGTCTTATCCATTCCATCATCGTTATTAACAGTTTTATTAGATGATGTAATACCTTTTCCATTAAATATATCATAAATTTTGCCTACTGAAATGACATTAAAACCTTGATTTTTTAATATATCTAATGCTGTATCTTTAAATGGAGATAAGGCATAGTCATGTCTTCTAGGAGTTCTTTTAAATGTTGATGCATCTTTTCCTATAAATGGACGAGCGATAACTCTACCTACTTTCCATTCATCTTTCATTGTTAATTCTCTAGCTATTTCACAGCATCGATAAAGTTCTTCAACACTAACAGATTCTTCATGGGCTGCAATTTGAAGAACTGAGTCTGCAGATGTATAGACAATTAAACTACCATCTCTTTTTTGTTCTTCCCCTAAATCCTCAATAATCTTAGTACCACTAGCCGCAATATTACCTATTACTTTACGACCAGTTCTTTTTTCTAATTCATCAATTAATTCTTTAGGAAATCCTGTATCAGTAAAGGTTTTAAAAGGTTTTTCAACTTCTAGACCCATTAACTCCCAATGTCCTGTCATGGTATCTTTACCATTACTTTTTTCAAAAAGTCTTAATACATAAGAATGTTTATTATTTTTCTTTTCAATTCCTTTATAATCATCAAGGTGTCCAAGTCCTAGTGATTCTAGATTAGGTACATTTAAACCATTTAATTGATGATCAATATGTAGTAAAGTATTTGGATTTTCATCACCAAATTCCTTTGCTCTAGGGTCATGTCCTACTCCTAAAGAATCCATAACTATAACAATAGCTCGATTAAATCTTAATTTATTCATCTTCATTCTCCCTTTCACTAACTAATATGTTTTGATAGTTTTCTAATAAATGTTTATTACTTACATGAGTGTAAACTTGAGTTGTCTCAATATTTTGGTGACCTAGCAACTTTTGAATTGAGCGTAAGTCTGCACCATTATTTAGCATTGAAGTCGCATAACTGTGTCTAAATGTGTGTGGTGAGACTTTTTTATTTATATTAGTTTTCATAGTTAATTCTTTTATCATATCAAAGATATATTGACGATCAAGTTTTTTACCTCGATAAGACAAGAATATGTATTCTTCACTTTCTTTAGAAATAAAATGAGGGCGTACAAATTTTAAATACTTTGATAATGATTCATATGCTAAATCACCGATAATAACAATTCTTTCTTTACTCCCCTTCCCTTTTACTCTCAAGGCTTGTCTGTTTGGGATAATTTGATTCATTCTTAAATTTGTTAATTCAGAAACTCTTAAGCCACAAGAATAAAGTAAATCAATAATAGCATAATTTCTGATGCCAATTAAAGAATTTGTATCAATTGTCTTTAATATAGCTTCAACTTCATGTTCATTTAATGTGTTTGGTATAGTTTCTTTTATTTTAGTGTTTTTAATTCCTACAAATGGGGAATGAAACAAAAAAGCACTATTAATTAAAAATTGATAAAAACCCTTTAATGACGATAAAAGCCTTGTTTTAGATGAACTAGAAAGTTCTAATGAAGAAAAAAAGGATAAAACAAGTTTACTGTCTATCTTTTGATTAGAAAAATCATTTATATCATTACCCAATAAGAATTCTTTAAACTTGATTAAATCATTTTTATATGAGTTAATAGTTGAAATTGCTAAGTTTCTTTCAATTGTTAGATATTGAAGATATTTATCAATTAGTCCATCCATAAATATCAATCATCCTTATTTTTAAGTGTTTCAGAAGCCTTTTTAAAGACATTCTTACCAATTTGACGATTTAAATCTTCAATTAATAAATCTGTTTCATTAACATTAATGACAATATCATCAAATAATGACATTTGAACGACTACATCTTCTTTTGGTTTGGTATCCATTAAAGTAACACCTAATAACCTAACTTTACGATTAAATTCATAGTTTTCATTAAATAAGTAAATAGCACCTGAATAAATAGTTTCAAAATCATTTGTATATGAGGATAATTTCATTGATCTTGTAACGGTAGAGAAATCATCATATCTAATCGTTATAGATAAAGAATCACCGACTAAAGAGGCATCAATTAAACGATTATAAACTAAAGTTGATAAATCTCTTAAAACAGATTTTAAGACTTCAACATCAGAAGTATCTTCGTCTAAAGTTGTTGAATTACCAACTGATTTTAAAGGTCCTTGATCATAAATAACTTTGTCAAAGTCAATTCCATTTGCTCTTTGTTTTAAATATAAGTAACTTTTACCTAAAATAGATTTTAAAATAAAGTCATCAGGATAAGTTGCTAAATCTCCTATGGTGTTAATTCCTATTTCAATTAACCTAGGTGCAGTTTTCTT
>DUOZ01000059.1 GCA_012838555.1 bacterium | reverse complement strand
CCATATCAAATTAAAATATAATCTACTAATTAAAGTTAAAAATATTATAATTCTTTAACTAAAATGTAAGCCTTTTTGGAAAAGATAGAACCGTTCTAGTTCTACCTTTATAAAACTACTTTGTCAACACTCTGAAATGTAAACTTCAGCTTTACATTAATCTATATTCATCTGTTTTACTAATGCTAAACTTTCAATTTACCTTTAATACATATATAAAAACTTTATAACATTAGTATTCAACTAACCAAAACATAAAAAAGTTACAATTCAATTATGGTATAAAAAAAGTTTGATAACCTTGTACCAAACTACCGTTATTAAAATAATGGGGCGACTGATGGGTATCGAACCCACGAATGCCTGATCCACAGTCAGGTGCGTTAACCACTTCGCCACAGTCGCCATGTCTAATCGCGCCTTTATATTTTAATAGTTATTAATGAATTTGTAAAGTCTTTTCTAACAAAATGCTAAATTAAGTAAATAAGTAGTAGGAATTTAGATAGAGAATACTAACAAGATTATTTTTCTAGTTAGCATTCCATTTAATTTTCAACTGCTTCTATTTTATAACCAATATTACTGATTATTCTAATAACTCCTAAAGGATTAACATCATTCTTGAACTCTAAGATATTAGTGTTTAAATCAATAGTGAAATCTTTATATCCATGTTTATTTAATTCATTAGATACTTTCCACTTGCATGAAGCACACATCATAACTACATAAAACTTTTTCATTATACCACCTCAATTATTATTGGAGTTGAAGCGGTGTTGTTAAACATGTTTCACTATCAAGATATGTTGTAATTGGTGCAGATGCTTCTAAATTTTTATAAGTTACAGTGATTGTAGCTTCAACATTTCTTGGTAACCATATTCCAACAAAACCGTTATTAAAGGTTGTAACATCATCTTCTAAAATAACATTACCTAGTTCATCGACAACTTTAACATGAATTTCTTTATTAACTAATTCACCACGGCAAGTAATTAAATTATGATATGAACATGGATGAGTTGAATTAATATAAGGTGCAAAAGAAAGATAAAATTCATCTTTAGGTAATTCTAACACCTCAAACTCATTACCATCACTTAAAGTTAAGATTTCACCACTTATACTGGCAGAAAAACCAATTGGATTAGTTCTATCTAGTTCATCTACTATTTCTTTAACAGACATATTTTTATATTTATCTAATGTAATCGTTTGCTTATTATTAAATGAATTTATAACAAAAAATATAGCTACAACACCTATAATAGCACTTAACACTATCATCAACTTCTTTTTCATATCACCACTCCTTTTAAATTTCTATATAAGGAACAAAATGATTATATTAGTAATTATTTTGATAGTCAAACAATATGACAAAATTAACAAATCTTACCACAACAATAAATACTAATATGCTATACTATAGCCAAGAAAAGAGGCGATATTATGAAGTATAAGTTTGATATGGAGTATTTTAAAAACGTAGCAAAAGTCATATTCACAACTGATTCTCCAAGTGGATATACATTAAATGCTATTAAAAAAGTAATGGAATTTATTAATGAACTTGGGTATAGCTATAAACTAACTAATAAGGGTAATTTAATCGTAGAAATAGAAGGAACAAACAACGATAAAACCGTTGCAACTAGTGCTCATATTGATACTCTAGGCTTAATGGTTAGAAGTATTAATAGTGATGGAACCTTAAAATTAACTAACATTGGTGGTCCTATATTGCCTACTTTAGATGGTGAATATTGTAGGATTCTAACAAGAGTAGGAACTATTTATACGGGAACGATTTTATCAACTTCACCTGCTGCACATGTCTTTAAGGATGCATCAAGTAAAGAACGTAATATCGATAATTTATGCGTAAGAATTGATGAAAAAGTTTCTAATAAAACTGAAGTTTTGAATTTAGGTATCCAAAGTGGTGATTTTGTCTTTATTGATCCTAAATTTGAAATTACTCCATCAGGATTTATTAAATCAAGATTTATTGATGATAAAGCATCTGTATGTCTAATCTTAACAGTCTTAAAATATTTTAAAGACAACAATATTAAACCAACATATCGCACATTAGTTTATTTTGTTGTTCATGAAGAAGTAGGTCATGGAGCAGCTTCTATTGATCCTAATATTAGTGAATTTGTTACTGTTGATATGGGTTGTGTTGGTTTAGACTTAAATGGCGATGAGTTTAAAGTATCTATTGCTGCAAAAGACTCAGGTGGACCTTACGATTATGAATTAACTAGTAAATTAATTACCTTAGCAAAAGAAAACGGCATCGCTTATGCCGTTGATATCTTCCCGTTTTATGGTTCTGATGTAGGAGCAGCCTTACGAGCTGGAGTAGATCTAAAAGGTGCCCTAATTGGCTCAGGTGTCGCTGCAAGTCATGGTATGGAAAGAACTCATTTAGAGGGAATTGAAAACACCATGGGATTACTACTATGTTATTTATTAAGTAAATAAGAGGTTAAATCAAACCTCTTTTTTTAATTGTTTCTTAACTAGTTCAAGCATAAATAATTCTCTTTTATGAATTAAAATTCCTACATTTTCAACATGCTCATTTTTTAATTTATCTATTAACTCATCAATATCAATCCATAACAAATCAGAAAGGATGTCTTCTTCCATTTTGGTCAAACGCCTTTTAACATCTTTATCTTTTCTAGCCATAAAATAATGACTATATTCATGTCTTTGTAATAAATTATATTCATATTCAACAATGCCTAGAGAAACAATATCCTTAATGGTAACACCAACTTCTTCTTCCATTTCACGTTTTAAGGTCTCTATAATTGTTTCATCTTTTTCCTTACCTCCGCCAGGAAGTTCATAGTGATCTCTTTTACCAAACATATCTTCAACTTGTATTTTTAATATTGCAACTTGATTCCTTTCGTTTAAAATAATTCCTCTAGTACTAACACGGTGATGAATTATTTTAGTTTTAGGATAAATATCATCTAATACCGTTAAAACTACTTCTTCCATTTTAATCTAACTTCCTTGCCTGAATGGCTAAAAACATTGGTATTTCACTTTTAGCCCTCATTAACTCCTCTGATTTAACGCCTTCTTGTTCTTTTTTATTAGAAACCCATTCATCAATGTGTTCAATGTATAATCTAGCATTACCTAAAGTATTAATATAAGATTGAAGTGGTCGATGGAAATGGATTGTACTCGCACTTTTTTTACCACTAGCTTTCTTTCCAGGATGAGCATCAATACTTACTTCATGGCTTACTAAATATCTCCATAAAACTCGTTCTTGACGATGTAAATCATTATTAAAGTTCCAATCAGAACTTTGAGGTATTCTAAAACAAGGATGCATCATCACAATAATTAATGATCCTCCTTTTTTAAGTAAAGAGTAAGCAGCTTTCCACACCGGAGTTAATGGAGAAATATTTTGAATTGCTAAAACAATTGTTATAGCATCAAAACTATTCTCTTTTAATCCAAACTTTAAGCTACCATCTTCATTTAATAAACTAGTTACATCACCTACAAGATAATCTATATTAGTTTCATTACTTCTTTCTTTAGCTTTATCAATTAATTCTTTAGCTAAATCAATACCTGTGCATCTAGCACCTCTTTTAGAAAGATAACGACATAAAACTCCTTGACCACAGGCAAAATCAATAATATTTAAACCTTCAACACTTTTATATGTACTTCTAAGCATCTTAACAATACCAGGCATAATTATGGTTTGATGAAATTCACTACCTTCTTGTCCAATATAATCATCATACCAAGAGGCAACACTTCCCCAGTGTGTCTTTTTATGCTTATTTACTTTTTTACTTACTCTTCTTTTATTCATAAAAACACCTCAATGATATTATTATACACCTTTTAGATGACAATATCGGATTCAACTCTTACTCCACGATTACTTAATTCTTCTATAATTTCACCAACTCTTAAAGTTTGAGAAGCCATCCTACAGAATGTTTTACCATCCTTATCAATAAATTTAATATATGTTGGAGTTATTCTAATTAACTTTAATTCACTTATATCTATTTCTTTTTTCTTAAAAAATCGATGTGCTATTAATTTGTTACCTTTTAATTCTTCAAAGTTTTTAGTTAAATCATAAATTCCAATTAAAACCATTAATCCAAAAAGTAAACCTAGACTTAACAAAACTAAAAAGGCTACTAATTCATTTAAAGCAAATACACTTCCAATTAATAATCCTAATGATATTACTCCAAATATCAGATATAAAATTAAATAAGATTTAGGATAACCTGTCTTAATATAAATCTCATTATTAATATCTATATGACCTTTATTAAGACTTTCTTCTAATTCTTTTAACTCCGCTTCAGTAAAATCTAAATTCAAATATTCATTTTCCTTATTACGTTTATAAATGAAATTTTTATAATATATATAACTACCAAAACTTATTAATGCAATTCCTAAAAAGACAAAACATATTATCTTTCCTATATAAATATTTTCTTCATCAGCTTTAAGAACCTCATCTTTAGTTAAAAATTCAACTCCGTTAACTTCTACATAATATACAGGTCTAAAATTATTACGTTTTTCATCGCATAAAAAAGTAATCATATCTCCTTCTTTGGATACTTCATTAAATTCATCATAATCAAATACATCCACATATATACTAGTAATCCGATAGATAGTATCATCATCTTTTAATTTAATGTCTATTTTTTCACTAGAATATTTAGCTTCTTCAATAATTCCTTCAACAGTAGTCAATTTATCAAAATCAGTTTTACCTTGATTAAATACAATTGCACCTACTATGACACTTATAAAAAAAGTGACTAAAGCGATAATAACACTTGATAATCTCACTTGTTTTAACTTTTTATCTGCTGTACCTATAACTCTTTTATCTTTATCAGCATAGAATAAACCAATAATATAATCATCTTGGTTTTTTAAATGATTCAAATCCTTAATTTTTTTATAAATATTAAAACCAACAATAAATATAAATACAATTACAAAAAAATAGTATTGTGGTTGATTGTTATCAAAAACTGATAATAAAACTCCGAATAAAATAGGAATGAATAAAACGATAAGGTTTAAAACAATAAGTTTACGCTTTTCATGGTCAAGTCTCTCGCGAAAGTCTCTACCTATTTCATAAATAACTCTTCTTTGACGATTAGTAAAATTTTCATTATCAAATAACATTCTTATCCCTCCATCATATAAGTCAAGTAATCACTCTTAAATTATACTACCAAGTACTAAGAAAAGAAATTTTAATTTTATTTTGATTCAACTTTAATTCCTCTATAACTTAATTCATTAATTATATCACTGACACCTAAGTTGTTTTTTCTAATTTTACATATAATTCGATTATGTTCATTATAAAGTACAATATATGATCCTTCTATTCTAATTCTTTCTATAGTAGTTACATCAACAACTTTTTCTAATAATGATTGTTTAATAATTAGTTGATTGCCATCTAAAATTTCGAAATTTTTGAAGTAAGCTATAACAGCCGAAACTCCAAATATAATTAAAATTAAACCAATTAGAAATAAAGGATAAAATAAGCCTAAATTTTCAAATGATGTAATACCATAGACAAATAAAATAACCCCGATAATTAAAATGATTATAGATAAAACTAAAAATGACTTACGAAATTTCGTTTTAATAAAACCATTATTTGTTTCCTTATGAAAACAATTTTCAATTTCATTTAATTCATCTTCAAAAAAATCTAAATCAATATATTCATTCTCTTTATTCTTTAAATAAACATTTTTTTTATAAAACAAATAATAACCTAAGCATATGATTGGAATTATTAATAAAAGCAAACTAAAGATAATACCGATTTGATTATTATCTTTATGAGCCTTTAATACATCATCTTTTGTTAACAATTCAACATCATTAATCTTAACGTAGTAAACCTTTCTTTCAATACCTTCTTTATTTTCAATTAGTAATGTAATTGGCTCTCCAGCTTTAAATGTTTCATTAAACTCATCATAACCAATGTTTTTTAAATATAATCCATCAATTTTATAAATAATTTCATCTTCTTCTAGTTTGATTTCAATTTCTTTAAATCTACCAAGTTGATAATTTGCTTCTTTAATGACTCCATCAACTTGAGATAATTTATCATAATCAATTACTTTATTAGTTAAAACATAACCACCAACTAATGCTCCTATTAGAATAGATATAAAACTAATAATTAAAGAACTGATTTTTAGTTGTTTTAATTTTCTACTCGAAACTCCAACAACTCTTTTATCATCATATCCTTTTAATAGGCCCACATCATAATCATCTAGATTTTTTAAACGATTTAACTCTCTATTATTTCTTAAAATACTTAAGACTAAATAAAATAGAACTAAAACCAAAATAGCTAGAAACCTACTATCTTGTTGAACTAAAGCTAATAAGACAATAAACAAAAATTCAAATAAGGAAATTAGAATCATTTTACCTGCATACCTACGTTTTTCTTCATCAATTCTCGATTTATATTCACTGCCTAATTCACTTATTAGTTTCTTTTGACGCTTAGTATAGCCATCTTTACTAACAAACATGTAATCCATCCTTTTATAATCTAATTCAAATTTATAATATCATTTTTAAGACAATTAAACATTATAAAAATAACCTTATTTGTTGATTAATAAGGTAAAAAAGTTAAGCATGATTTCTTTACACTCACGAGTACCCTATCGCTTTTTTAAAAGTAAATAATAGTTATTAAAAAAAACCTAATATTTTACATAGGTTTTTTAGTATCTAAAATAAAAAATGGCAGGGGTGGCAGGAATCGAACCCACAATAACGGTTTTGGAGACCGTTGCTATACCATTTAACTACACCCCTACGTGCAATAGTTATTTTATCATTAAGTATTTCTTTTTTCAATAGTAAGTTTACAATTGAAGTTTTTGACAATATTAACTTATGAGGTGATGTATTTGGAAAGAGAAAGAATAGTTAAAGTTCGTAGAGATAACCATGGCCGCATCGTTGAATTTATGACTGATAAAGGTAGTGTTTATGATGTAGAAATGGCCAAGGAAGCAATAACTAATGATTTAATTACTAATGCAGAACTTTATAAAGGTAAAGATGGATTAATGCATATTAAAAGCCTCAATGATAACACAATCTATAGTAGCTTTGATGAAATGGAAGAATTCTAATAAGGCGGAGATGTATAAATCCGCTTTTTTATTGGTTGATAAAGATTAACACATCCAAGCATAAAGATTACGACGCTACTAATACTTAAAATTGAGATAGTTAAGATCTTACAAGTTAATTTATCAACCCATTCAAAACCTGATTCAATCGCAGTTATATAAAAAATTAGAATGTTTGATAATAATAAAACAATAATTAATATCTTAATAGCTTTTGATATCAAAGCATAATTATTTTGGTTGTCTGATTGATACTTTATAAAATAGAATACAAGGATAAAACATAAAAAGATAATTTCTTTATATGTTACAGCTTTTATAATATGAAAAATAAAAGCGATAATTAAATAATAATTAGTTTGATATTTTAATAAAGGAATGACCTCATTAATTGACTTAATTTGTGAAGAAATTAAAGATAAGGAGTTTTCACTAATATAACTTGAGAGGTTAATATCGCGAGGTGTTTCAATGGTTAAAACGATTAATTCGATATAATCATAAGTGTAACTTAAGACGATTAAGAAAAAAAATAAAGTAATAAAAATGAACAAGTTGCGGTTATAGACTCTATGCATATCAAAAAACCCCACTTTTATCTATATTTATAGAATAACATGTTGAAAAATTATTTCAAGAGTGATATTATTATCTCGCTATGGAATTTTTAGAAGGAGGTTTCCCCTATGACTAGTGTAAAGAGATTTTTCGGGAAATTATATAAATTTATTAAAGAAAGCGTTTGGTTACAGCCTGTCTTAATAGTAGGTTTAATTTTTGCTGTTATTTTTAGTCTTGGTGGTATTTCAGACTTTTTTAATAATGTAGGAAAATGGTTCCAAGGTGGAAATACAGGCGATACAGAAGTATTAAAACTTGAAAAATTAACTCAAGAAGAAATTTTAGAAAAATATTTAGATGGTGAAAAATTCGTATTTATTATCGTCCAAGATAATTGCCATTATTGCGAAGAGTACTATGTATCTTTAAACCAATACAAAAAGCAACTTGATGAAGATGAAAACTTCAATGGCGGAGTTAAATTCTATGCTTTAGATGTTACAAGAATTGATGGCGAGTATAGAGACGATACAATCGAAACCGAAACTTATAAAGAATGGTACGATCGTATCGCTGAAGGTACTGGAGAATATACTAAATGGACAGGTAAATCTGCATTTAATACTCCGACAACAGTCTTTGTTGAAAATCAACAAGTGATTTTCGCTCAAGAAGGACCTATTAAATATTCTCAATTAAATACCTTTGTTAATCACTATTTCTCTGAATAATAAAAATACCGATCTTAATTGATCGGTTTTTTATTTTAGTAAGAAATCTTCACCTTTAATAACTTCACTAGTAGCTAAACTAAAATACTCTTGTTGCCTTAATATTTCATAAATAACGATTGCAACACAGTTAGATAAATTAAGACTCCTAGCATGTGGTTTCATCGGAATCCTCATACAGTAATCTAAATTATTAGCTAAGATTTCTTTAGGGATACCTGTGCTTTCTTTTCCAAACATAATGTAATAATCTTCACTTATATCACTAAAATCAAATTCACTATGAGGTGTAGATGCATATCTAGTTATATAGTGAATTTTTATATTTGGATTTAACTTTACAAACTCTTCATAACTTTCATAATATTCATATTCTAATGTATCTTTATAATCCATCGCAGACCTTTTTAAATGCTCATCATCAAGTGAAAAACCAAGTGGACCTATTAAGTGTAGTTTAGCCCCACTAGATGAACAAGTCCTCATAATATTGCCTGTGTTATAATGTATTTCAGGTTGATATAAAATTACATTAATCATTTTCATTCACCTTTAAATTAGACTCTAAATATTCTTTAAATTTATGTATTGCAACAGCACGATGTGAATAAGTGTTTTTTTCTTCATCATTCATCATCGCTGCGGTTTTATTTAATTTTGGGAAATAGAAAATCGGATCATAACCAAAGCCATGTTTACCTGTTGCAACTTGTGCGATTTCACCTTTAAATTCTCCTTCAAAGAATAAAGGTTCTTCACTAAGCCCATATACACAAAGCGAACATTTAAAAGTAGCATTCCGATTAGTCTTATCTTTCATCATATCTAAAACTATTTCATTTTTTGTTTTATAAGGTTTACCTTCTTCAAATCGAGAAGATTTAACTCCAGGAAAGTTATCTAATGCCTCAATTTCTAAACCAGAATCATCTGCTATCGTAGGTATCTTTGTTTTTTCATAGATAAATTTCGCCTTAATTTTAGCATTCTCTTTATAAGAGTCTCCATTTTCTTCAACATCTATTGTTAAAGATAAATCTTTTAAAGATAATAATTTAATCCCTGTATCTTTTAGAATTTGATTAAATTCATAATACTTATGTTCATTCTCAGTTGCTAAAATAAATGTTTTCATACATAGTCTCCTTAAATTGACTATAATATTTTATCTAAATATCTAAATAAAGTAAATAAATAATCGGATAAACGATTTAAATACTTACCTCCATCAAGTTCCATATTCATTGATCTAATAAGCCTAAAATAATCGGTTTCTACACGTCTAACTACACATCTAGTTAGATTAACTAATAAGGCAACTTCATTGCCTTTAGGCTTAATAAATCCATATATAGGGTCAAGTGATTTAGTCATTTCATCAATTGATTTTTCTAAAGCATTAATACGCTTTAAATCTAATTTTTGATTAGATGGATTATTAACCCATAAATCATCTAACAAAGCTTTTAAATCATCACCAATATCATTTAATTCATTAACAATATCCTTACAACTTTCAATCTCGTTCATTTTAGATTCTATCAAACCTAGTAAAGCCATAATTTCATCGACTCCACCTAAGACCTTAAAATAGACATGTCCTTTATCAATTTTTCCAAATGGAGTCGTACTTTTACCTTCATCACCAAATTTTGTGTAAATTTTCATAAATTACACCCCTTTAATTAATTTTACTTTAATTAATTCATGTTTAAACTCATCACCATTAACTTCTAAATAATAATACAATATTTTATTTGTCAAATAACAAAGAACTAAGTAACCATCCTGGTAATTTACCATAAAAATATAAGTATTAGGTTTTATTTCTTTATTATACTTACCTAAGTGTTCTCTTACAACACTTCTTTCAAGTCTTATATTTGACCTAAGTTTCGGGCGAATCGGATACTTTGTTAAATAACAATAAAGGAATAAATCACTTACTCTTTTATCAAAATAACCCATTTTCTTAATTACATCAATTAATATTTTATAATAATCATAAGCATCACTAATTTTTGTTTCACTTAATTTGACACCTAAATTATAAAATAACTCAAACGATGAATCAATTTTATCATTTTCGATTAAATAGATAAATATCTCTCTAGCTCGATTCTTATTAAAATAAACTTCTAAAGCTTCTTCTGCTAGAATAAATTTTTCTACCTCTTCTTCACTCATATAATCATTACTAATCAATTCATATGGTGGTTCACTCTTATAAACATAACCATGCTTACTAGCATTTTCTCTTATACTTGTGCCTCTAAGTAACTTTAAGAATCCAAGTTGTAATTCATGAGGGAAAACTTTAAATACCGTTTCAAATGAAGAAACAGCCATATCATAAGTTTCATAAGGAAGGCCGACAATTAAATCTAGATGTAAAGTAACCCGTTTACCATTAATTAAACGTTCAACAGATTTAAGTAATTTTTCTGTATCTTGTTTTCTTGATACAGCTTGATTAACTTTATCATGAATTGATTGAATCCCTATTTCAAACCTAAACATATCAGGTGTTACTTTATTTTCAAAATAATCTAGTAACTCTTCATCAAATAAATCTAAAGTAATTTCAAATTGAAAAGTATGACCTTGTCCGACCTTTTCTAGAAATTTTATTAATTCTAAAAATCTTACCTTATTAAAATTAAATGTTCTATCTAAAAACTTAATAGTTTTAGCCTTGTTTTCAATTAAATAGGTTAAATCACTATAGATTTGTTCTAAAGGAATAACTCTAACGCCACTTTCAAGTGAAGATAAACAATACTCACATGCAAAAGGACACCCTCTAGAACATTCATAATAGATAATTCTATTTTCGAAATCATCCTTAGTATAAGTATGAATAATAGATGGAATATCTTTTAAATCCTTAACAACATTAGGTGTCACATCAAACTTTTCTTTTGATGCTATACTTTTAAAATCAATCTTTTCCTTATTTTTAATCGCTTTAATAAAAGGATTAATTAATGTTTCACCTTCTCCACTAGCGATATAATCAATATAAGGTAAACTAATAAAGGACTTAATATCATAACTAACTTCAGGTCCTCCAAGAAGAATAATAATATCCTTATTAATTTCTTTTAACTTTCTAGCTAATTCTAGTACAATATTAATATTCCAAATATAACATGAGAAACCTACAATTAAAGGTTTGTGTGAAAGAATCTTCTCAAGCATTCTCTCAATCTTATCTTTAATTGCAAATTCCAGATATTTCGAATCAAACGATCTATCAACGCACTCATTTAACAACCTCACGGCTGGTGAAGTATGTATATATTTGGCGTTAATAGCTACAAAAACAATATCCAATTAAATCAACTCCTAGTATTAATTGTATCATATATTATAATATTGAGGGTGGTAGAATGAGAAAACAGGCGGATTTATGTCAAAAAGTATTAAAAAAAGCTAAATATATTGAAAAAATTGTTAATGGATTAAGTAATGACAATTACTTTGTTATAACTAAACACAATGAAAAGTTAGTCGTTAGAATTGCTAAATTTGACCCATTACTTGATCGAAATTGTGAACATGATATCGTTAAGGCAATCGCGCCTTTTAATATTGATGTTCCCTGTATTTATTTTGATAAAACAAGTGGAGATAAGATTACTATTTTTCAAGAGGGTTACCATTTAGATAAATATAAAAAGAATGATTTAAAAAAGGTCGCACTTTTAATTAAAAAGTTTCATAGTTTAAAATTAAAATGTACAAGAGATTTTAAGTCTTTAGAAAAATTAAATTCTTACTATGAAAAACTTACAAAGAAACCTTTTCCTTTATCAAAATATTCAAATTTAATTTCTAAATATCAAAACTATTTAGAAAAAGATGAAAAAATACTATGCCACAACGACATAGTAAAGGGTAATTTATTATTTACTAAAGAAAAATTATTTTTAATTGATTATGAATATGCTGCGATGAATTCACCGATGTTTGATTTAGTTTCTTTTATAAGTGAAAATGATATTGAAGATAAAGAAAGTATTAATTACTTCCTTGAAACTTATTATCAAAAAGTTATTAACGATGAAATAATGCAAAAATTCATGACGTTTTATTGTTTCCTAGATTTACTTTGGGGAATGTGGGCTTTAGCTAAATATCAAGAAAGTAGCGAACAAATCTATTATGATATTTATTTAACTAAAATCAATCGTTTAGATAAAAACATTTAACTATAAGCCACACTCTTCTTCTGGATAAGGATCATAAAAACAATGACTTTTAAACCTTCCAGCAAAGACACCAAAAAACTCTTCACCACAAGGGTTTCCTGCTCCTGGATTTCTAAAATATAATGCTCTTGTAGCAGGATGAGCTTTCCAAAAATCGATTGTTCTTTTTGCTAACTTTCGATGTAAACTTGTAACAGGTTCATTAAAAAGCGGAGTATTGACACCTTCAAATCCACCTGGATCTTGATAAACCATTTGTTTAATTGAGGTTAAATTACGATGAAGACCACAACTAGCAATAACGCGATTAACTCCGACATTACCTACAAGCATCATCCCAAATCGACCTTCTCCTAGTGCTTCAGATTTCATTAATCGAGCCAAAAGTGTAACTTCCGCGGTTGTACTTTTGATTCTAGGCATTATGCTTCCTCCTTTGACATTATATAATATGCAAATAAATAAAAAATGAGCATTAATGCCCATTTCTTAAGATATTATTATTGTTTTTTTGATAAGAAGCCCTTTTAATTAAGTTATGAATCCTCTTATAGATTAATAATGTGATAATTAAATCTAAGACATTTTTTATTAGATTAAATGGTAATATCATTGTAAATATAAACTCCCATGTCACCTTTATTGGTAAATTATATAATCTAACATACATTGGAATTATTACATAATAGTTAACAACACTAGTTACAATTAAATGAATAATTAAGGTTAATATCATCCCATTTAACGCACCTTTAAAAGTGCGATTTTTCATATAAATAATACTTGCTGGTAAAACAAAGGCAATTCCATAAATCATATCTGCTATTTCACCGATAAATCCTGTATTAGTACCAGTAAACAAGGTCCTAATAATAACTTTGATGATTTGGACTAATGTTCCTGTTAAAGGTCCATAAGCAAAGGAAGCAATTAAAGCAGGTACATCAGAAAAATGCAAAGATAAAAAATTCGGTAAACCAATAAAAGTTAAACTTAAATTCATTCGATTAAAAATAAAGTAAACAAGTGCAGATACAGCTCCAAAAATACCAACTCTAGTAATAAATTTTGTTGAACTATTCATATCTATACCTCCATAAAAAAAGTTCCCATATCTCAGGGAACTAAAAAGCAAAATTTTAGTTATCTTCTTCCATCCAGACTTTACTGTCGCCACTGGAATTTCACCAGTTCGTGTTATTTCTAACTCGCGGGGTTTACCGCCGGTCGGGATTTTCACCCTGCCCTGAAGATATCGCGTTTATTATAAAACTAATTTATTTAAATGTAAAGGATAATTATCAATTTTGTACTAAAGGTAAAACTCGATTGAAGAATTCTAATATTTTGGTGTTATGAAAATCAATAGAAGCCTCTTTAAATTCATCATTATTCATCGTTTCATTTAAATAAGGTGCATCTTCATAAAATGATTGAGTTACTTTAATATTGTCATCACCAGTAGTTTCAATTGTATCATTTAAATAAACTGCCATTTCAACAATCTCACTGCCTTTACGATATTGGAAGGTTGGGACAACACCCCATTTATAGCGATCCAATTCATATTTATTAGCAAAAGTTTGCCACGCTTCACTAGTTCTTCCTTCGCTTCGATAAGGATCAACTTCAATGTAATAGAAGTTTTTTAAACCTTGATGGTTAATTTGATACTCATTTAAGATTTCATTAGCTAATCTAGCACAATCGCCACAATACTTCCAAAAATAATATATGACGAATTCTTCATTATTTGCTATTTTTTCATCTAAAGTTTCTTCACTTACTTCATAAATAGATGGTAAAGTAAAATACTTGGTTGTAAAATCTTTAAGATTACTTACACTTGCAAATGGTTTTTCATCATCATGAGGGTCAATAACTATAACAGGTTCTCCTTCTTGGAAAGGCGCCAAAGAAGGCGTATACTGAATTTTAACAACTTCTTTTAACTTTGTACTAGGAGTAATGTAATAAAGTTTTAAACCGTAATCAATCGCAAATTGACGGTATATAGGAGAAAATAAATTACATCCTCCACAAGAAGGATCTCCGATATATAACATGAAGTTTAATTTCCTTGATTGCATATCTTCTAATTCTTCAAAATCAATCTCAATAAAATCACTTGCTTCATATAAACCTTCTAAAACAAATTTATTATCAACATCTTGATTATTTCCACCGTTACATGCATTTAATAAAGTTACTATAACTAATAAGGCAGCAAAAAATTTAAACTTTTTCTTCATAACTGGTTCCTCCTAATTCGAAATTATTATATATTACATTAATAGTATTGTCATTTAATGTAATTAAATTTATTCAATAGCTTCATGATTTAGGAAACGATTATATTCTTTTAAACATGATTGACATTTTAAATCAACAACAATCCAATCAAAATTAGAACTCTTATTATTAATCTTAACTTCACTTATATCGTCTAAAACTTCGTTTAAATATTGAAATTCACAATCAACCATGAAGTACTTATTATCACATTTTTCACAAGTAAAAGGTTGGTATAATTCTTTCTTTATTCTCTTTTTATGTTTAGAAGCATTATAACTATGAATATTTGAATCATAAAGCAATATTTCTCTTCCACACTTCTTACATTTTAAGAGGATACCTATAACACTAGCATTATCAAAATCGTCCTTAAAAGGTAAAACACAAGGTGTTCTAAAGATTCTTTTTTGAATTTTACCATAGTAATAAACTTCCATTTCATCATTTCGACATTCACAAACGATTCTCCCATGACATACATCTTTACTAGATAAGTCAGGATCAACTTTAATGCGTTGCCTTAAATGAGTTGGTGGTGGACAAAGAAGTGTCATCCTCTCTCCCCCTTACTTCAACAACATTATATCACTTATTATTTAACGTATAAAGTTTATTTCCAACAATTTTAATTTAGAAATTCACTAATTTACATTTGATTTTCTAGCAAATACTTCTATATGCTAATACCTTTGCAATAACTTAAACATTTATTGATATATTTTATACATTAAATTTATGAATTTAGGATGAAACACTTATTTCTATCTTTTAATTAAAATTATATACCATTAATACATATTATTATGGTAGATATTTTTCTAAGATTTTATTATAATGTTACTGCTTAAGAAAGAGGTATTTTTATGAAGTTTTTAAGAAAAAGAAGTTATGCATTATTATTAGTTCTAACTATTATAACTGGATGCACAATCACAGTTGAAGATAGTAGAAAAAGTATAGATTCTTCAATAGAATCTTCAAAGAATTCATCTGTTGAGTCATCGCTTGAATCTTCTAAAGATTCATCAATCATCTCATCAATTGATTCATCTGAAGTTTCATCAATTCCAAATAGTTCTAGTGAAAGTTCTTCATCGACTGATACAAACTCAAGTGTTGAGTATATGCCTTATTACACTGGCGTTGAAGGACTAACTGGAGAAGCGCTTAAAAAGGCTTTACACGATATCATTGATGACCATGTTAAATACTCTTATGACGATATATGGGATATTTTAAAAGAGAGTGATGAAGACCCAAATAATCCAGATAATGTTATCTTACTGTATAGTGGTATCTCTAGGAGTAAAGACCGAAATGGTGGTCAAGTAGGAGATTGGAATCGTGAACACGTATGGCCAAAATCAAAAGGCAACTTTGGTACAAAAAAAGGTGCAGGAACAGACGCCCACCATTTAAGACCTACAGATGTTCAAGTTAATAGTACGCGAGGTAATAAAGACTTTGGTAATGTTGTAGGTGGTACTAAAGTTAAAAATACAACTGATTGTTATTATAAAGGCAATGTCTTCGAACCTAGAGATGAAGTCAAAGGTGATGTAGCTAGAATGGTCTTCTATATGGCAGTTCGCTATGAAGGTGATGTCTCTGGAGAACCAAACTTAGAATTAAATGAATTATTAACTAATACATCAAATGCTCCATATTTAGGTAAACTAAGCACTTTACTTGAATGGCATTTACAAGACTTACCTGATGAATTCGAAATGAGACGTAATGAAGTTGTTTATTCTTACCAAGGTAATAGAAATCCATTTATTGATTATCCTGATTTTGCATTAATGATTTGGGGATAAAAGACAACCATCAAAAACTTAACTCAAAACCGAGTTAAGTTTTTTTATTCAAATGAAAAGGATATCTCCTAATAGAATAGAACAAGTTTCTATCAGAGATATCCTTATTTAATATATTACTGTAAATTTGAAATTTACAAGTGATTAGTTAGCTGTTATTTTAAGTGAATGTAAACTAACATTTCCAACGTCTTTTTCGAATCCAATTTTAATCCTTCCAGTAAATGCGGACAAATTATAAGTTATTGTATTATCACCACTGTTTGTATCAAACTCAATTGAATCTATCACATAATCGTTGACATCAAGTATAATTAGCAATATCTTCGATGTCATTGTACTACTACCAGAGTTACCTTTATAACCAATCTCAATTGAAACTGAAGTTGAGAAACTATATTCTGGCCCTTCTACATAATGACCAGACTCATCAAATCTTAATCCATTATCCAGGTTTTACTACTTCACTTTTAACTAACTCATTATCAATATAAAAGTTTACTTTATATTGGATATTACTAAAATACCAATTAGTACATCCATTTACTAATAAAGCAAAAAAGACTGAAAAGAATATTAATGATAATATTTTAAGCGATCGTCTATGACACTTATTTAGGTCCATCTATTTTAAAAAAACAGTTATCAGTTGAAATTCAACTTAATTAGTCATATTAACTTTAACATAATGTAACCCCTTTCTCAATGCTTAAGGGAAATAATTTGCTATAATT
>DUOZ01000058.1 GCA_012838555.1 bacterium | reverse complement strand
CGAAATAGATACACTAATGTCATTATAAAAACTAGAAGTTAATCTTACAATAATAATGTGTTTGTTCTATGTAAAACTAAATTCCAGTTAATATTTTAAAACTGGAATTTAACTTTTCACTTTACGGTAAATTTTTTTTCCTTGAAATATTAATTGACAAAAGCGCTAACACAAATTATAATGAAATAGGATTAACGATAACCTAAAGTAAATTTTTGTTTGTATTGGCGCTTTTTTAATAAAAAAGATACATATACAGACACAATACCTAGAAAAATAGAAAAAGGGAGGTAAATTAATGAAAAAGTTTATGTCAACTTTGTTGGTAGCATTAATGATAGCTGTTGCAGGTTGTGAATTAGCAGCTAGTTCTAGTGCTACATCTAGTATAGATTCTTCAACTGTCGTTGATTATGGAACATTAACAATTGAAGATATTACCTTAAAAGTTAATGAAGAAAAAGAAATTAATCCTGTCTTTTCAAAAGAAGAAGGACGTGAAGAAGTTAACTATACTTTTGATGGAGATAATATTTCTATTGTTAATGGTGTAGTTAAAGGTTTGGTAGCAGACACTGAAACAGTTGTAAAAGCTACTACTAGTAAATTGGAAACGACTTTCAAAGTTGTAGTAGTTAAAAGTTCACCTTTAGGACACAATGTTTACACCAAAACTTCAGGTACCAGTGCGTTTAAAGAAGTTGAAACAGGTGTTTTTCAAAAGATCACTGACCCTTACCAAGAAACATTCTTGTATCAAGATGGTGTAGCAATTGCTGGTGATAAATATATGGCTTCAGGAAAAATCGAACTTAATGATGCAACAGATTTTGGTCAAGCTGTCGTTCTAGCAAAATATGATGATACTCATTTTGTAAGATTTGTCCTTGAATTTTTACCAAATGGCACTTTCCAAATCTTCACTGATTATAAAAATGGTAGTGATGATTTTAAAGGATATCGTCGCTTAAGAACTAATGCACCAAGAATTCTTAACTTTGATTTAGTTGTTGATGGAGATATGTATTATTTCTTTGTTAACGATTTACTAGTTGGTAAAGTTCAACAAGATATTGGCGAAACTCATGCAGGTTTTGGTGGAGAAAAGTCAATTACTGTCTTAAGTAACTTAAGTGGTTCAATAGATGAAGAATTAGTAGATGCTAAACTTGGACCATTATCTGTTAATTTCTCTGTTCATGCTTATGGATTAGCTTCTAGTGATGCAGATACTTTTGTCAAACTAGAAGATGGAAGTTTCAAAAAAGAAGTACTAACTTATAAACAGCAATTCTATTATGAAGACGGTATGGCAATTGCTGGTAGTCTTTATTCAATGGAAGGAAATGTTGAAATATTAGATGACGAAGAAGAAGCGAAAGCAATCATTCTTTTAGCAATAGATGATGACAACTTATTTAGATATGTATATGAACTTGTTGAAGATGGGAAATATGAACTATACTTCGAACAAAAAGTTGATGGAGTCTATAGTGATAAACAAGTCTTACTAGAAGCTGAAGAAAATACACTTAAATTTGCTCTTGCTGTAAAAGAAGGAGTAAGCTACTTCTTTGCCAATGATAGACTTGTATTAGAGTCAAGTGTTGGAACTAGTTTAACTCATGTTGGTTTTGCTAGTGAAAACACAGCAGTAGTCTTATCTAAGTTAAAAGGTAGTATTGATTTATCAAGAGTTGATAAAGTCATTAATAATACACCATTTGATTACAATATTTACACTAATGCAGCTGACTCTAATGTCTTTACTAGAGATGAAAATGGCAACTTTATTAAGACTTCTTTAGAATACAAGCAAACATTCTATTATGAAGAAGATCAACCTGTTGCAGGTAGTAAGTACATGATCTCTGGAGTAATTGAATTGGTTGACCCTGTTCATACTCAACAAGGTGTTATCCTTTTAATGCATGATGAAACACATATGGTTAGATTTGTAATAGAGCGTTGGGAAAGCAATATGCAAATCTTCACTGACCATAAATTAGATTCAGGTTTCCAAGGTTGGAAGTTAATTAAGTCTGCAAAAGTTGATTCATATATCATGAACTTCACTGTCATAGTAGACGGATCAAAAATTTATTTCCTACTTGACGATGTATTGGTTTATGAAGTTGAAATTAATATTGGTGAATCACATGTTGGATTCGCAGGAGAAAAAGGTACAATGATACTTAGCAACTTAGAAGGCTGTACAGATGAAGTACTCATTGATGCTAAGATTATTGAAATAACTCAAAATTAAACATTTCTAATAAATCCACACCATCATTAAGGTGGTGTGGATTTATCAAGAATGGAGGAATATTATGAAAAGGAAACTGCTAGGAGTATTATTAGTATTAGGTTTACTTGTTAATGGTTGTGGTGGTAATACTCAAAGTTCCCAAAGTGAATCATCATCTAGTGTTGGTGAAATTACTTGGGAAGGATTAGAAGAACAAACAGTTGTTAGAGGAGATAATATCGACTTATTAGAAGGTGTTAAAGCCTTCGATAGTGTTGATGGAGATATATCTAATAAAATCATCATTAAAGATGATGGTGGTTTCTCAAGCGAATATATTGGAGGATATACCGTGACTTATGAAGTTACTAACTCAAGTGGAGTAACTTCAACTGTAACAAAAGATTTTGGTGTCATGGTAGCCCACAATGTTTTTAATGGTGAATTTGATTACAACTTTGGTTGGACCTTTGATATTCCAGGTGGAGCTGGCTCAAGTAAAGTTGTTAATGGTGAAATGGTTTTAACAATTACAGATCCAGGAAATGCTTGGTGGTCCGTGCAATTCTATCAACTTAACACTTATTTTGTAAAAGGTGAAACATATCATTTAACCTTTGAAGCTAGAAGTCCTCAAGGTCATTCAATTTCTGCTGGTTTTGAAGAAGTTAATAACAATAATCGCATGATGCAAAATGGAATTCAAGTTATGAGATTAACAGAAGAAATGCAAACTTATTCATTGTATTACACAGCAGATGTTAATTGTAGTAATGTTAAAACAGTTTTATATGTAGGGCATCAACTTCCTACAGATGCGATTAAAGATGGCGAAGAACATCAAGTTATTATTGATAATATCAATGTCGCAAAAGTTGAACTTCCTAGTGAAGAAGACCAACCAACTCTTAGAGGGGTCGGTTCTGTTCAAGTTACTAGTGGTAATCATGATTTTGACAAACTTGATGGCGTTAAAGCTTATGACAAAAATGCTGAAGAAATTGCGTTTGAAGTTGTAGGTGAAGTCCCAACTTCAGTTAAATCAGAAATCGCATATATCGTTTCTTATCGTGCAGTTGATGCTGAAGGAAATTTCAGATTTGTTAATCGTCGAGTTCAATTTGTCTTACCAAGAACTAATCCATATGAAACGATTAATGGTTCATTTGATGATGGATTTACTGGTTGGATTAGAGAAATTAACCAAGTAGAAGGTACTGGTAAGGCAACTTATAGTGAAGATTTAGAAAATGGAACAGTTACGATCAATGTTATAGATGCATCTAATGTTGGTCATCATATTCAACTATTCCAATATATACCTAAGTTTAATGAAGGTGAAACTTATCGTTTAGTTATTAAATTAAAGAGTAGTGTTTCAAGAAAAGTAAAAATTGAAATGACAAATCCAGCAGCAGATTATCTTGATTTGGCTGAACCATTAATTGTAACTTTAACTAGTGAATATCAAACATTTACGATTGATTATACTGCTGATCAAGATTATGAATCCGTTAAAGTTGCTTTATTACTAGGGAACATTGATGGAAATCAACCAAATAATTGCTCCGTTACAATTGATGAGTTTAAAATCATCAAAATAACCTAAAGTCAGGAGAATATATATGAAAAAAAAGGTTATATTATCATTTTTGATGTCATTAATAATCTTATCAGGTTGTAGAGGTGGAACACCTTCAACTAGTGAAGATTCAAATAATACATCATCTGAACAAGGAAAAGTTACTATTAGTTATTGGAACTTACTAACTGGTGCTGATGGTACGATGATGAGACAGTTAGTTAGAAACTTTAATGAAGAGTATAAAGGTGTTATCGAAGTTGCAGAGCAATCTGTTAATGGTGATGATTATTACAATACTTTAAACATGATGATTCCGATTGGAAGAGGACCAGATGTAGCGATAATGCATTCATATTATGTTCAAAGTTATGCAAATCGCGATATTATTGTGCCTATTGATGATTTAGTTAGTAATTCAGATATTGATTTAAATGATTATGTTGAAGATTTAGTTGATTCACTTTATTTTAACGATAAGTTATATGGTATTCCACTTGATATTCACCCACTTGGAATTTATTACAATAAAGACTTATTGGAGCAATTTAATTGTGAAGTACCGACATCAAGAAGTGAATTAATTGAATGTGCTAAGAAAGCTCCGAATAAAGATGGAGATATTTGGGGTCTGCCAATTTCAGCAGAATGGCCTACTGATTATACTTTTACAAGTTCCTTATACCAAAATGGTGGACAAGAATTAATAGGTTTAGATGAACCTGGATATGAAACTAAAGAAGCTGAAGAAGCACTTAAAGCAGTTACAGACTTAATCCATGTTCATAAACTTTCTCCATTAGAACTAGGAAATGACCAAGATTTATTCTACTTTAAAAACAATAAGGCATTATTCCACATTCAAGGTATTTGGATGTTAAACTCAATCATTGAATCAGATGTAAACTTTGGAGTTATACCTCTTTCAAATATGTTTAATGAAAATTCAGAATTAATCGCTGTAAGATCACACTCATTTGTGTTCCCTTATCAACCAAAAGTAAGTCAAGCCAAACGTGAGGCTGCATTGACTTTTATTAAATATATTGGTAACAATAGTTATTTATGGGCAACCGCAGGTCAAATTCCTGCTAGTAAAGTTGCTAGAGATACAGATGAATATAAAGAATTACCATATCATTCTGGATTTGGTAAAATTGAAAACTTTAGAGTTGCAAAAGCTTCTCCATATTACCATGAAGCTTATACTCCAATATTTTCAAGATTAACTTATGCGATGAGAAATTCTAATTATGATGCTGAAGAATTGTTAAGATTAGCGGCTGTAGAAGGAAAGAAATTAGTTAAGGAAGCGAAAGAAAACATTGGTTAATTCTTTAAAGATGCTTTATAGATGGTGAGGCTTATATTATGAAGTTAAAAAATATTAAAAAACCAAAAAGAAATATTCTAAATTTAATTTGGTCAAATTTAAAAAAGAATATGACCGCATATTGTTTTATCCTACCCTTTATGATTCTATTTAGCGTCTTCTTCGTTTTCCCTTTCTTTTATGGAATCTTTATCAGTTTCTTTAAATGGAATATTTTTCAACCTGAAAAAACAGCCTTTGTTGGTTTAGAAAACTATATAAAAATTTTGTTCCAAAGTGATTCCATATACTTTGATTATTTCTGGTCAGGACTTAAGAATACATTCTTATTTGTACTTATATCAGTACCTTGTCTTATTGGTATTGCATTATTTGTAGCTTTATTATTAGATATTGAACCACCAGGATATCGTTTTTTAAGAGTAGTATTTTTTATGCCAACAGTATTTTCAATATCAGCAGTAATACTTATATGGCAATGGCAGTTTAATACTAATGGTGGTTTTATCAATGAACTACTTATAACCTTGGGTCTAGAAAAAATACCGTGGTTAACATCACAGCCATGGGCATGGATATCAATATTAATTGTAACAATATGGTGGACAATGGGTACTAATATGGTTATTCTAAATGCCGGATTAAAAGATATTGATAGATCTTTATATGAAGCAGCAGAAATTGATGGTGCTACATATTGGCAATCACTAAGATATATTTCAATCCCTGCAATTTCTAATCAATTGTTTACTGTTACTATTTTAACAACAATTGCTTCATTTAATATTTATGGTCAGCCTGAAATGTTAACATCGGGTGGTCCTGTTATAAATGGAGAATTTACCACAACAGTATTAATGATGCGAATAAGATCGATTGCCTTTGGAGCAAATGCACAACCAGGTGTTGCGGCTTCAATGGCTGTTTGTTTAGGAATTATAATGATTTGTATTAGTCTATTCCAAGCTAAATATATTAAAAAGTTAGGGTGATAAAGATGAAATTAAAGAAAGAACTTAGAAGAAGAAAAAGAATAAGTGCAATAATTTTGTATTCCCTAGCTTTTCTTTGGATGATACCACTTGTTTGGTCAGTTGCTACTTCGCTAAAAACGGATAGTGAAATAACAAATAATGTATTAGGTTTGATTCCTAGGGATATTACATTTCATCGGTATGAAAAGTTGTTAATTGAAAATTCTAGTGAATATCCATTACTTACATGGTTTTTAAATAGTTTATTTGTTGCAGCTATTTATACATTTCTTTATTTGTTTATTGCTAGTTTAGCTGCTTATGCATTTAGTATTTTAAAATTTAAGGGAAGAGATAAAATCTTTTGGTTTATATTAGCTACAACTATGATACCAGGTGTTATTAATTTAGTACCAATGATCACGATGATGGTAGACTTTGGATGGATGGGCAGTTTTCTTGCCTTGATAATCCCTGGTTTAGGTGGAGTGTTTGGTTTGTTTATTATTAGACAGTTTTTCTTGCAAATACCTAATGAATTAATTGAAAGTGCTCAACTTGATGGATTAAATCATTTTGGAATCTATCTAAAGATTGTGTTACCACTTTCTACATCGGCATTTATGGTTAGTGGTTTATTCGTCTTTTTAGGAAATTGGAATGATTATTTATGGCCGCTTTTAGTAATGAGTGGATCAGGAACTAGTAAGTTTACATTACCAGTAGGATTAAGTGTTTTACAAGGTTCGTATAATTATGATTATGGTTTAACAATGGCCGCTGCTATTATATCAATTGTACCTGTCATTATCGTTTACATATTCACACAAGAAAAGATTATTGAAGGTATTGCAAGAACAGGTATTAAGTAGGAGGATAAGTATGAGAATAGAATATCCAAGACCTCAATTTAAAAGAGCTGACTGGCTTTTATTAAATGGGGAATGGGATTTTGCATTTGATGATTTTAATATTGGACAAAAAGAAAAATGGTACAATTTAGATTCATTACCATTAAAGATAAATGTACCATTTGCATATGAAAGTAAATTAAGTGGAATTAATGATACAAGTTGTCATGATTTCATTTGGTATAAAAGAAAAGTAGTTGTGCCTGAAAAATGGCAGGGTAAAAGAATTTTTATTAATTTTGGCGCTGTTGATTATTATTCTAGAATTTATGTAAATGGTCACTTTGTTGGTGATCATATAGGTGGAAATACTAGTTTTAGTTTCGATATTACTGATTATTTAAATTATAAAGAGGAAGATATAACTGTTTTTGTTACAGATTATTCTAGGAAAGAAACTCAGCCAAGAGGTAAACAGTTCTGGGAAGATAAATCAAGAGCTATTTGGTATACAAGAACAAGTGGTATCTGGCAAAGTGTTTTTCTTGAATGTGTGGATGAATTTCATGTAAAAAATATCAAGATTACCCCTGATATAGATAAAGGATATGCTGAATTTGAAATTGAGTTGTCAGATCTGAGTGAAAATTTATATATAGATTTAGAAGTCAAATTAGGTGATGACATAGTCAACTTCATAAAAATCAAAGCTGATAATCGTTTTGTTAAAGTGGTAGTTGATATCTTTAAAAATAAAATTATGAATGGATTTACTCATGGTATGGGCTTATGTTGGAGTCCAGAAAATCCTGTTTTATTTGATGTTTGTGTGAGATTATCTGAAGAGAATAATATATTGGATACTGTTTATAGTTATTTTGGTATGAGAAAAATCCATGTTGAAAATGGCAAAATCTTTTTAAATAATCATCGTTATTATATGCGCTTAGTTCTCGATCAGGGTTATTGGCCTGATGGATTGTTAACGGCACCTAGTGATAAGGATTTTATTAAAGATATTGAACTTGCAAAGCAAATGGGTTTTAATGGTGCGAGAAAACATCAAAAAGTTGAAGATCCATTATATTTATATTATGCAGATAAGTTAGGTTTCCTTGTTTGGGGAGAGATGGCTAATAGTGCATCTTATGATGATGAATATGTTAAATTAATCCAAAATGAATGGATTGATATTATTAAAAGAGATTATAATCATCCTTGTATTGTAACATGGGTTCCAATGAATGAAAGTTGGGGAGTTCCAAATTTAAAGACATGTAAGAAACAACAGGCTCATTTACAAGCTCTTTATTATTTAACAAAGAGTTTAGACCAAACGAGATTAGTTATTTCAAATGATGGTTGGGAAATGACAGATACAGATATATGTGCAATTCATACGTATGACCATGGAACAATTGATGATGTAAAAAAACACCATGATTATGCCAATATTTTATCTTCTCGAGAATCACTTATTTCATGTCCTTCAACGAACCGCTTTATCTTTGTTGATGGTTATGAACTTGGTGATAGGCCAATTATTATTACTGAATTTGGTGGTGTAGCATATGGTTTTGATGAGAATGCTTATGGATATACGAATGTAGATAATGAAAAAGATTTCATTAAATTCATGTCTATCGTATTTAATGCTATTCATAATTCTAAAGCTATTGAAGGTTTCTGTTATACTCAATTAACAGATGTCGAACAAGAAGTGAATGGTTTATTAACTAAGGATCGCAAACCTAAATGTGATATAAATATAATTAGAGATATTGTATTAAATAATCGTTGATAAAAAAATAGCCCCTCAAATCCAGGGGTTATTTTATAGTTTTATTAAATACTTCATTAACTACTTCATACATAGTTGAAGCTTCATTTTTAGATGAATAAGGTTTTAAGTCTAAAATTTTGATTGT
>DUOZ01000057.1 GCA_012838555.1 bacterium | reverse complement strand
CTGTTGATGAAATGGAAGATATTGCGCGTATTTCAGGTATGAAAGACATTGAACGCACAAGCATTTTCCATGCTCTAAACCATAAAGCTACAGCTCGTCAAGCAGCTAAGGATAATAATACACAATATGAAAAATTAAATTTAATCGTTGCTCACTTAGGTGGAGGAATAAGTGTCGCTTGCCATCATAAAGGAAGAGTCATTGATGTTAATAATGCCCTAGATGGAGAGGGTCCGATGTCTCCAGAAAGGAGTGGATCCGTTCCTTTAGGTCCGCTTTATAAAATGTGTTTTTCAGGAAAATACACATACAATGAAATAAAACAAAAACATATTGGTAAAGGGGGAATTGTATCTTATTTAGGGACTAATGATGCTAAAGAAATAATCGTTCGTGTTAGAACTGGAGACAGTTATGCCAAGTTAATAATTGATGCAATGGTTTACCAAATTGCAAAAGAAATTGGCGCTTGTGCGACTGTCTTTAAAGGAAATGTCGACTTTATTGTCCTAACAGGAGGTTTAGCTTTTAGTGATTATGTAGTAAATGAATTAAAAGATAGAGTTAATTTTATAGCACCTGTATTAACATATCCTAGCGAACATGAAATGCTTGCTCTGGCACAAGGAGTATTAAGAGTTTTAAGAAAGGAAGAGATAGCAAAAGAATACACAATATAACAATATATAAGTGTAAGTATACCCATTTATTATAGATTGTTGTTTTTTAATGAAACCGCTTTCATACTTAGTTAATTATTGCTATAATGATTTTTGAAAGGTCAAGAAGGAGGAAATAACTTGAATAAGTTTGATTATATGGCCAAGTATGGCTATGAACAACTTGTCTTTTTTTATGACAAAGAGACTGGACTAAAAGGAATTACATGTATCCATGATACAACACTTGGACCTGCTCTAGGAGGTACAAGACTTTGGAATTATGCTTCTGAAGAAGAAGCAGTAGAAGATGTTATGAGACTTGCTCGAGGTATGACATATAAAAATTCTGTTGCAGGTCTAAACATTGGTGGAGGTAAAACGGTTTTAATTGGCGACCCAGATAAAGTTAAATCTGAGGCTTATTGGCGTGCGTTTGGAAGATATGTCCAATCATTAAATGGTCGCTATATTACCGCAGAAGATGTTAATACAACTCCAGAAGATATGGATTATATTGCCATGGAAACTGATTATATCGTCGGATTAGAAAAAACCTCAGGCGACCCTTCACCATTTACCGCTTTAGGTGTGTACCATGGAATGAGAGCAGCTTGTTTAGAGAAATTTGGTTCTAACGAATTAAAAGATAAAACAGTTCTTGTTCAAGGTGTTGGTAGTGTTGGGTATCATCTAGTTAAACTACTAGTTGAAGATGGAGCTAAAGTATTTATATCAGATATTAAAAAAGATAAACTTGATCGAGTATCAAGTGAATTCCCGGTTAAAATCGTACCAGTTGATGAGATTTTTAATGATGCATATGATATCTTTGCCCCATGTGCTTTAGGTGCAGTTGTTAATGATGAAACTATTTCTAAATTAAAATTTAAAATAATTTGTGGTTCCGCTAATAATGTTCTTAAAGAAGAGTACCACGGAGTTGAACTAGAAAAAGCAGGAATACTATATGCTCCCGATTATGTTGTAAATGCTGGTGGAGTTATTAATGTTTATCAAGAAATGTTAGGTTATGACCCTGAAGAAGCAAAAAGAAAGGTTGGAAGAATCTATAACAAAGTCTTGGATATTTTCAAAATTGCCAAAGAAAAACAAATTACGCCTGCTCAAGCCGCGAATCATCTTGCAGAAGAAAGAATTCGTGTAATTAGAAATGTCCGAGGCAATTATATAAAACGATAATGAAGAATCCATTAATAATCATTGTAGGTCATTATGGTAGTGGCAAATCAGAATTTGCTGTCAATTTAGCTCTTAAAAAGAACAATGAATATCCAGTATGTTTAGTTGATTTAGATATAATAAACACTTATTTTCGTTCTAGAGAAGTAAGAG
>DUOZ01000003.1 GCA_012838555.1 bacterium | reverse complement strand
GTCTTGCTGTATAATTGTCCTTGTAAGAAGGACTATAATTTAAGCAATAGTTTTCCATACTTAAATTATAGCAAAAAACAGTACTTTCTTCCATATGAAAGTGCTGTTTTTATTATATAAAATATGATTTTTTTAAATGTTATCATATAAGAAAAAAAGGGCTAAAAATGAATTTTTATAACCATTCATTTTTTTACAGCCCCTTTTTCTTCTTCATTTTATATAATTCCGTTTTAATTTTATTGATAAACTTGAGACTATATCATATTTAGAAGTGTTAGTTTTTTTAGCAATATCACCAACACTAATCTTTTCACCTATGAGTTCAACTTCTTCTCCAATCATATAATATTTTGTTGAAAAAAAGTTAGAATAGTCCATCGATACTTTTCCTGCTTGAATTAAATAATCATCTATAAATGCGTTGTGATTTAAAATTGGTTTATATCCATCAGCATAACCAATTGGTAAGGTGTAAACATAACCATCTTCATTACATTTAAATAAGGCATCATAACCAACTACTGTACCAACTTTACCTTTATAAACTTGGACAATCGGTGCTTTTAATGTTATAACATGATTTTCTAAGTAATCACTTAATCCATATAAACCTAAACCGATTCTAACACAATTTGTTAAGTCTTCATCTATAAGGTTGTATGTGTTTGTACTTGAAGCATGAATCATTAAATTTTCATCTATATATTCACTAATAATACTTTTAAAGTTGTAAAATTGCTCATTTACAAAATTGAAGCAGTTTTTACCTCCTAAGTAGTGGGTAAAAACACCTTCTAGAATTAGACGTTGATCATTTTTTATTGTCGTTAAGACATCATTTAATTGTGAAGGTGTAATACCATTTCTTTGCATTCCTGAATTGATTTTTAAATGCATTTTTAATGGATTAGTAAAATATGAATTAGTTATTTCAAATAGTTGAATCCATGAATAAAGTGCGATAGATATATTATTTAAACTTAAAAGTTTATATTCATGTTTTTCAGGATAACCTAAAAGAAGGATTCCGCCTTTAATCCCGTTTTCTCTTAATAAAAGTGCTTCTTCAATCATAGAAACAACAAAATAATCACAGCCTTCTTCTTGTAATGCTTTAGCACATTCAACTAGTCCATGACCATATGCATTATCTTTAATAACAGCGATTATTTTTTTATTTGTATTATTTTTATAATAGTTAAAGTTATCTTTAAGTCTTTTTAATGAAATATTAATAAAACCCTTTTTCATAAAAAACACCTCACTAATTAATATTAATGAGGTGAAAAAGATAATATGCTAGATAAGACCTATTTCCTCCATATGTTTGGTAATTCCATTAATAGCAGCTTCTTCGTCGACACCTTCTGCTGAAATGGAAAATTCCTCACCACAACGAATGACTAGTGCCATAACATTCATTATTGATTTAAGGTCTGCTTCTTCATCGTTATATTTTAGGGTTAGTGTTGATTTGTAGCGATTGGCTTCTGCGACAACACTAGCTGAAGCACGGGAATTCAATCCATGCATATCTTTTATTCTATAGGTTTGTGTTTTCATTAAATCCCCCCTATGTTGACTTCTAACATATTATACTATAAACTAATAAAATAATAAATATCAAGTTTTTTTGACTAAATGGCACATTGGAGTTGTGCATTTATTTTATATTAATTAAAAAATATAGTCAAGACTAAGTTTGGGCATTACGTTATTGTTCGGGCATTATCTATGATATGATTGTAATCGTTAACTTATTTGATAAAACAATCATAACATATATAGAGTTATGGAGGGTGACCGTATGAACTTGAGAAATAAGAAACCAATTTTCATTAATTTTAACAAAACTTATTGTTTGACTTCAATTGAGATTTTGAATAGTAAGCAATTTAAGCGTATCTTAGATGCTTTTATTTCCCATCTCAATCGTCAAAATTTTTCCTGGTGGGAAGAACTCAAAAATAGTGTTCCATCTAATCAAAATATTAATGACGAAATTTTAATTATCTTTAAATTAATTTTAGTTTTTAAAAAGGACGAAATTGTTAATCCGTTAATTGAACGTAATTTACTTTTATATCGTTTCGTCAATGAGTTTTATGATTATTGGAGAAATTTTGAAAGATATGCTACATACATGTTTTCAAATGGCGGAGATAAAGGAGTCGATGCTGTTAACTTTTTAGAAAGTTACACTCACTTTAATGAAGTAGTTTTATTAACGTATAGAAGGATTAGTGAAGCATTAGTTGAACAAAAGAATTTAGTATACCGTCAATTGTCTGCAGGTTATGATGTCGGGATTGTTTTAAAAGAAAATCAAATAACTTTACCAAGTAAATATCTCTCATTACAAAAAGTACCCATCATTAATAGTGTTATCTTTAATCCGCCTTTTATTGCATATACTTTAAGTTCAACTCGTAATGGTGTCTTTTCCGAGTTAACTTTTAATCCAATAGAAGAATCTAGGTTTAGTCGTAGAGAATGGTTTTGTTATCCAATAAAGGTAGGAAATAGTTTAGCGTTTGTTTATTTCCATCGTTTATATACCAATATCGGAGTTTCATTAGCTAACTTATTCGAACCTGCTAGAGAAGAAGAATATTTATATCGTAAGCCTGATATTATTTATATTCATGGTGGTAGTAATGAATTAGTCAATGAATCAAGTTTTTATATTGATAAAGAAGAAAATATTTATGTAGGATATTCACCTTTTTCTGAAGATGTAACTTACTTTGGCTATTTAAAGAAAATGTTATTAACATTACATAACTTAAAGATGATTGATGAAGGTGAGTTACCATTACATGGTGCGATGGTTTCAATTGAATTTAAAAATAATGTCGTTAAGAATATTGTATTAGTTGGAGATAGTGGTGCTGGTAAATCTGAGACTGTTGAAGCTTTTAGAATAATGGCTAAAGATAGGATTAAAAATCTAAATATTATCTTTGATGATATGGGATCTTTAGGGATTAAGAATGGTCAAGTTGTTGGATATGGAACAGAAATCGGAGCATTTGTAAGACTTGATGATTTAGATACGGGTTATGCATATAAAAAGATTGATAGGGCGATTTTCTTAAATCCAGATAAATCAAATGCAAGAACAGTCATACCAACGACTTTATATGAAGATGTCATTAAAGGTTATAAAGTTGATATGATTTTATATGCTAATAATTATGAAGATAAAGAAGGAATCGAATTCTTTGATGATGTTGAAGAGGCTAAAAAAGTGTTTACTAAAGGCAAAAGAAAGGCTATAGGAACGACTGGAGAAAAAGGTTTAGTTTCAACATTCTTTGCAAATCCATTTGGTCCATGTCAAAGAAAAGAGAAAACTATAACTTTAATTGATTACTATTTCAATTTCTTAAAAACTAATAATATCCCAATTGGTGTTATTTATACACAGTTAGGTTTTGAGGATAAAAAAGAGTCAGGGCCTATGATGGCGGCTGATATATTACTTAGATGTATAGAAAAACTTGAAAAGTCCTAATGGGACTTTTTATTTATGGCAAAAAAAGGTAAAATATAAAAGGGGGATTAAATGCCTAGAAAAGTAAGACTAACCCGTGAAAGAGCCTTAAAGTATATATCTATCATGGAAGAATGGTCGAAAGAAGAAATGAAAGTTAAAGATCTAGCCTTTAAAGTAGGAATTTATGAAGATGTAATTGCTAATGAATTAGCAAATTTTGATCCGTTAATTAGGCTCTACCCCGACTATAATATCTTACAGATACTTCCTGAATTAAAAAAGAAGTATCAAATTAAAAAGAGAAAGCAATCAGCAGTTACAACTAAAGCTGATGAATATACTTCTGTTGCTGATTTTGTTTATAAAAACATGACGATGCCTGGAGGAATTATTGATCCAAATATTTCTTTAGATAAAGAACAGTTAAAAATCTTAAGAAAATTAGCAAATCAAGAATTGAAAAAATAGATAGGAGAATATTAAATATGAGTCAAAAAGTAAAAAAAGCGGTAATACCTGCAGCAGGACTAGGAACAAGATTTTTACCTGCGACTAAATCATTACCAAAGGAGATGTTGCCAATTATTGATATTCCAACAATTCAATTAATTGTGGAAGAAGCAGTTAAATCAGGAATAACTGATATCCTAATTATTACCAATCCATATAAACACGAAATGGAAAACCATTTTGATTATAACTATGAACTTGAACATCGACTTGCTTTATCTAATAAACATGATGAAGTTAAGTTAGTTAGATCCATCGCAGAAATGGCAAATATTCATTATGTAAGACAAAAAGAACCTAGGGGTTTAGGACATGCAATTTTGTGTGCTAAGGCTTTTGTTGGAAATGAACCGTTTGCAATCTTGCTTGGTGATGATGTGGTAGTAAATAAGGAGGGTGAACCATCGACTAAACAATTAATTAATGTATTTGAAGAAAAAGGACACTCTGTTTTGGGTGTACAAAAAGTGCCGATGGAAGATGTTTCTAAATATGGAAATATAACACCTAAAAAATATGAAGGTGAAAGACTTTGTCTAGTTGAGAGTTTAGTTGAAAAGCCTAGTGTAGAAGAAGCTAAAAGTGATCTAGCTGTTTTAGGTAGATATGTCTTAACTAGTAATATCTTTAATTATTTAGAGACACAAACACCTGGAAAAAACAATGAAATCCAATTAACGGATGCAATTTGTCGACTAGCCCTCGATGAAGAGGTTTATGCATATGACTTTATTGGGGAAAGATATGATGTAGGCGATAAGTTTGGTTTTATTAAGGCGACGATTGATTTTGCATTAGAGCGGGACGACTTAAAAGAAAAAGTCAAAAATTACTTAAGAAATCTAATTGAATAAATCGACATGTAATCTTTATTTTTATGTAAAAAGATGGTATAATTTTACTGTTGGAATGAGGAGGAATTAAAAAATGGCAAAAAAACAAACAAGATTTGCAACTTTAGATGGAAATGAAGCCGCGGCATATTGTGCCTACGCCTTTACGGAAATAGCTGCTATATATCCAATCACACCATCTTCTGCCATGGCTGAACACGCTGATGCTTGGTCAGCTAGAGGTAAAACCAATATGTTTGGTGAAGAAGTAAAAGTTATTGAGATGGAATCTGAAGGAGGAGCAGCAGGAGCATTACATGGTGCTTTACAAGCTGGATCACTTGCTACAACATTTACAGCATCACAAGGTTTATTATTAATGCTACCAAATGTTTATAAATTAGTTGGTGAACTTCTTCCAGGAGTTATACATGTCTCAGCTCGTTCAATTGCAACACGTGCTTTATCAATCTTTGGTGACCACCAAGATATCTATGCTGTTAGACAAACTGGTATCCCGATGATTTGTTCACATTCAGTTCAAGAAGTAGCTGACTTAGCGCCTGTTGCACACTTAAGTGCGATTAAAGCATCTACACCGTTCTTACATTTCTTTGATGGATTTAGAACATCACATGAAATTCAAAAAGTTGAATTAATGGAATATTCAGTTTTTGAAAGTTTATTAGATAGAGAAGCACTAGAAAGTTACCGTGCACGTGCTTTAAACCCACATACAAACCCAGTAACTCGTGGTGGTGCGGAAAATGATGATATCTATTTCCAAGGTAGAGAAGCACAAAACGAACACTACGCTAATGTTGTAGATGTTGTTGTTGATTATATGAAGAAAATTTCTAAGATTACAGGACGCGAATATGCTCCATTTACATACTATGGAGATCCAAAAGCGACTAAAGTTATCGTTGCTATGGGTTCTGTAACTGAAACAATTAGAGAAACTGTTGACCATTTAAATAAAAATGGTGAAAAAGTTGGTTTAGTTAAAGTTCACTTATATCGTCCGTTCTCAACTAAGCACTTTATTAAAGTTTTACCTGATTCAGTAGAAAAAGTTGCTGTTTTAGATAGAACTAAAGAACTTGGTGCAACGGGTGAACCATTATACTTAGATGTTGTTGCTGCTATTGCTGAAGCTGGTCTTGATATTAAGACAATCGTTGGTGGAAGATATGGTCTTTCAAGTAAAGATACTCAACCACGCCATATTAAAGCAGTTTATGACCATTTGAGTAAGAAAAAACCATTCCATTCATTCACAATTGGTATTACTGATGATGTTACTAATTTATCACTTCCAATTGATGAAGACTTTGATGTTGAACATGATTATACATCTTGCTTATTCTATGGTTTAGGTAGTGACGGTACAGTCTCTGCTAATAAAAACTCAATTAAAATTATTGGTGATCACACTGACCTTTATTCACAAGCGTATTTTGCTTATGACTCCAAGAAGGCTGGTGGCGTTACTCGTTCACACTTAAGATTTGGTAAAACACCAATTCGTTCTACTTACTATATTACAAGTGCTGATTTCATCTCTTGTTCACTTGAAACATACTTACTTAAATATGATATGTTAAGATATCTTAAAAAAGGTGGAACATTCTTATTAAATACCTCATTTGCAGTTGATGAAATCGCTGATAAATTACCTAATCGCGTTAAAAAGCAATTAGCACAAAAGAATGCAAAATTCTATATTATTGATGCTACATCAATCGCTCATACAGTTGGTATGGGTCGTCATACTAATACAATTCTTCAATCTGCTTTCTTTAAATTAGCTAATATCATTAATTATGAAGATGCTGTTCAATATATGAAAGACGCAGCAGCTAGATCTTATGCTAAAAAAGGTGACGAAATCGTTAAACTAAATTGGCTTGCTATTGAAAAAGGTGGAGAAGGAATCTTTGAAGTACCTGTAGATCCAGCTTGGGCTAATTTAGAAGTCAAAAACGTAAGAAAAGCAGGAGAAGATGAATACTTTGATTATTTCTGTAAAGCAATCTCAGGCTTAGAAGGATATGATATTCCTGTATCAGTCTTCACTAAGAATGATTTAATGGATGGTACGATGCAAAATAATGCAGCATACCGTGAAAAACGTACAATTGCTTCAGAAGTACCTCAATGGATTAAAGAAAATTGTATCCAATGTACTAAATGTGCATTTGTCTGTCCACATGCTACAATTAGACCATTCTTATTAACAGCTGAAGAAATTGAAGTTGCACCTGGTAACTTAAAAGATGATGTATTACCAGCAATGGGTGTAAAGGATAAGAAAAAAGAATTTAAATACCGTATCCAAGTTTCACCTACTAACTGTACAGGTTGTGGATTATGTGTTGCTGAATGTCCAGGTAAGGGCGAAGGAAAGAAAGCTCTAGTAATGAAGGATGTTAAAACACAATTAGATCAAGATCCAATTGCTGACTACTTATACAAACATGTAAGTTATAAATTCGATCAATTCCCTGATGGAACTATGAAGAATGCAGCATCAAGATTACCTTACCATGAAGTATCTGGTGCATGTCAAGGTTGTGGAGAAACTCCATATTACCGCTTAGTTTCTCAATTATTCGGTTCAGATATGATTGTTGCTAACGCAACTGGATGTTCTTCAATCTATAATGCTTCTACTCCATCTTCAGCACAAGTTAAAGATGCTAGAGGTAGAGGTATGGCTTGGGCTAACTCATTATTCGAAGACAATGCTCAATTTGGTTTCGGTATGAGATTAGCACTTGATTACAAATTAAAGAATGTCCGTTCAATTATCGAAAAATCACTTGATAAAGTTGAGCCTGAATTAAAAGAAGTTTTAACTGAGTATTTAGATAAACAACATTCACGTGTTGAAACTGAAAGATTATATGATGATATTGTTAGATTAGTTGAAGCTTCTAGTTGCTTAGAAATTAAAGAACTACTTGATTTCAAACGTGATTTAATTAATAAATCTGTTTGGATTATCGGTGGAGACGGTTGGGCTTACGATATTGGTTATGGTGGATTAGACCATGTCTTAGCTAACAATGAAAATGTTAATATTCTTGTTCTAGATACAGAAGTCTACTCCAATACTGGTGGACAAGCTTCTAAATCATCTCATATGGGTCAAGTTGCTAAGTTCGCAGCAGCTGGTAAGAAAGTTGCTAAGAAGGATTTAGCTGCTATTGCAATGACTTATGGACATGTTTATGTAGCACAAGTTTCAATGGGTGCTAACCCAACTCAAGTTATTAAAGCGATGAGAGAAGCTGAAAGTTACAATGGACCAGCAATCATTATTGCTTACTCACCATGTGTTGAACACGGTATTAAAGGCGGTATGTCAAACCATCAAGTAACTGAAAAGAAAGCTGCTGAATGTGGATATTTCATTCCATTCCGTTATGACCCACGTCGTGAAGAACAAGGATTAAATCCTCTTCAAATTGATATCTTCAGAGAACCTGACTTTGATAAGTTCCGTGAATTTGTTCTAACTGAGAACCGTTATAAATCATTATTAACTCTTAACCCAGCACAAGCTGATGAGTTATTAAGAGGTGCTCAAGAACACGCTAGAAAACGTTACTTAAGACTTAAGAGATTATCTGAAGTTAAATACGAAGAATAATAAATAAGCCTCCATCACGGAGGCTTTTTAAAGGTCTAGAATATCATCTAGACCTTATTTAAATTTAAAGGGTGTTTTTGTGTTATTCGATGAACAAAGCGTCGATACCAACATCTAAACCACTTGCTAACTTAGCGATTGAAATAAGCGATAAATTACGCCTTCCACGCTCAATATCACTAATATAATTGGGATGGAGTGAACATCTAAAGGCTAATTCTTCTTGAGAGATGTTTAACATTTGTCTTAATTTACGAACTCTTTCACCGAACTTTTTTAAAACTAGTTCTTCATAATTCATAATAAGCCTCCTTATTTTAGTGATTTAGCAAATTTTTCTAGAGATTTTAACCGATGATTAATTCCTGATTTAGATATTTTATTGCCCGTTCTTTCTTCATAAAGAGTGGCCAACTCGCTTAATGATGCTTCATCGTTTTCAAGTCTTAGGTAAGCCACATCTTTTAATCTATCATCAAGTTTTTCAATCCCAATTATTTTATCAATTAGTTTAATAGCCTCAACTTGCTCTTTTGCAGTCTCTAATGATTTTACTTCGTTTGCAATAAGCATATTATTTAGTCGGTTGTGACTATTTTTAATATCTCTAGTTGATCTAAAGTCTTCAAAATGAAACATCTCATTAGTCGCTCCGATAATTAATAAGAACTCGACTATAAGATCTGATTTTTTAAGGTAAACGATATATTTGTTTCTTCTTTTTATCATTTTAAAATCAAAATTATAGTGATTTCTAATTAAATCCATGATGAAACAAGCATGTTCTTCTTCATTAAAAGCCATTTCTAAATGATAGTTAGTATTTTCTGGTGAATTTACACTGCCTGAAGCTAAAAAGACACCAGATAAATAATAACGGATACATTCATCATTTTTTAAGAGCGATTTACTTGGAGGGCTAAAGGACATGAAATCTTTATTAAGTTCTAAATCATTAAGTATTTCATTAACATTTTCACTAATTTCGATATTATAATTGTATTTTTTAAAAAGTTTCATTGTTTGAAATACATATGATTTAGGTGAAACGTTATATAATGATTTTAAATTTGAATAAATATATCGAGCAAGTTTTACATTTTCTGTAGATGTTTTTAAAACTTTTTTATTTTGCTTAATTATTATTGAACCAATAACTTTAATAATAGCAGATAACTGGGCTTTTAGAGGTGCACTTTCAATTTTATTATGAAGTATTTCCTCCTTAACTCTAGAAGCATAAGATTCTTTTGTACTATACATAAACATCACCTATTATAATTTTAAGACTAATAGAAATAAATAGCAAATAAAAAGATGTCGTTAGACATCTAGTGGCTCTTCTTTATCTTCTTTGTTTTCGTCTTCATCTTCATTATCTTCATATTCATCTTCATCAGATGTTACTTTTATTGCTCCATAAGCATTAACTCTTCTTACATAGACATTTCTTAATAATAAAGTTAAAGCAACTGTAGCTCCTATAATCGCTCCGCTAAAGGAGAAGATTAAATCGCCTAGAGCATAATTAATATTTAAAATAATAGGATAATATTCAAACACCGCAAAAAAGTGATCTATTTCATAATATCGACTAGTAAGGTTATAAACAAAGTTATTAAAAGCGAAGAATTGACCAATTAGAATGACAATAAAACTTAATACTGATAGGTAGATTAAGATTTTATTAGTCGACTTTTTAGCAACTAAATAATAACCCAAGAATCCACAAAGCATAATTAATGCTCCGCCAATTAAACCACAATACTGAACACGGTTATCGTAAAGTAAAATCCATAATAAGACACCTGGAACAGTAAAAATAATTGATAAAAGAATCGCTAACCACTTGCGATAAGGTTTATTAATGTAGTCTAAATATTCATTATAAACCTCTTCATTCAATTTTTCAGCGTAAGCTTCGGAAATGAAAATTTTCTCTTTTTTATTTGTTTCAAATAACTCGATTTCATCATGAATATCATTTTCAAAATCACTAGCATTTATAAATTCGTGTTCACTTAAAACATTTATTAGGTTATCTGTTGCTACCTCAATTGAAGAAATCGTCTTTTCTTCTTCAACATAAGGTAAAAAATGCACCATAACTCGACCATTTTCATAATTAAACTCTTTGATGTTTTCGTAGTTTGCGGCAATTTCTTTTAATTTCTTTTTTAATAATTCAACCTCGTTACCTTTAGCATTCAAGATTAAAGTATGAGTAAAATTTTGGTCATTAAGTTTCAAATAAAAACCATAACCTCGATAATTTCCATAGATCATTTGCTCTTTTACACGGTACTCTGCACAAAACTTTTCTTTCAAAACTTTTAAGGATTTGTATTTCATACTCATACCTCCACCAATAAGTAATTTTATAATAAAAATAAGGGTGTTGTCAATGTTTGAAAAATTTAGAAATTCTTTAAACTTTTAGTTCAATTACTAAAAAATAATATAAGAAATGTATAAGCATTGTTTTAAATATATTATTAAGGTATCATTTGTTTGAAGTTGGAATTGTTAGTAAGTAGCATAAATATAAATATAACGGAGGAAAAAAACATGAATCGAAAATTAAAAAGCTTTATGCTATTTGTAATTTTAGGAGTTAGTTCTTTGATTGTAAGTTCTTGTGATTGGTTTGGCGGTGGAAAAACTTCCAGTAGCACAACAAGTAGCGAGACGAGTAGTGAATCAAGTAGTGAAGTTATAAGCAGTGATTCTACAAGTAGTGATTCAACTAGTTCAGTTGATAGTTCATCTGTTGTTATCGAAGTTTTCACAGTAACTTTTGATACAGATGGAGGAGACTTAGTTGATCCTCAAGAAGTAAATAAAGGCGAAAAAGCTACAGAGCCGACAACTCCAACAAAAGATGGTTATTATTTTGTTGAATGGCAATTAAATGGTCAAAAATTTGACTTTAATACACCAATTACAGAAGATATAACTTTAAAAGCAATATGGGATAATTATAAAATTACGATATTTTTAGATAAAGTTACATTAAGAAATTATACAATGACCCTTAGTGGAACCCAAAGGATGGTAATGGGCGATGTTGATCTTATATTTGATTACCATCAATTAATGAAAGTTGATGCTGTTGACGAAGTAATTTATCTATACCAGGAATCAAGTAATCCACTTTGTTAGATGATTATTATCTCTTGTACTCAATTTATTGCTTTGACTATGATGTTAGTGATTATGTTATGGAATTAATAAAAGATAATATTAAGTTATTAAATGCTGCTACTTCAATTCAAGAATTGAATCAAATTTATAATAATGTGATTGATGAGCTAAACAATTATGAAAGTCATATTGACATTGGATATAGTAGAATGGGATTTATTAATGAATTAAATTATGAATATGATCAAATATTTGAAATATATCAACATTTTGCAGTTAATTACAATGATTATATTGATATTATAACTAATAGTGGTTCACCTCATCTTGTTTATATACTATATCAAAAAGGGTTAGATGAATTATATCTTATTTATCAAAAACAATATAACTTACTGACATTAGCTACATACTTAGATTATTACAGTGATTTACCAAATGATGTTTTAGAACAACTTGAAACCATTAGAGACTTAGGAATCAATAACATTATTAATGATATGGAAGTACTTAACATAGAACCTATCTATTTAAGTACATTATCAAAAATGGCTCAAATAATTGATTCTTACTATTCATAAGGTTATTAACTAATATTAAATAAGACGTAAAATACCCCCGAAAATTTTAATTAAAACCTCGGGGGTTTTAATATTGTTTTAAGTTAAAAATATCATTTATTATGAAAGTAAAGAAATTATTGTATTAAATTGTATAAGTTGAAAAATAATAAGAAAAGATATAATATATTTACTGTGGTGAAAATATGTTAAATTTTGAACAAGTTAATTTAATTAAAGATAAACGAATTATAGAATATTTAAAGAAACAAAATTATCGAATTTGTGATTATACTCCTTTAACAATTTATATGTGGCAAGATTTTTTTAGATGTAAGTATGCAATTTATGATGATTTTCTATTTTTAAAAAATAAAGATATTGAAGGCCAAGTTGTATTTTCTTTTCCTGTTGGAAATGGTGATATTAATAAAGCACTTAATTATTTAAGTGAATATGCTACAAAAAACAACTTACCATTATTATTTGGCTTAGTACCTAAATCAGGTTTAGAAATATTAAAGAATCACTTTAAAGATAAATTAGAGTTTACAACGACTTTAGGTAATTCTGATTATTTATATTTAGCAGGTGACTTAATTAATCTAGAAGGAAATAAATATCGTAACCAACGAAATCGAATCAATAAATTTATAAGAACGTTTGGTGATTTTAAGTATCAAAAGATTACTACAGAATCAATACCTAAGTTAAAAAAGTTCATGGAAATATATCAAAATGAACATATAGATAAAGGTGGTCTTTATGATTATGAAAATCAAAAGACCATTGAAGTTCTTGAAAATTATGATAAGTTTGAATTGTTAGGTGGATATATTAGCCTAGGTGATGAAGTGATTGGTTTTGCGATTGGTGAAATATTAGGAGATACTTTATTCATGCATATAGAAAAAGCTCTTGCTTTTTATGCAGGAGCTTATCAAGTGATTAATAATGCTTTTGTAACAAATTCTATTAATGAACAAGTTAAATACGTTAACTTAGAAGAAGATATGGGAGATCAAGGGTTAAGGAAGTCCAAGATGTCTTATCACCCTTATCAACTCTTAGAAAAGTTTAACGTTATAATTTTATAAATTACGTTTTAATTCATCAATATAAGCGATGGCACTGTTGGCTGCGATAGCACCATCAGAACTAGCAGTAACAATTTGTCTAAGTTCTTTTTCTAAGACATCGCCTGCTACAAAGATACCTTTAACTGTTGTTTCCATTTTTTCATTTGCTAAAATATAACCACGTTCATTAGTGATGTTTAAATTAGAAGCAAAATGACTTTCTGGGTCTAAACCAATAAATGGGAAAACAGCACTTACTTCTAATGTTTCAGTTTCATTGGTTTCAACGTTTTTAATGATAATACCTGTTACTTTATCATCACCTAAGATTTCAACAGGAACATATTTAAGTTTGAATTTTATCGCAGGATTAACTTTAACATGTTTAACAACAATTTCTTCTGCTCTAAATTGATCACGGCGATGGATTAAGTAAAGTTTGGTAGTAAATCTTGTTAAATAAAGTGCTTCTTCAAGTGCTGAGTTTCCACCACCAATAACAGCCATTGGTTGGTTTTTATATAATGCACCATCACATACAGCACAATAACTTAGACCTCTGCCATATAATTTATCTTCGCCTTTAATACCAAGTTTTCTTTCTTTTGTACCTGTTGCAATAATAACAGCATAGGCTTCATACGTTGTCTTATCTTCACAGACAACTTTTTTTATTTTACCTTCATCGATAATATCAACAACATTACCATATAAATATTCAGCACCGAATTTTTGAGCATGGTCAAACATTTCATAGGCTAAATCTGGGCCTTGGATACTTTTAACTCCAGGCCAGTTTTCGATTTCGGCTGTTTTAATAACTTTTCCTCCAGGTGCTTCTTTTTCTAAAAGTGCGACTTTTAATCCACCTCTAGAAGCATAAATAGCTGCACTTAATCCAGCTGGTCCTGCACCTATAATAATCAAATCATACATCTTATTCCACTCCCTTATTAGGATTCTTTTAACTTTCTTTTAATAATAGGATATACACGGTTAAATGTTAACCATAGAATACCTCCGATAATAAATAATGCAGACATTAAGATAGAGGTTCTTATTCCCCATTGCATCATAATAAATGCTTCATTTCTCATTGGTTCCATAATGATTCTAACAGTACCATACCATAATAGGTAAAGAGCACCTAAATCACCAGGATAACGATATTTTGTCCAATACTTTCTTAAGACAAAGGAGATTATAAATGCTCCTAGTAAATTAAGTAAACTTTCATATAAGAATAATGGTTGAGCAGCCTTGCCTAAACCACATGCTTGGGTAATTGGATCTCCAAGTTTTTCTCCACTCATTTGATCAACGATAAAACCAGGTAAGAAAGATAAACTTTCTTTACTAACGCAAGAGCCAAAGACTTCTTTATTAGCAAAGTTACCCCATCTACCAATTGCTTGAGCGATTAATATATTTGGTATTACGATATCTATTCCTTTTAAAACATTAACTTCTGGATGTTTTAATCTAACATAAATAATACCAGCTAGAGCGCCAAAAATAACGCCACCTTGAATTGCAAGCCCTCCGGTGCTGATATTAATAGCATATAAGAATCCACCATGTTTTGATACATAATCTAGATTTGAAAGTACCCACCAAATTCTAGCACCGATAACACCAGCAGGGAAACAAATAAATAATAAGTTTGAGGCTAAATCTTTATGCCAACCTTCTTTTTTAAAAAGATAATCACAAATAAAGTAAACAACTATCGCGCCTGTAATCATCGTAATCGCATACCAGCGAATTTCTAAATTAAATAGTCTAATTGCAACTGGATCAATATAAGCTAACATTATTTCTTACCTCCAAGCATTAATCTATCAAGTTTTTCATTGAATTCTTTTGCTCCATCAATGCCTTGATCTTTTAATTTTAAGTTCGTGACAGCAACTTCAACGATGTCTGACATATTTCTTCCTTGTGAGACAGGAAGTTCAACCATCGGTATTTTCTTGCCTAAATATTCAATATGACTGGTAACTGCTCCTAGCCTTTCAAAATCCATTCCTTCTTTTAATGGTACAAGTTTAATTGCATAATCTACTCGTTCACTTTCTTTAATGGAGTTAGAGCCAAAAATTTGTTTAACATCAATAATTCCAATACCTCTGACTTCCATATATCCATATAAGATTTCTGGAGCACTACCAATCAATTCATCACTAATTAACCTAATATATACGCGGTCATCGGCTATTAATCGATTTCCCTTTTTAATTAATTCTAGAGAGATCTCACTTTTACCTACGCCACTTTCACCTAGAAGTAATACCCCAACACCATAGACTTCAATAAATGTAGCATGTATTGAAATTGAAGGTGCCATTCTTTTTGATAAATACATTAAGATATCAATTAATAATTGAGAGGTATTTTCATTACTTAGAAAAAGAGGGAAGTTCTTTTCTTTCGCTATTTCAATCAATATCTCATTACATGGATTTCCTTGGGTAATTATAATTCCCGGAGTATCATTTTGAGTTAAAAAGTCAAAACGATTTCTTAATGCTTCTTCATCTAATGTCTGGATAAATGCTTGTTCTTTATTCCCAATTAAAATTAAACGACTAGTATCAGAAATGGTAAAAAAGCCCATTAGTTCAAATGCTGGCCGATTTATTTCTTTAACAATTAGAGGACGTTTAAGTGAATTTTCATCACCGACAATTTGTTTTAAATTAAATTTCTTGACTAGTTCTCCAATAACAACAGTCTTAGAATCCATGCCTCTCCTCTCCTTTCCCGTATAATATAGGTCTTAATATTAATAATACGCTTCTTGACAAGATAACGATAAGGAAAGCATAGAATAAATCAAAATTGAAATTAATTACATTTCTATATGAATTAAGCATTAAGAAGTAAAAAATTAAACTTTCACTAACGATAGGGATAAAATAAACCAAAAGAATTAAATAAAAGGGTAATTTGACCCTAAAAGGTGGAAACTGACTTGAACCAAGTCGCTTTTTAATTGTGTAGGTTATATATTTAGCAATAATAATATTGTTTAATAAGATAAATGGAATATTAAGTAGAATGGTAGCAAGTGAAATAAATGCCAAAGAAAAATCAAGAGGGATTACTAACTCATTATCAATCATAACAATTAAAGTTATTGAAACAATTAATGCTAAAAAGTTTGTTGCACTACTAATTGTTAATTGTCTAATTATTTTCTTTGGTATTTTTCTTGCCATTATCTCACCTTACCTTCATAAATATATTATCATTATTGTAAGAAAATATATAGTTAAACTTATAATTTAGACTTAAGAAATTGTCCAGTATACGATTTTTCTACCTTAACAATTTCTTCAGGTGTTCCAGTGGCAACTAATGTACCACCTTCATCTCCACCTTCAGGTCCTAAATCGATAATATAATCAGCACATTTAATCACATCTAAGTTATGTTCAATAATAACCATTGTATCGCCTTGATCAACTATTTTATTTAAAACATTAACAAGACGTTTAACATCTGCTGAGTGTAATCCTGTTGTAGGTTCATCTAGAATATACAAGGTTGAACCTGTTGACCTTTTTTGTAGTTCAGTGGCTAGTTTAACTCTTTGTGCTTCACCACCACTTAAAGTAAGAGCACTTTGTCCTAGTTTAATATAACCTAAACCGACATCGTATAAAGCATCAATACCTTTTTTAACACGGTAATTATTTTCAAAGAAATGTCTAGCTTCATCAACCGTCATTTCTAAGATATCGTGGATGTTTTTACCTTTAAAGGTAACTTGTAAGGTTTCTTCGTTATATCTTTTACCACCACATTCTTCACAAGGAACATAAACATCAGGTAAGAAATGCATCGGTACTCTAATAACACCATCACCTTGGCATTTTTCACATCTTCCACCTTTGACATTAAAAGAGAATCTTCCCTTGCTATAGCCTCTAGCCCTTGCTTCTGGTGTAGAAGCGAATATATCTCTAATATGGTCAAAGACACCTGTATAAGTCGCTGGGTTTGACCTAGGTGTTCTTCCAATTGGATCTTGAGATACTTCTATAACTTTATCAATGTTTTCTAAACCTTCGATTTTTTTGTGGGCTCCGACTTTAATTCTAACTCTTCCTAGATATTTTAAAATTCCATTACATAAAATCTCGTTAACTAAAGTAGATTTTCCAGAACCACTTACTCCAGTAACGACATTTAAACATCCAAGAGGGAACTTCACATTAATATTTTTTAAGTTATTTTCACTAGCACCTTTAATCGTAATAAACTTACCATTACCTTTTCTTCTTGCTTTAGGAACTTCAATTTTTTCTTTGCCTGAAAGATATCTACCCGTAATGGAGTTATCATTATTCATGACTTCCTTAGGTGTTCCTGCTGCGACTATTTCGCCTCCATAAACACCACTTCCAGGACCAATATCAACTAAATAATCAGCTTCTAACATCGTATCTTCATCATGTTCAACAACAACTAAAGTATTGCCTAAATCACGCATTTCTTTAAGTGTATTGATTAATCTAGCGTTATCTCTTTGATGTAAACCAATTGAAGGTTCATCTAGAACATATAAGACACCAGTAAGTCTAGAACCAACTTGAGTGGCTAATCTAATTCTTTGAGCTTCGCCACCACTTAAAGTACCAGCATTTCTAGCTAAATCAAGATAACTTAAACCAACATTCGCTAAAAATCCTAGTCTATCTCTTATTTCTTTAACGATTAAACGTGAAATTTCATATTGTTGAGGAGTTAAGTTTAAATTATTGAAGTACTTAATAGCATCTTTAATTGATAATTTTGTAACATCATTAATGTTTTTACCATCAACATAAACACTTAATACTTTTTTATCTAGTCGATTACCATGACAAGTCGGACATTCTTCTTCATGCATGTAATAGTTATACCATTTTCTCATCATCTCTGATGTTGTATCTAAATAAAGACGTTCAATTCTTCTTTTTGCTCCTTCAATATAATCATGACGATGCATTTTATTACCGCTTCGAGTTGTAATTGTGTATTTAAAGATTTTATCCGAACCATTAGTTACAATTTCTTTTTCATATTTAGTTAACTTTTTAAAAGGTTTATCCATATCAATATTATAATAATTACATAACAAGACAAATTCTTGCCATTCAATGTTTTCTGTGTGAAGAATATTTTTATAGTATTGAATCGCTCCTTCATTTAAAGATAGATTTTCATCTGGGACTAAAATTGACATATCAACGGTTTTTTTAACTCCGATCCCTTTACAATCAGGACATGCTCCTAGAGGAGAATTAAATGAAAATAGTCTAGGTTCAAGTTTTGGTATAGAAAAACCACAATGAGGACATGCATAATTAATTGAAAATAAAATTTCTTCATCTTTTAATAAGACTAAAGCTAAGCCATTTCCCCATTTTGTCGCAATTTCTAATGAATCATATAATCTTGAACGAATATCTTCTTTAATAACTAAACGGTCGACAATTATGTCTAAATCATGTTTAGTATTTTTATTTAATTCATCCATTTCTTCGATTAATTTAATTTCACCATTAATTCTAACTCTAATAAAACCGTTTTTTAAGATTTTTTCTAACATATCTTTATGTTGACCTTTTTTACCTCTAAAAACAGGAGCAAGAACTTGGATTCTTTCTCCTTCTTCATAAGATAAAATACGGTCACACATTTCAGTAATAGTTGTTGCTGAAATAGGAACATGATGATTTGGACAATAAGGAGTTCCTATTCTAGCAAATAACAGCCTTAAATAATCATATATTTCTGTAACTGTACCCACAGTCGAACGTGGGTTGTTAGATGTTGTTTTTTGATCAATTGCAATTGATGGAGATAAACCTTCAATAACATCAACATCAGGTTTATTTACTCCACCTAAAAATTGCCTAGCATATGCACTTAATGATTCAACATAACGTCTTTGTCCTTCAGCGTATATAGTATCAAAAGCAAGCGTTGTTTTTCCACTTCCTGATAATCCTGTCATAACAATAAATTTGTTTTTAGGTAGTTCAATATCAATATTTTTTAAATTATTCTCTCGAGCACCTTTGATAATGATTTTATCTTTTTCCATGAAACCACTCCTAAATACCCATATATTTTACACTAAGAAGTGGTTTTTGAAAACAATAATACTTACCATTGACTAAATTAAAAAAGCCTCTACTTTGAGCAGAAGCTAGTTTGTTTTACTTTTAATGATATGATCGACGATGCCATATTCAAGGGCTTCTTGGGCATTTAAGAAGTAATCCCTATCGGTATCAAATTCAATCTTTTCAAATGGTTGACCTGTGTTTTCTGACATAATTCGATTAATATTATCTTTCATTCTTAACAATCTTTTTGTCATAATTTCGACATCTTTTGCAGGACCTTGACCTCCACCTAGAGGTTGATGAATCATGATTTCACTGTTTTCAAGTGCATATCTTTTTCCTTTAGTGCCACCTGCTAGTAAAAAGGCTCCCATTGACGCGCACATTCCAATACAAATCGTTGAAACATCACAACTAATTGATTTCATAGTATCATAAATTGCCAGTCCTGAAGTAACACTACCTCCAGGGGAGTTAATATATAGTTGAATATCTTTGTTTTCGTCAACAGCAGTTAAGTATAAAAGTTGAGCAATAATTAAAGAAGCAACTTTATCATTTATTTCACCAGTTAAAAGAATAATTCTTTCATTTAAAAGACGAGAAAAGATATCATAATGCCTTTCACCTTCATGTGTTTTTTCTATAATCGTCGGTATAACCATACTAATCCTCCTTCGCATATCAATATAGACTTAATTTATGATTTAATACTAAATAAGATATTAAAAAAGAAATAACTTTGTGAAATTATTAGTCTTATATTTAAAGTCTATTAATAATAAAAATCTTATATGTTAATCATTTTTGTTAACTTGTTAAGTTGTGAAAAAGTGGGCAATGTGAAGCGCTTCGAAAACTGTAAAATAATTGACATTTTTTGGTTAATAATATAATATAAGTTATGGTTAAAAAAGGAGGACTTAATATGTCAATAAAAGTTGCAATCAACGGATTTGGCCGTATCGGACGTCTTGCTTTTAGAAGAATGCTAGAAGAAGATGGATTTGAAGTTGTTGCCATCAATGATTTATCATCTCCAGCTAATTTAGCTTATTTATTGAAGTATGACACAGCTCACCGTACATTACACGGTCACACAATTTCACACGATGACAAGAATATTATTTTTGATGGAAGACCTATTCCTGTTATCGGACAAAGAGATCCAAATTTAATTAAGTGGAGTGATTACGGCGTAGACATCGTTTTAGAATGTACTGGTCGCTTCAGAGGTGCAGAAGATGCTGCAGTTCACGTCAATGTGGGCGGAGCAAAAGGTGTTGTTATTTCTGCTCCAGCTAGTACTCCTACATATGTATTTGGTGTTAATGATGAAAAATTAACAGCAGAAGAAACAGTTATTTCTGGTGCATCTTGTACAACAAACTGCTTAGCACCAGTTATGAAAGTATTAAATGATAAATTCGGAGTTGTTAGTGCATTCATGACAACCGTTCATGCTTACACAAATGACCAAACTTCTCTAGACTTAGTTAAGGAAAAAGACTTCAGACGTGGACGTGCTGCAGCAGCTAATATTATTCCTACATCAACAGGTGCAGCTAAAGCAATTCACTTAGTCATTCCTGAATTAAAAGGTAGAGTTCATGGTGGAGCAGTTCGTGTTCCAGTTGTAGATGGTTCATTAGTTGACTTAACACTTGTTTTAAAACAAAATACTACTGCTGAAGAAATTAACGCAGCAATGAAAGAAGCTAGTGAAACTACTCTAAAAGATGTATTAGGTTACACTGAAGATCCGATTGTTTCAAGTGACATCATCGGAAATACAAATGGTTCATTATTTGATGCAACCCAAACTAGTGTCTTAGTAAATCCAGAGGGTGAAACATTAGTTAAAGTTGTTGCTTGGTATGATAATGAATATTCTTACACAAGCCAATACATCCGCTTAGCTAAGAAATTTGCCGAAGTGTTAGGCGTTAAGTAATTAAGTTAGCGTAATGGCGCCCTCAAGGGCGCCTTTCTTGCTTTAGTTCATAGTATAATAATAGTGAGTTTGTTAGAAAGGAAATGAATATGAAAAAGAGTATTAAAGATTTAACTTCACTGCAAGGTAAAACAGTCCTCGTTCGTGTTGATTTCAATGTTCCATTAAAAAATGGAGAAATTCGAGACGATAATCGAATCGTTCAAGCTTTACCTACAATCAAACATTTAATCGAAAATAAGGCTAGAGTTGTCTTATTCTCACACTTAGGTAAAATTAATCATAAAAATCCTGAACAAGCTGAACTAGATAAACAAAAGAATAATATGGCTCCAGTAGCTAAAAGACTTAGTGAATTACTTGATTTAGATGTTATCTATGTTCCTTCTACTAGAAGCGAAGAATTAACCAATACTGTTAAAAACTTAAAAGATGGCGATGTTTTATTAATGCAAAACACTCGCTATGAAAAAGGCGAACAAAAGAATGATTCTGAATTAGCAGCTTATTGGGCTTCATTATGTGATGTTTATGTTATGGATGCATTTGGTAGTGCTCACCGTGCCCATGCTTCAACTTATGGTGTTCCTGAAATCCTTAATAAAGAAGGAAAAGAAACTGCAATTGGTTTATTAGTTGAAAAAGAGATTAAATCTTTAGAAAGATGTGTTAATCCTGATGAAAGACCATATGTTGCTGTTCTAGGTGGTTTAAAAGTTTCTGATAAGATTAAAGTTATTGAAGCTTTAATTAAGAAAACTGATAAAATTATCATTAGTGGTGCGATGGCATATACATTCTTTAAAGCTTTAGGATACGAAACAGGAACTTCTCCAGTTGAATTAGATCAAGTTGATTTTGCTAAAAGATGCCTTGAAGAAGGAAAAGGTAAAATCGTTCTACCTGTAGATGTTGTTGTTACTAACGCATTTGATAATCCAACTGAAGAAAGAACAGTTAAAGTTAATGCTGTACCTGAAGGATTCATGGGAATGGATATTGGTCCTGAAACTCGTGAATTATTCAAAAAAGAGCTTCAAGGCGCTAAAATTGTCTTCTGGAATGGTCCAGCAGGTGTCTTTGAAAAAGATCAATATTCTAAAGGAACAATTGCTGTTTGTGAAGCTATTACTGGACTTAAAGATGCTTTCACAGTCATTGGTGGAGGCGATAGTGCAGCTGCAGCAGCACAATTTGGATATAAAGACAAATTCTCACATGTATCAACTGGTGGCGGAGCATCATTAGAAATGATAGAAAATGATGGTCATTTACCAGGAATCGATATTATTTCTAGTAATTAAAGGTGATGTAAAAATGAGAAAGAAAATATTAGTTGGAAATTGGAAGATGAATAAAACGATTGCCGAAACTAAAGAGTTTATAAATCAAGTTGATGGAGAATTAGCTAAAGCTCTTGAAAATGGCATCATCGTTGGGATTGCTCCAAGTTTCCTATCATTAAAAGAAGCAGTTAGTAATGCAAAGAATTTAATTGTAGCCGCTCAAAATTGTCACTTTGAAAAAAGTGGAGCTTTCACTGGCGAAGTTTCAATTCCTATGTTAGAAGAAATTGGTGTTAAATATTGTATTGTTGGTCACTCTGAAAGAAGACAATATTTTAATGAAACAAATTTAACATGTAATAAGAAATTACATGCTTTGTTTAATGCAAATATTACACCGGTTTATTGTGTTGGAGAAACTTTAGAACAATATGAAAAAGGTGAAACTTTTGAAGTTGTTAAAACTCAAGTTGAAGAAGGCTTAAAAGATATATCTAAAGAAGATGTAGCAAAAATCGTTATTGCATATGAACCTGTTTGGTCAATTGGTACAGGCAAGAACGCTGATGCTGCAATTGCTCAAAATGTATGTAAATTAATTCGTGATGTTGTCGAAGGTTTATATGATAAAGAAACAGCAGCTCAAGTTTTGATTCAATACGGTGGCTCAGTTAAACCAGAAAATATTGTTGAGTATCTTTCAAAACCAGATATTGACGGTGCTTTAGTTGGCGGAGCTTCTTTAAAAGTTGATTCTTATTTAAAAATGGTGGCTAATCTGTTAAAATAAGAGTATTGGAGGAGGCGGTTTGATGGGTGACATCTTAATTTGGATATTAATTGGAATTGCTATTGCCTTAGTTCTTATTTTAATTGGTTATGCTATTCGCATATATAGCTTTAATAATAAGGTTAATACTATAGAAGAAAGCATTGATATGAATATATCAAAACGTTATGATTTGTTAGTAAAAATCAGACAAAACTTAACGAGTAATGGGATTGACCCTCAATTACTTAATACAATGTTTTTGGGTGTAAAGCGTGACTTTGACACCACAAATATAGTATTATTTGACTTAAAGGGTAAATCATTATTATCCTCTCAGATGTCAACGGTTATCCGTAACCTGTCGACTCTTCCTGATTCATTCCCTCAACTAGAACAAGACCCTAAGTTCAGGGAACTTGTTATGGGTTTAAAAGAATGCGAAGATGACTACAAAAAGATATATCATGTGTTTACACATGAGGCAAAGCATTTAAATAACATGATAAAGAATCCTCTTGGGGATTTCTTAGCTAAGTTATTAAAAGTAAGAAGAAGACCTGTCAACTAATAGAAAGAGTGAAATTAGTATATGAAGAATAAAAGACCAATTGTGTTATGCATTATGGATGGATTCGGTATCAGAAAGAATAAGCATGGCAATGCAATATTCGGGGCTAGAAAACCTAATTTAGATTATCTGATGAAGAATTATCCGATGACACAACTGTTGGCTTCAGGAGAAGCAGTAGGACTACCTGAAGGTCAAATGGGGAATTCAGAAGTTGGTCATATGAATATTGGGGCTGGTAGAATAGTCTATCAGTCCTTAACCCTCATAAATAAAGCAATAAAGGATGGTAGTTTCTTCACTAATCTAGCCTTAAATAAGGCGATTGAACACGTAAATAAACATAATTCTAAGTTACACATTTTCGGACTTATGTCAGATGGTGGTGTTCACTCTCACATTGAGCATATTTTTGCTTTACTCGACCTAGCGAAAACGCACAATGTGAAGGAAGTCTATGTCCATGCATTTATGGATGGAAGAGACGTTGATCCTCAAACTGGAGTGAAATTCATCGCTCAACTTGAAGAAAAATGTAAAGAAGTTGGAAATGCTTCTTTAGCTACTATAAGTGGTAGATATTATTCAATGGACCGTGATAAAAACTTAAGTCGTACAGATTTAGCTTATCGTGCGATTACGTTATTAGAAGGTCCAAAATTTAATGATGGAGTCGTTTATCTTCAAAATGAATATGCTCGTTTAGAAAGTGAAGGAAAATCAGGTTCGGATGAATTTGTTCTTCCTGGTATTAAAGAAGGCGCTAAACCTTTAGAAGATAATGACGGAGTTATCTTTGCTAACTTTAGACCTGATAGAGCCATTCAACTTTCTACAATTATCACTAATCCTACTTATTATGAAAATCCTCCTTTAAAGGAAGATGGAACACCTGCTTTTGAAAGTTATGTTCCACCAGTTGTTTTAAAGAATGTTGCTTTCACTAGCATGATGAAATATGCTGATTATGTTTATAGTGAAATTGCATTTGCATTAAAACCTCTTACGAATATTTTAGGACCTGTTTTAGCTAATCATAATTACAAACAACTTCGAATCGCTGAAACAGAAAAATATGCCCATGTTACCTTCTTCTTTGATGGAACTGTTAATTATGATGGTAAAGAAAAACCTGAACTTAAAGGTTGTCGAAGAATTTTAATTAATTCACCTAAAGTAGCAACATATGATTTACAACCAGAAATGTCTGCTTATGATGTTACTAGAGCTTTAGAAGCAGAACTTGATAAGAATGATTTAGATGTTGTTATTTTAAATTATGCTAACTGTGATATGGTTGGACACACTGCTATTTATGATGCTGTTGTTAAGGCTGTTGAAACAGTTGATGAATGTGTAGGTAGAATTTATAACAAAGTTAAAAAGCTTGGCGGAGTTATGTTAATTACTGCTGACCATGGAAATGCAGAAATGTTACTTGATGAAATAAATCATCCATATACTGCACATACTACCAATCAAGTACCGTTTATCATTACCGATCAAAGATATGAACTAAAAGATGGTGGTATCCTTGGTGATATTGCGCCTACAATATTAGATTTACTAGGTGAAGAAGTTCCTGCTGAAATGGAAGGTAAATCATTAATTAAAGAAATAAGAAAAGTTACTAAAAAGATTATGGAATAATTTAAAGCCGTGTTAATCGCGGCTTTTTCTTTACCATCTTACTTTTAAAAATGGCTATCTTATCGTATAATATATCTGTAGTAATTACATAAAATAATTATCAAAGGAGGAAAAAGTTATGCCTTACATTATTGAATTGTATGCTAGACAAGTTTTTGATTCTCGTGGAAATCCTACTGTTGAGGTAGAAGTAACGACTGAATCAGGTGCTTTTGGACGCGCGATTGTTCCAAGTGGAGCTTCTAAAGGTGATAGAGAAGCGTTAGAAAAAAGAGATGGTGGAGACGCTTATTTAGGACAGGGTGTTGAAACTGTTGTTGATTCTATTATGGATGAAATTGCTCCACATATTGAAGGTTTAAGTGTTTTAGATCAACGTCAAATTGACGATATTTTAATTCATTTAGATGGTACACCTAATAAATCAAAGTTTGGTGCTAATGCTACTTTAGCTGTATCTTTAGCTTGTGCTGTAGCAGGTGCTGATTATTTACGTATTCCACTTTATCGTTATTTAGGTGGAGTCAATGCTTATTTATTACCTCTTCCATACATGAACATTTTAAATGGTGGAGCACATGCTAACTTTAACGTAGAAATCCAAGAATTCATGATTGTACCTAATGGTGCAAATTCAATGAAAGAAGCCTTAAGAATGGCTGCTGAAGTTTATGGACATTTAAAGAAAATCCTAAAACAAAGAAATTTTGTTACAACTGTTGGTGATGAAGGTGGATTTGCTCCTTTATTAAATACTAATGAAGAGGCAATTGAATTAATTGTTGAAGCAATTCGTGCTGCTGGATATAAAGAAGGTGAAGACATCTCTCTTGCTTTAGACGTAGCGGCTAGTGAATTAATAGATGAAGATGGTAAATACTTAATCGATAAGAAGAAAATCACTAGTGCTGAATTAGTTACCTACTATGAAAACTTAGTTAATAAGTATCCAATTGTTTCGATTGAAGACGGTATGGCAGAATATGATACTGAAGGTTGGTTAAACTTAACTAAGAGACTAGGCGATAAGATTCAATTAGTCGGTGATGACTTATTTGTTACTAATACAGAGATCTTAAAAGAAGGTATTAAAAAAGGTATTGCTAACTCAATTTTAATTAAGTTAAATCAAATTGGTACATTAACTGAAACTATTGATGCAATTGATACTGCTAGAAGAGCTAAATATAAAGTTATGATTTCTCACCGTTCTGGTGAAAGTGAAGATACATTTATCGCTTCACTTGCAGTTGCACTGAATGCTGGTCAAATTAAAACAGGTTCAATAGCTAGAAGTGAAAGAGTTGCTAAATACAATGAATTACTTCGCATTGAAGATGAACTTGAACCAATGTGCGAATATAATACAAATAACTTAAAATCTTAATTTAAATTAAAAGGGGCTGTAAAAAAATAAAAATTTAATAGCCCCTTTTTTTGTACTCTTATAAATTCTTGTAAATAAAATTGAATATGATGAAATTAACATTATGAATATAAATAAAAAAGTCAATTAAAGCAT
>DUOZ01000056.1 GCA_012838555.1 bacterium | reverse complement strand
CAATAATCGGAATCACTTTAATTCTATGTTACAAAAAGAAACATTACTTAAGTCTAGGTTATATTAGTATTTACTTAATAATCTTTTTAATCCCTATAAGTGAACCAATTATGTTAGAAAATCATGTTGAAGACTATAAAATAACGATTATTAGTAAAGAAAAAACTTATTATATAGTTAAAGATGAAAATGATATTAAATATTTACTTTATTTAGATGAAGATATTGAAGAAGGATCTATTTTAAAAGTAAATGGCGAAATTAAAAGACTAAAGAACACGACTGTTCCTTTAGTCTTTAATTTTGCTTCATATTTAAAAAGTCAAGGTGTAAAAGGTCAATTTTACATGAATGATTATGAAGTAATCTATTATAATTATCCTTTTAGAGTTGAATTCATAGATAATTTAGTTAGTAATCTATCAATAAAAAGTGCTAGTTTTATTAAATTATTAATCTTTGGTGAAAAATCTATTTTAACTGATTCTATTTATAATAATTTGATAGATGTATCAGCGGTTCATTTATTTGTGGTTTCAGGCTTTCATTTTAATATATTTAAATTAATGCTTACTAATTTGTTATCAAGATTCTTTAAAGGTGAGAAGATTATTGAAGGTATTATCATTGTGATATTATTTTTTTATTTATATTTGTTAGACTTTGCTATTTCTGCTTTTAGATCATTTTTATTTATCTTTTTAAGATATTTAAATAGATTATTGTTCAATTCACATTTTCATCGTGTAGAACTTTTATCATTAACAGGTATCTTAATGGTTCTAATTAATCCTCTTGTAGTTATCTCGCCATCATTTTTACTTTGCTTTATCGTTTCATTTGTTATTGAGTTCACAAATAAACTTAAGCTACCATTTAAAAAAATTCTAATACCATTTATTTTACATTTATCGACGTTACCCATAATTTTGGATTTTAACTATGAATATAATCTAGTTTCTATTATAGCTACACCTTTATTAACCTTGCCTACAACAATCTTTTTCTTTTTATCTTTAATCGTAATGATTTTCCCTTTCTTAGATTTTATATATTTAAGATGTCTTATTGGTTTTGAAGAATTAATAAGATTAATTAATCAAATACCACTTAAATTAATTTTTGGCAAACCAGATGTCTTTTTTCCGACAATTTTTTATTTAATTCTCTTAACTTCGATATTACTCTTTAGTTTAAATATTAAAAAGAAAGCATTAATTAATTTATTCTTAATTATTCCTTTGTTAGTATGTCAATATTTTTCTACTTCATTAATAATTTATGATGAAGTACATTTTATTGATGTAGGTCAAGGTGATTGTATTTTAATTAAAAAGGCTTTTAATCAAGTTAATATCTTAATTGATACAGGTGGTAATAAAAGTTTTGATTTGGCTACTAATCGTTTAATCCCTTATTTTAAAGCCTTAAATATCAAGAAATTAGATGCCTTAATTATCTCACATGATGACTTTGATCATATGGGTGCTGCTAGTTCATTACTTAGTAATTTTAATGTTGATAAAGTTATAAAAGGTAATGATTTTAAATATTTAAAGTTTAATGGCTTAACATTATATAACTTAAATTACCAAATAAGTTGTGATAATGATAATGATTGTAGTAATGTCATTTATACCAATATAAATGGTATTTATTATCTTTTTAGTGGCGATATTTCTTCTAATATTGAACAAGAAATAATAAAGAAAAATCCAATTTTAAAATGCGATGTTTTAAAAGTATCGCACCATGGTTCAAACACTTCAACAAGTGAAGAGTTTATTAATCATATTAAACCTAGATTTGCCATAATCCAAGTAGGAACTAATTATTATGGTCATCCTCATAATGAGGTACTTAAGCGATTAGATAATTATAATGTCATTACCTTAACTACAAGGAATCAAGGGAGTATTATTTTTAAGATGTTTAACAAGAAGTTAATGATTTCGTTAACGCCTCCTTGATAGTTAACTCAATTAAAAGTAAAATATAGGTGTAAGAAGGAGAGAGCATATGGATCTTAGTATTTTTGAAAAGGCTAGGTCAGTATTAACACCTATAATTAGAAAGACACCATTAAATAATATTTCTTCGTTAGTTAGTGATGTTAATTTATTTGTTAAGTTAGAAAATCTTCAACATACAGGCTCTTATAAAATACGTGGTGCCTATTTTTGTTTATCTCAATTAAGTGAAGAAGAAAAACAAAAAGGTGTTATAGCTGCAAGTGCTGGTAATCATGCTCAAGGAGTAGCATATGCTGCTAGTAAAATGGGAATTAAGTCAACGATTGTTATGCCTCAATATGCACCTTTATCAAAAGTCAATAACACAAAAGAATATGGAGCGAATGTAATTTTACATGGCGCAAATTTTGATGAAGCTTATGCTCATGCTAAAAAGCTTCAACAAGAGCAAGGTTTAACATTTATTGAACCTTTTAATGATTATCGAATTATTGCAGGACAAGGAACAATTGCCTTTGAAATTTTAAATCAATTAGAAAGTGTTGATATGGTAGTTGTACCAATTGGTGGAGGAGGTCTAATAAGTGGGATTGCTTCTGTTTTAAAACATCTTAAACCAGATATTAAAGTTATCGGAGTCGAAGCTGAAGGAGCTGCATCATTAAAACATGCTCTAACTACTAATACAATTGGACCATTAGACAATTTAAATACGATAGCAGATGGTATTGCTGTTAAATGTGTGGGAAATATCACTTATGAAATTTGTAAAAAGTATGTTGATGATGTTGTTATAGTAAGTGATGATGAAATAGCTCAAGCGACATTAATTTTACTTGAAAAAGCTAAGATTATCTCAGAAGGAGCTGGTGCTGCTTCAGTAGCTGCCATTTTGTTTAATAAAATTAAAGATAAGGCTAAGAATATTGTTTCAATTATCAGTGGAGGAAATGTCGATGTTAACTTCCTAGAAAGATTAATTAATCGAGGGTTAATCCTTCAAGGTAGAAAGTTATGTGTAATGGTTGATGTTTATGATCGACCTGGTAATTTAAATAAATTGTTGGATATTTTTTCCCAAGAAGGTGCGAATGTAAACTCGATAAATCATGAACGTACTGGTCATGATTACATCAGTGGTTATGTCCAAGTTGAATTCATTCTTGAAACAAACGGGAAGAAACATGCTAAAAGAATCATTGAAATATTAACAAATAAAGGCTATAATCCTAGAGTTAGGTGTAAGGAGGTTATTGAATGCGACGAATAATTAAAACGACTAAGGCTCCTAGTGCTATTGGACCCTATTCTCAAGCAATTGAAGTTAATAATATGTTATTTGTTTCAGGACAAATCCCATTTGTACCAGAAACAATGACATTAGTTAGTGATGATATTAAAAATCAAACTCGACAATCTTTAAATAATGTTAAAGCAATTATTGAAGAAGCTGGATTTACCTTAAAAGATGTTGTTAAAGTAACAGTCTTTTTAAAAGACATGAATGATTTTACTAGTATGAATGAAGTTTATGGAGAGTTCTTTAATGAATTTAAACCAGCTAGGGCTGCAGTTGAGGTAAGTAGATTACCAAAGGATGTTAAAGTCGAAATTGAAGCAATTTGTGTTAAAGTTTAGTGTTGGAGGTATGTATTTATGATTTATCTTGTAAGTGGCGAACATAAGCCTTTAATTAAAAAGAAGGTGGATGAATTAATTTCCAAACATTTAGATGAAATTAATGATTTTACTTTAATTAAATATGATTTGGAAGAAACGCCACTTAGGATGATTGCTGATGATGCAATTACATACCCTTTCGGTTATGATAAAAAATTACTTTTATTAACAAACCCTTATTTTTTACTTAAGGATAAAAAAGTTAAATTAGATTTTGAGCAAACTTTTGAAGAGTTTGAAGAATACCTTGATAATCAAAGTGATTTTACAACGATAATTTTTGTTGTAGATAGTGATAAAATAGATCGCTCAAGTGCTTTTAATAAGAAGTTAGTAAAAGTAGGTCAAGTTATTAATACTGGCTCGATAAAAAAAGATGAATGGCCAGTAATAGCGAAAAAAAGAATTAAAGACAATGGTTGTACAATTTCAAATGAAGCATTAAATGTTTTAATTGAACGAGTTGGTGAAGACTTAGTAAGATTAGAACAAGAAGTAGATAAATTGTGCTTGTGTAGTAAAAAAATAAATGTTGACCATGTAACATCATTAGTTACACCTCAACTAGAGGAAAACATCTTTGCTTTACTAGATAACTTAATTGATAATGATGTTAATAAAACAATGAAAGTTTATCAAAGTTTTAAATTATCAAATATTGAACCAATTCAATTATTAACTGTTATGGCTTCTCAACTTCGTTTTATTTATCAAGTTGCAGTTAATAAAGAATTAGGTCATAGTGAAGCTAAAATTTCTGAAATCTTAGCTTGCCACCCTTATCGAGTGAAACTAGCTTTTAGACGGATTAATAAAGGTAATGATAGTGAATACTTAATTAGGATGCTAGATCAATTTATGTTACTTGATTTAGACATAAAAACTGGTCAAGTCGATCGTTTTCAAGCCTTTGAACTATTCTTATTTAAATTTTTATATCAACAATTATAAAGGTGTTAAGCACCTTTTTTTGATTAGTTAGAAAACTTTAGGTTAATAATATAGTAGAGGTGAGTAAAATGAGAACGTTTAGAACTGACTTAGCTGATGAAATCGTTGAAAGTGAAACTTCTACTGATATTTATACACAGAAAAAGTCCTCATATAAGGGGATTAATATCAACCATATAATTATCCATAGATATGATGAAAGTATTGGCAAAATTCCCGGAGATTACTACTCAATTGAATTTCCACATTTAAATGATGAAGATGTTAGAGAGGCTGTTAAAGAAGTAGTAAGTGACACATTACAACAATTACTAAATAAATACAAAATCAATGATGATTCAGTTGTATTTGTTGCTGGTCTAGGTAATAGCGATGTTACCCCGGATGCTCTTGGACCTGTAACGACATCTAATGTGATTGTCACCAAACACTTATTTGATTTCGGTTTTGATGGTATCCCTGAAGGAACTAAAAAAGTTGCAGTTTTAACTCCAGGGGTAATGGGTCAAACCGGCATTGAAACAAGTGATATTGTAAATTCTGTATGTAATGAAATAAAACCGGATTGTGTCATCGTTATTGATGCTCTAGCTTCTAGAAGCATTAAAAGAGTAAATAAAGTTATTCAAATTACTGATGCGGGAATCAATCCTGGAAGTGGAGTTAAAAACAATCGTAAAGAAATTTCAAAAGAAGTTTTAGGAATTCCTGTCATTGCGATTGGGGTAGCTACTGTTGTTGAAATTATGTCAATAATAGATGAAACATTTAGAACCTTAATGCGACAAGGAAAGGCAATTCCTGATATCGACACATTATATAATTATTACAATGAAGATGAACTAGGTATGATTGTTACGCCAAAAGAAATTGATGAACAAGTCGAAAATATAGCTGTCACAATCTCTGATTCAATTAATATGGCTTTACATCGAAATTTAGATCAACTTTAAGATTCGACAGTATCTACAATGCTACTTATTCTAAAATATCGCTAGTGGCATAGAATTAAGTGAGGTGACAGCATGAATCGGTTTTTGCTTGATGCTCTATTTGTCATACTGTTGCTAATTGTTGGATACGGTGTTATTAAAAGTGAATCTGGACCTAGTGATAACATTAATTCAGCGATTAGTGAGTTTGACTCTACTGTTGGCGGCGGAAAAGTTATCGAAGATGGCTATCTAGATGAAACTCAACCTTTAGAATCACAAGATAGTTCAATCATTGCAAAAGGAGTGGATGCCTTTAATAACATCATCGTTAAAATCGTAGATGGTGGCTTCGAAATCTTTATAAAATTACTCAAGGGCGCGATATCTTAAAGCAGGTATTCTTATATCTGCTTTTTTTTAACCTTTTAAAAGCTTAATAACAAACAAAAGAAACTTAATGGATATTTATTCAATTATATACTTTAGTCACTCTAAATGGATTAAAATAAGCATATAACGAAATAATAACTATTAGTGTCACTATGAGAAACTATTTATATTAAAATTAAAGTTAATAACAATGAAATAATAAGAATATGTTATAATTCTTATGTTTAAGAGGTGATATTGTGAAAGAAAAGATTGTGTTAATGGGTACGCCTAACTTTGCAAAAAATATTTTTGAAGGGATAATAAATGCTAATTATAATGTTGGTTTAATTGTTTCTCAACCTGATAAAGTTGTAGGAAGGAAAAAAATCTTAACTCCTACAGCAGTTAAAGAACTAGCCCTAGAAAAAGGGATAGATGTCTTCCAACCTTACAAAATAAGAACTGATTTTGAAAAGATAAAAGAGTATCAACCTGATTTAATTATTACATGTGCTTATGGTCAAATTTTACCTAAAGAATTACTTGATTTACCACCATTAGGTTGTATTAATATTCATGCTTCATTACTACCTAAACTTCGTGGTGGTGCTCCAATTCACCACTCAATAATCAAAGGACATGATAAAACTGGTATTACAATTATGAATATGGTAGAAAAAATGGATGCTGGTGATATTTATTATCAAAGAGAAATATCTATAACAGATAATGATACATATGATTCATTGCATGATCGTTTATCTAATTTAGGTAAAGAATTAATATTAGAGTTTTTACCTAAATATTTAAATAGAAATTATAAATCTATACCTCAAAATGAAGAAGAGGTTACATTTGGTTATAATATTAAAAGAGAAGAAGAAAGAATTAATTGGGACTTAGACACTAGAAGTGTGTTTAATTTAATCAGAGGTTTAAATTCTATTCCTGGAGCTTATACAACATTAAACGGAAAAACGGTAAAAGTATTTGATGTTAGACTAGGAGAAAAGAAAGTTATTAGTGAAAGTGGAACGATTCTTAATCTAGATGATAAGATTGAAGTTCAATGTAAAGACGGGACTATTTATATTGATTCTCTCCAATTTGAAGGTAAAAAGAGAACAAGTAGTATAGACTTTTTAAGAGGTAATAAGAAATTACTCGAAAATGGTCGTTTTGAGTAAAAGATTTGATGCAGCAAAAGTGGAGTTTTGCTATAATTATTACGTTAAGGGGGATTTTAAGTGAGCATTAATCAAAAATTTATTCGTAACTTTTCAATTATAGCCCATATCGATCATGGTAAATCCACTCTTGCTGATAGGATTTTAGAATTAACTGAAACTGTCGAGAAAAGGGAAATGAAAGAGCAATTTCTTGATACCATGGATTTAGAAAGAGAACGTGGTATTACGATTAAGTTAAATGCAATTCAAGTTAGATATCGTGCCGAGGATGGCAATGATTATACATTTCATTTAATCGATACTCCAGGCCATGTTGACTTTTCATATGAAGTTTCTAGATCTTTAGCAGCGTGTGAGGGTGCTCTTTTAGTCGTGGATGCTTCTCAAGGTATTGAAGCTCAAACACTTGCTAATGTTTATTTAGCTTTAGATAATAATTTAGAGATTGTTCCTGTTATTAATAAAATTGATTTACCAAGTGCAATGCCAAATAAAATCAAAGAAGATATTGAAAATATTATTGGTTTACCAACAGACCATGCACCATTAATTTCAGCTAAAAGAGGTTTAAACATCAAAGAAGTATTAGAAGCGGTAGTTAAATATATTCCTGCTCCTACTGGAGATGAAAATGCACCTTTAAAGGCATTAATTTTTGACTCTTACTATGATGCTTATCGTGGTGTCATTGTTTTTATTAGAGTTATTGAAGGTAAATTAAGTGTCGGAGATAAAATTAGAATGATGAACACTAAAACTGAATATGAAGTTTTAGAATGTGGTGTTAGAACACCTAGAGAAGTTAAAAAGGATGAACTAGGTTGTGGTGAGGTTGGTTGGCTTACTGCATCAATTAAGAATATTAAAGATGTTCAAGTCGGAGACACAATTACCAATGCTCAAAGACCTGCTAGTGAACCTTTAAAGGGATATCGTAAAATGAATCCAATGGTTTATTGTGGTATTTATCCTGTTGATAATGATAAATACGGTGAATTAAGAGATGCGATTGAAAAATTACAATTAAATGATGCTGCATTAGTCTTTGAACCTGAAACTTCTCAGGCCCTTGGCTTTGGATTTAGATGTGGTTTTTTAGGTTTATTACATATGGATGTAGTCCAAGAAAGACTTGAAAGAGAATATAATCTTGATATTATTACGACTGCACCTTCCGTTATTTATCATGTTTATTTACATGATGGTACTAAATTAATTTTAGAAAATCCATCTAAGTTTCCGTCACCACAAGAAATTGATAGAATCGAAGAACCATTTGTAACAGTCGAAATTATGACTCCTTCTGATTATGTCGGGCCTTTAATGGAACTTTGTCAAAATAAACGAGGTATTTATAAGGAACTCAATTATATTGATGAAACAAGAATGATTTTAATTTATGAAATGCCGCTTTCAGAGATAATCTATGATTTCTTTGATCGTTTAAAATCATCTTCAAAAGGATATGCTTCATTTGATTATGAACTATCAGGTTATAAAGAATCTAAATTAGTTAAGATGGATATCTTACTTAATGGAGAAGTTGTTGATGCTTTAGCTTCAATTGTCCACCGTGATCAAGCATATCATCGAGGTCATAAAATGACAGTTAAACTTAAAACTGTTATTCCACGTCAACAATTTGAAGTTCCAATTCAAGCAGCGATTTCAGGAAAAGTCATTGCTAGAACTAACGTTAAAGCAGTTAGAAAAGACGTCTTATCTAAGTGTTATGGTGGAGACATTTCAAGAAAGAAAAAACTCTTAGAGAAACAAAAAGAAGGCAAGAGACGAATGAAGGCGATTGGTAGCGTTGAAGTACCTCAAGAAGCTTTCATGGCCTTATTAAGCACTGATGATGAATAATGGTTGTTAATTTACCTTATTCTTTATAAAATAACTAATGAAGGAGGAGTTACGTATGTTATCATTCATCGCAATTAATAAAGAGTTAATTTATATTCTAGTTGCTACAGGTGTTATTTTAGTTGCTGTTTATTATTTAAGACGTTTAGTTGTAACTAAAAATGATGAAGTAGATGATGAAGTATTAGATGAATCTGAAATTGCAAGAGAAGAACTCGAATCTATGATTGTTCGTGAAAATATAATTTTAGAAGAAAAAGATATTGAAAAAGAAGTTGCTCGTGACTTATATGATTTAGATGAAGAAAAAGAAACAAAACAAGATTAATTATGAAACCTAAGTCTTTATATCTTCACATTCCTTTTTGTGTTCATTTATGTCATTATTGTGATTTTACTAAGGTTTTCTATAACGAAAAATGGGCAAAAAAATATCTTGAAGTTTTAATTTATGAACTTCAAAGTTATAAGATTGATAAATGTAAAACTATTTTTATAGGTGGAGGTACTCCATCTTCTTTAACTTATGATCAATTAGAATATCTTTTATCTCATTTAAATAAATATTTAGATAAAGATTATGAGTTTTCGATTGAAGTAAATCCTGAAACTTTAGACTTTGATAAGATTTCACTTTTTAAGAAATATGGGATTAATCGAGTAAGTATCGGTGTCCAAACTTTTAATGAAACAGTGTTAAAAAAACTTGGTAGATATCACACTAATAAAGATGTTAAAAATGTCGTCAATTGGTTAAACAAAGTAGGTATTACTAATTACTCATTTGATTTAATTTATGGTTTAGAAGGCACTAGTAAAGATGATGTTAAACATGATTTAGATATGGCTTTATCATATAATGTCAAACATCTTTCTTTGTACTCATTAATAATAGAACCTAATACTAAATTTTTTATAAGTAAAGTCGAAGCTTTAAATGATGATGAATTAAGAACTATCTATGATTTTATTATTAATTATTTGTATGATCATGGTTTTATTCATTATGAAGTAAGTAATTTTGCTATTGATGAAGAACACTTCTCTAAACATAATCTTACTTATTGGCAAAACAAAGAATATTATGGTATTGGTTTGGGTGCTAGTGGTTATATCAATGGAATAAGATATCAAAACACTAAGAGTTTAAATGAATATTTTAATTATAATTTTGTTGTTCATAAAGAAACGATTGATTTAAAAAATAAAGAATTTGAATATATAATGCTAAATTTAAGAACGATTTATGGCATTAATTTTGAACAATATAACCTGTTATTTAATAAAAACTTTAAAGATTATTACAAAGAAGAAATCAATCAATTAAAAAAGCTTAATCTAATAGAAATTAATGAAAATAGTTTAAAGGTAACGAGTCACAATCTATATATATTAGATAGTATTATTACAGAGTTTATTAAAAAGTTATAACTAACGGGGACATTCCTTGTTTTTTAATAACTAAAAGACTTTTTTTTTATTTTATTCATAAAAGTATAATTTTTTTATTTTAGGAATAAAATAAATTAGCACTTTATTGTTGACAGTGCTAAATTAGTGTGTATAATATTATTAGCAGTTGCTGGAAATGACTGCTAACGAGGTGAGTAAATGACTAAATATTCAAGAAAAGAGAAAATATTAAAATTAATTATTGAACAATTTATTCAAACAGCCACACCTGTTGGATCACAAACTTTGATTAACGAATATAATTTGCCTTATTCAAGTGCAACAATTCGTAATGAAATGAGTGAACTAGAACAAGAAGGCTATATCGAAAAACCTCACACTTCTGCAGGAAGAGTACCTTCATCTAAAGGATATCGATTTTATATTGAACATCTAAGAGATACTGAAATTGATGAAGAAGTCAAAAGCAAAATGCAGGAATTATTTTCAGCAAAAGATATAGCAATCAATGAAATTATTAAACACGGATGTGAAATTATCGCTCAAATGACTAATCTCACCTCGATAGTTTTAGGTCCTGATAGTTCTAAAGAAACATTAAGTAAGATTCAATATATTCCTTTAAACAATAATAGTGCTGTCGCTGTTTTTGTTACGTCTAAAGGTCATGTCGAATCAAAAACATTCAATGTACCTAATGGTGTTAGTGTAGATGAAATTGGTACATGTGTAGATATCATGAATGACAGATTAGTCGGAACTCCAATAAATGATATTATTGATAAGATGGATTCTTTAAAACCAATTTTAGCTGAACGAATTACTCAACATGAGATTATCTTCCGCGCATTTTTAGAAGCCTTTATCAAATTTACTAACGAAAGAGTAGCGGTGTTTGGAAGAAACAACATTCTTGAACAACCTGAATTTACATCAGATATAAATAAACTTAGAAAACTAGTAAACTTAATCGAAAATGATGAAATTTGGAAGAAGATTGTTGGTGAAGGCGATCATTTGAGTATTAGAATTGGTAAAGAAAATCAATTAATGGAGTTAGATGATGTTACATTAGTTAGTAAACCAATTAGACTATCTAACAATGAATATGGAACGATTGCTTTAATTGGACCTACAAGAATGAACTATAACAAAGTTATTAGCGCCCTAGAATATCTTTCAGAAAAGATTGATACTATGTTGAAAGAGAGGGAAGGTAATGAAGACTAAAAAAGAAAAGAAAGGACAAGAAGTTAAGGATAAGAATATGGTAAAAGATGAGAAAAAGAGAAAAAAAGGTAAAGAAGAAGGAAATGATGAAAAAACTGAGCAATTAACAAAAGAAATCGCGCATTTAGAGAGTATGTATGGTAAGGCACTAGCTACTGCTGCACATCATGAAAACCAAGCTAAATATTATAAAAACGAGTTTAATCGCTTATATAAATATCGTTCACAAGATTTAGTTGAAAGACTTTTACCTGTATTAGATAGTTTTCACTTCGCTTTTAAAAGCCCGGTGAGTTCACCAGAAGTAGAAGCTTATAAAACAGGATTTGAATATATCTATATTATGTTAAAGAAAGCCTTAGAAGAAGAAGGCGCTACAGAAATTGTACCTAATATAGGAGATAAATTCGATCCTACTATTCATAACGCTGTTGAAACAGAAGTAGTGGAAGAAGAAGATAAAATAGGCTTAATCACTAATATTCTGTTAAACGGATATATGTTAAATGATCGCGTGATTCGTCCAGCGAATGTCGTGGTCGCCATTAAAAAAGAGGAAGAATCTAAAGACGAAGTCGAAGAAGACTTAATTAATGAGGAAACCTCAACTGAATCTTCAATTAATTCAGTTAATTATGAAGATATTAATTTAAATGGAAAAAGTAATTTAGATGTAGATGTTGATAAGGAGGAAAATTTAAATGGCTAGAAAAGAAATTATTATTGGTATTGACCTTGGTACTACCAACTCAGTTGTATCATATATGCAAGAAGATGGAAATGTTAAAGTTATTCCATCACCAGAAGGAAGAAATACATGTCCTTCAGTTGTCGCTTTTAAAGCTAATGGAGAAGAATTAGTTGGTGATGCTGCAAAACGTCAAGCAATCACTAATCCAGAAAATACAGTACTATCAATTAAAAGAAAAATTGGTAGTCCAGAAAAAACGCATATTAAGGCTGTAAATAAGGATTTTACACCACAAGAAATCTCAGCTAAAATTCTTCAATTCATGAAAAAATATGCTGAAGATCATTTAGGACAACCTGTTCATAAAGCAGTTATTACTGTACCAGCTTATTTTAATGACGCTCAACGTCAAGCAACTAAAGATGCAGGTACAATTGCTGGATTAGAAGTAGTTAGAATTATTAATGAACCTACTGCTTCAGCTCTAGCTTATGGTTTAAATAAAAATAAAGATGAAAAAATCTTAGTTTATGACCTAGGTGGAGGAACATTCGACGTTTCAATTCTTGAAATTGCCGATGGTACATTCGAAGTTATTTCTACTTCAGGGGATAACAAACTAGGTGGAGATGACTGGGATGAAGTCTTATTAAAATACATTGCAGATGAAGTTAGAATTCAATCTGGTGTTGATGTTACTAAAGATAAAATGGCAGTTCAACGTCTTAGAGATGCTGCAGAAAAGGCTAAAATTGAATTATCTGCAACACTAGAAACTTCTATTATGTTGCCATTCTTAGCTATGTCAAATAGTGGACCAGTTAACTTTGAAACAACAATTACAAGAGCGAAATTCCAAGAATTAACTCGTCATTTATTAAAACGTACAGAAGAACCAATTAAACGTGCATTATCAGATGCTAAGTTATCACCTTCAGAGTTAGATGAAGTCTTATTAGTAGGTGGTTCTACAAGAATGCCTGCAGTTGTTGATTTAGTTAAAGAACTTTTAGGCAAAGAACCAAATCGTTCAGTTAACCCAGATGAAGCTGTCTCAATTGGTGCAGCTGTTCAAGGTGCAATTTTAGCAGGAGATATTAAAGACGTCTTATTACTTGACGTTACACCACTCTCACTTGGTATTGAAACTCTAGGTGGAGTTATGACAACTATCATTCCTAGAAACACAACAATTCCTACAACTAAATCTCAAGTCTTCTCAACTGCAGAAGATAATCAACCAGCTGTTGATATTATGGTTTACCAAGGTGAACGTCCAATGGCTAGAGACAATAAATTACTAGGTAACTTCAAGCTAGATGGTATTAGACCAGCTAGAAGAGGAGAACCAAGAATTGAAGTTTCATTTGATATCGATGCTAACGGTATTGTTCATGTTAAGGCTAAAGACCTTGATACGAATAAAGAACAATCAATCACAATTCAAAACTCAACAGGACTATCAAAAGATGAAATTGACCGTATGGTTAAAGAAGCTGAAGCAAATCGTGAAGCTGATGAAAAACGTCGTGAAGAAGTTGAACTTAGAAATAAAGCTGAACAATTCATCTTACAAATTGATCGTACGTTAGAAGAACAAGGTGATAAGATTGATGCAAATCAAAAAGAACAAACAGTTAAGTTGCGCGATGAATTAAAACGAGCACTTGAAACAAATGATATAGAAACATTAAAAACCAAAATTAATGAATTAGAACAAGCTGCTCAAGCTATGAATCAGTATGCTAACAGTGCTGCTTCATCAAATCAAACTAATGAAACTAAGAATGATGATAATGTCGTTGATGCAAACTTTACTGAAAAATAGTGTTGTCAATAAACCGAGTTTATCTCGGTTTATTGATTTAAGAAAGGTGGAGCTCTGATGGCGAGTAAAAGAGACTACTATGAGGTGCTCGGTGTTAGTAAAAGTGCTAGTTTAGATGAAATTAAGAAGAATTATCGTAAACTTGCTAAAAAATATCACCCGGACATTAATAAAGAACCAGGTGCTGATGAAAAGTTTAAAGAAGTCCAAGAAGCTTATGATGTTTTAAGTGATGATAAAAAACGACAACTATACGATCAATTTGGTCATGCTGGTGTTGATCCAAATGCTGCTGGACAAGGTGGTTTTGGTGGTTTTGGTAACTTCGGCTTTGGTGATTTTGGTGTGGATATCGGTGATATCTTCTCATCCTTTTTTGGAGGAGGAGCAAGAAGAACATCTAAAACTGGACCTAGACAAGGTGCCGACCGCTTTATTCAATTAAAAATTGACTTCCTTGATGCCATTTTTGGTAAAAAGAAAGATATTACCCTTAACTTAGACTCAATGTGTGAGACTTGTAAAGGAAGTGGAGCCCAATCATCTAGTGATATATCTAAATGTTCTAGATGTAACGGTTCTGGTATTATCACTTCTAGACAAGTTACTGCTTTTGGCACTATCCAAACACAAAGAGATTGTCCAGATTGCCAAGGTAGTGGCAAGATTATTAAAAATAAATGTAATAAATGTAATGGTGAAGGATATATCACAAAAAGAACAACACTTGAAGTTAATATCCCAGCCGGAATTAATTCAGGTCAACAATTAAGAATGAGTGGCCGTGGAGAACGTGGCGAAAACGGTGGACCTAATGGTGATTTATACATTGAAATTATCGTAGGTAAACATCCTGTTTTTGAAAGAGAAGGACGAGATATTAAAATCTCAATTCCAATCTCGGTTATTGATGCAGTTTTAGGTAATAAAATTGATGTTCCTACCGTGTATGGAACAGTTGAAATGGAAATACCTAGTGGAACCCAAAGTGGTCAAATCTTTAAACTTAGAGGTAAAGGTGTCAAAGATATGCGTTCCGATAATTATGGTGATCAATATGTTAAAGTTGATGTTCAAATTCCTACCAAATTATCTAAGCAAGAGCGCGAACTTTATTCTAAGTTAAGAGAACAAGAAAAGAAATCAGGAGGGAACTCTTTTAAGGATTGGTTCAAACGAACATTTAGTTAAGATCGTTTGAAGGGAGGTATTATATGAATGCACAAAATTATACTGAAAAGTCTCAACAAGCATTAGTAAAAGCCTACCAATATGCACAACAATTTAATCATGGTCAATGTGATGTAATTCATTTAATTAGAGCTTTACTTGATGATGATGAAAATATGTTTAATTCAATCATTAAAGAACTGAATCTTAAAAAGGAAGTATTAGTTAGTTATGTTGATGAACAATTAAAGAAAATTGTATCAACAACTAGTAATAACGTTACTATTTCCTATGATTTAAATGATGTATTAATCAAAGCAGAAAAAATAATGCAAGAATATAAAGATTCTTATATAAGTGTTGAACACATTATACTTGCATTATTTGATTCTAGGAATTTCACAACTAAAGAATTATTAAAAGAATTTAATATAACTAAAGATAAAGTTATTCCAATAATTGAAAAATATCGTGGTGATTACCATGTTGATAACCAAACTCCTGAAAATCGTTATCAAGTCTTAGAAAAGTATGGACGAGATTTAGTTGAACAAGTTAAAAAAGGTAAAATCGATCCAATTATTGGAAGAGATGAAGAAATTAGAAGAGTTATTCAAATCCTATCAAGAAAAACAAAAAATAATCCGATATTAATTGGTGAACCTGGCGTTGGTAAAACAGCGATAGTTGAAGGTTTAGCATGGAGAATCTTTAATAATGATGTTCCAGCTACATTACAAGATAAAACTATTTATGAACTAGATATGGGAGCTTTAATTGCAGGTGCTAAGTATCGCGGTGAATTTGAAGAAAGATTAAAAGCGGTCTTAAAAGAAATTCAAAAAAGCGAAGGTCGCATCATTATGTTTATTGATGAAATCCATAATTTAGTCGGTGCAGGTAGAGTAGATGGAGCGATGGATGCTGCTAACTTATTAAAACCAATGCTAGCTAGAGGTGAACTCCACTGTATTGGTGCAACAACTTTAGATGAACACCGTAAATATATAGAAAAAGATGCTGCATTAGAAAGAAGAATGCAAAAAGTCATGGTTCATGAACCAACAGTTGAAGATACAATTTCAATTTTAAGAGGTTTAAAAGAACGCTTTGAAATCCATCATGGAGTTCAAATTACGGATGATGCAATTATTACAGCATCGACTTTATCATCTAGATATATAACTGATCGTTATTTACCTGATAAAGCGATTGATTTAATTGATGAAGCTTGTGCTAGTGTTAGAATGCAAATTGATTCAATGCCTGAAGAACTAGATGATATTACTCGCAAAATTATGCAGCTTGAAATAGAAATTTCAGCTTTATCAAAAGAAACAGATGAAAGGTCACTGAGTAGACTTAATTCTATTAAAGAAGAAAGAGCTAACTTAAAAGAAAAACAAAGTGCTTTACATTCTAGATGGAAAAAGGAAAAAGATGAACTTCAAGAACAAAAAAATCTTAAGTCTCAACTTGATGCGGCTAGACTTAACTTACAAAAAGCTCAAAGTGATGCAAGATATGAAGATGCTGCTAGACTTCAATATTATGAAATACCTAATCTAGAAAAAAGATTAAAAGAAATTCAAAGTAAAGAAAAAGGCGGTAGAATCCTTGATGAGGTTGTCACTAAAGACCATATTTGTGAAGTAATTAGTAAATGGACTGGAATTCCATTAACCAAATTATTAAAGAGTGAAATGGAGAAACTGTTAACACTTGATGAAAAATTAAAAGAAAGAGTTATTGGTCAAGATGAGGCTTTAGAATTAGTTACAAATGCTATTTTAAGGTCAAGGGCTAATATTTCTGATCCGAATCGTCCAATGGGTTCATTCTTATTCTTAGGACCTACTGGGGTTGGTAAAACTGAAGTTGCTAGAGCCCTAGCTGAACAACTATTTGACTCCGAAACAAAAATGATTCGAATTGATATGTCTGAATATATGGAAAAACACAGTGTTTCAAGATTAATTGGCGCACCTCCAGGATATGTTGGATATGAAGAAGGTGGCCAATTAAGTGAAGCAGTTAGAAGAAATCCATATTCAATCATCCTTCTAGATGAGATTGAAAAAGCACATCCTGATATCTTTAATGTCTTATTACAAGTCTTAGATGATGGAAGAATTACTGATGGTCGCGGAACTTTAATTGATTTTAAAAATACCATTATCATTATGACTTCAAATTTAGGCTCTCAACATATGCTTAACTTAAGATATGAAGATGCTTCTAAAAAAGTCTTAGAGGATTTAAAATCAACGATGAAACCAGAATTTTTAAATCGAATTGATGAGATTGTTATCTTTAATCCTCTTAATTTTGAAGTTATTGATAAAATTGTAGAAAAATTTATCAAACAACTTGCTAATAAATTAAAAGAACAAAATATCGAACTTGAAGTTAGTGACCGTGCAAAACAACAAATTGTAGAAGAAGGATATGATAGGGTCTTTGGAGCTAGACCAATTAAACGTTATATTCAAAAACATATTGAAAACTTAGTGGCTCGAGCAATCATCTCTGGTCAAATTAAAGAAAAAATCTTGATTGATTATAACAACATTCATAAGTTCCATATAAAATAAACTGGTCTCTAAAATAATTCGGGGTTTTTGGGGTCAACCACCAAAAAGCTCTAAAGTTAGTTTGGGGTAACATAAAAAAATTACATCCGATACTCAATGTTTCAACAAAGAATATCGGATGTTTTTGTTTGGTAGATATTTTAGTAGTTCTATTAAAATTTAAATGTTGTCTTATTATAAGTGGAAATCATCACCTAAATCGCAAAAAGAGAGCAAGGATGAAGATTTAGCAGCGTTAATATTAGAGTATCAAGAAACGTTTGATGGTATTTTAGGATACTGTAGAATGACTTAATACATTAATCGTTTTAATAAGACTACTTATTCTTGGAAGTATGTAAGGCGAATAAGTTGGTACAAAATATTCTTTGTTTCCTTTTGAAAATGGATTATATTTTTAGCTGAATCTAATATGATAATTATCAAGCATAATTAGTTATCCTCCGTTATTTTCTTTCTTTTAATGTTCGCATTTTCTTTTTTGTTTAATAGTTTAATTGGAACTAACTTATTATTATCATCATCTATTAGAAAAATCTTTTTCAATTCACTATCATAACGAATTGGGGCTGTAAAAAAATGAATGGTTATAAAAATTTATAAATGTCAAGATAAGAAGGGACAAAAGTGTGCAGTTAAGATTCCTCAGTTACATTTGTTTTTAATTTATCCTTAATTCTATAAGAAGGACCAGATATATTAAATAAATAAGAGTAATGAAGTATTCTGTCTAGTATAGCTTT